>JASGFW010000005.1:0-58658 GCA_047605305.1 Gordonia sp. (in: high G+C Gram-positive bacteria)
GTACGCCAGGCACTCATCATCGGCTGGAACCGGGACGACCTCACCAAATCGGTACTCACCGACAGCTACAAGCCGGCAACATCGGTACTGGGCAGCAAGACTATTGGTTATTCGGACTATAGCCAGACCGCGCTGAAATATGATCCGGAGAAGGCCAAACAGGTTCTCGATGCCGCTGGCTGGAAACCCGGACCCGACGGCATCCGAACCAAAGACGGCAAGAAGCTGACGATCAAACTTCTGGTACCCAACAATCTTCTCGCTCCGAATGTTCCAGCGGCCCAACTTTTCCAGGCCGAGCTCAAGAAGATCGGCATCGATGTCGCGCTGACGAATATTTCGTCGTCCGAGATTTCGGCCCAGTGGTCTCAGCTTCCGACTCTGTACAACGGAGTGCTCTTCAACACCAGTCGTCAAGATCCTTCCGTTCTGGGCCAATCATTCTCCACCGGCGCAGGAAATGGTGCGCACCTGACGACGAACGACCCGGCGGTAGGAGTCTTGGACCCGGCACTGACCAAAGTTGACTCGACGTTGGAAAGCGCCACGCGCAATGCCGCAGCAAAGGAAGCCCAGGATCTGATCTTGGAGAAGTATTTCCTGTACAACCCGTTCTACGAGGCCGCCCAGGTCTACGCGACGAGCCCCAAGGTGCACGGTCTCGCCTTCGGCGCACTCGCGCGCACGTACTACTACAACGTCTGGCTCGACAAGTAGAAATTGAAAGCGAGAGGAATTCGTCATGACTCGCTATGTGCTGGCGAAGGTAGGCCGAGCGGTGTTCGTCATATGGGCGGCCTACACCCTCTCGTTCATCTTGTTATACCTGCTCCCCGGCAATGCCATCGACATGCTGTTCAATCCCACCGAGCAAAACGCTGAAACGGCGCAGGCGAAAGCAGCGATCGCAGCTCATTACGGATTTGATAAACCGCCGGTGGTGCAATATCTCACGCGGCTGTGGGCGGCGCTACACGGCGACCTCGGCAGTTCGGTTCAGTCGGGCAAGCAGGTGTGGGATGCGATCGGTGACGTGATCGGTTCCACCCTGGTGCTGACCCTGCTCGCCGGGGTGCTGGCGACGGCAATCGCCTTCACGATCGCCTTCACCGCGGCGCACACTCAATTCCGTTGGCTGCGCACGCTATTGCAGAGCGTTCCCGTCGCGGCGGTCTCCATCCCGGTGTTCTTCGTGGGGCTGGTGGCTATCCAGATCTTCGCATTCAAGGCCCATTGGTTTCCACCCATCGGCGACCAAGGTTGGCATACGTTGGTGCTGCCGGTGGTGACGTTGGCCATTCCGGTCTCGGGGCCGATCGCGCAGCTACTGCTTAACAGTTTTCTGCGTGAACTCGAGTCGCCCTACGTGACAACGGCGATCGCTAAAGGCGGGACACGCTCGTGGGTGCTGACCCGCGAGGTCTTTCGTAATGCGAGCTTGCCTGCGCTGACCATTGCCGGAGTGATCATGGGCAACCTGCTCGCCGGTGCCGTCATCGTTGAGACGGTGTTCTCCCGATCCGGGATGGGCCGCCTCACCCAACTCTCGGTCGGCACCCGCGACATCACCGTGATTCAGGGAATTGTCGTCACCACGGCACTGATATTCGCCCTGATCAATCTCATCGTCGATCTTCTCTACCCGCTTCTCGATCCACGACTGAAAGTCCGGTAGGTGCCCTCATGACGACTGCAGCCTTCGAGTTCGATACCGGCAAGAAGTTCCGGCGGCGACCACTGGCGGTCCGGGCGGTACACACGCTGGTGCATTCCCCGACTCTGCCGCTGGCCTGGTTCGTGGTGCTGGTGGCTGTCGCTGCGGCGATCGCCCCACATGTATTCACCAGTAGCGACCCGCTGGGCAGCAACCCGGGCGATGCATTTCTGCCGCCGAGCTGGACGCACTTGTTCGGCACCGATCAGTTGGGCCGCGACATGTTCGCCCGGATCGTCTACGGTGCCCGCAATACTTTGCAGGCCACCGTGTATGCGGTTCTCATCGCATTTGTCGGGGGCGGTGTCATCGGGCTGGTCAGCGGTTATATAGGCCGCGGGGTGGATGCCGTGGTGATGCGCGTGATCGACGTGCTGCTTTCGGTGCCGAGCCTACTGCTGTGCATGACGATCGTCGTTGCCCTTGGCTACGGCACGATGAATGTCGCACTGGCGGTCGGTATCGCCGCAATCGCCTCCTTCGCCCGAGTGATGCGGGCCGAGGTCATCAGGGTGGTGGGCAGTCAGTACACCGAGGCGACCCGGGGACTCGGGGCCCGCTGGCCGCGCATCCTGTTCCTGCATGTCCTACCCAATTCAATCTCATCGTTGGCCTCGCTGGCGGCACTTGAATTCGGTACCGCGGTGCTGGCCATCGCCGGACTCGGGTTCCTCGGTTACGGGGCGCCGCCGCCGACACCGGAATGGGGTCTCGAAGTGTCCGAAGGACGTAACTTCCTCGCCACCTATCCGTGGCTGGCGATCATCCCGGGTGCGGTCATCGCGGTAGTGGTGATCGCGACGAACCGCATCAGCACCTCATTGAAAGATTCCAACCGATGACGACGGCGAGTATTGCGTCCGAGCCCGCTCCGACCGAAGAAGCAACTCCGGTACTGCTGACCGTTGACTCCCTCGGCGTCCAGTACGGCGAGGGGGCACCGGCCGTCGACCAACTCAGCCTCCAGGTGCATCCGGGCGAATTAGTGGCACTGGTAGGCGAATCCGGTTCGGGTAAGACCACCGTGATACGCGCCGTACTCGGATTACTCCCCCAATCTGCCACGCTTACCGGCGGAAAGATCTCACTCGGCCACTCCGATGTGACGCACTGGAAGGAAAAGCAGTTCGCCCGCGTACGCGGACCACTCGTTGGTTTCGTCCCGCAGGATCCGGGCACCTCCCTCAATCCGGTGAAACGCATCGGCCGCCAGGTGGTGGATGCGATCCGGTTACACAGCCGCAAGATCAGCGGGACCGAGGTTAAAGAGCTGGCACTGGGCAAGCTGCGTACCGCGGGTCTAGCCGATGCTGAACGAGTCTATGCGCAGTATCCGCACGAATTGTCGGGCGGAATGCGTCAGCGGGCCCTGATCGCCATCGCACTGGCCAGCGACCCGAAGTTGTTGATCGCCGATGAGCCGACGAGCGCGCTGGATGTCACGGTACAAAAGGTCATCCTCGATCATCTCGACGGACTACGCCGTGAATTCGACCTCGGGGTGTTGCTCGTGACACATGACCTAGGTGTCGCACTCGAACGTGCCGATCGCTTGGTCGTCATGCAGCGAGGTCAGATCGTCGAACAGGGCCGTCCCGATGATCTGTTATCCGCGGCAATCCACCCCTATACGCGAGCCCTCATCGCCGCAGCACCGGGATCGCGCACCGGCCGGCTATTGCCGCGCCAGCCCAACGCGTCAGTCCACCCAACCTCGACCGCTCCCCGATCCGACACAGCCACAGACTTACTCGTTGTCGATTCAGTGAGCAAGCACTACCGGATCGGGCAACGGCGCGCGGACAAATCCACGTTCCGGGCCGTCGATGAAGCTTCCTTCACCGTGCCGACGGGCACAACACATGCGATCGTCGGCGAGTCCGGCGCGGGTAAATCCACTATCGTCCGACTTGCCCTTGGTCTCACCGAACCCGACGGTGGCTCAATATATTTCGATGGAACCGACACGACGCATCTCGGGCGTGAGCCGCGCCGCGAGTTTCGGCGGCATGTGCAATTCGTGTATCAGAATCCGTTCGCATCCTTGGATCCGCGGTTCACCGTCGCGCGACTTATCGCTGAACCGTTGCATATCCACAAGACGACGCACACCCGCGCACAGTTGCGCGACCAAGTGATCTCATTGCTCAACGATGTAGCGTTGGACGAAAGCTATCTCGACCGTCGACCCAACGAGCTATCCGGTGGTCAAGCCCAGCGGGTGGCGATCGCGCGGGCACTGGCGATACGCCCACGGTTGGTCGTTCTCGATGAAGCGGTGTCCGCACTGGATGTTTCGGTGCAGGCACAGGTCTTGCAGTTGCTCGTCGATCTTCAGGCCGAACACGGCCTGACCTACCTGTTCATCACCCACGACCTCGGCGTCGTCGAGCTGATCGCAGATACGGTCAGCGTCATGCGGCGCGGCACGGTGGTGGAGTCCGGAACCGTTGAGGCTGTCCTGCGATCACCGCAGGATCCCTATACCCAAACGCTGATCGACGCTATCCCCGGACGTCTCGTCACAGGGGAGCAGACCGGGATTTCCTGAGGAATACCGAAACACTCTCCGCCACGACGGGAAACACGACAACCACCACCGATAGCGATACGCGCCGTGGGCGTGGAGTCCGCGATGGACGATGACGCTGCTTGCGCCGATTCCTGAGCGTCCGGCACTCGGTAGAGATAACATCGGGACAAAAGCGTCACCGTGCCGAGGAGGGCCTGTGTTCCCAGGAGTCATCGCCGCAACGACACCGGACAAGCCCGCGGTGATACGCGCGGCAACCGGCGAATTGCTCACCTATCGGCAACTCGATGAGAACTCCACGCGGCTGGCCAATTATTTCGCCTCCCTCGGACTCCGGCGAGGCGATACGATCTCCATCGTCTCACCCAATGATCTGCACATATTCGAAGTGTATTGGGCCGCGCTGCGCAGCGGCCTTTACATTACCGCGATCAACCATCACCTGACTGCGTCTGAAACCAATTACATTCTATCCGATAATGATTCGCAGGTATTGTGCGCGAGCGCGGCATCGATTGCGGCGGTCGCAGCTGCCGGCGATATTCCCGCCCTGGCTCGTCCTGGGCATCGGATCGCTTGGGGCGGTGATATTCCCGGTTTCGATGACTACACGCAGATCCTCGATGGGGCTTCGGCGATACCACTCGCAGACCAACCACGGGGTACGGACATGCTGTATTCGTCGGGGACCACCGGGCGGCCGAAGGGCATTCGCACGCAGCTACCCGAAGGCCAGGTCGACGAGGTCCCCGATACGTACACCTCAATCTTTGCGCCAATGTACGGATTCGACGCCGACACCGTCTATCTATCTCCCGCTCCCCTCTATCACGCAGCGCCGCTGCGCTTTAGCGGAGTCACGAACTCCGTCGGCGGGACGGTCGTGTTCGCCGATCGCTTCGACCCGGAAGCCGCACTACGCCTCATCGAAGAGTACCGGGTGACGCACAGCCAATGGGTACCCACGATGTTTATCCGGATGCTCAAGCTACCGCCGGAAATCCGGGATAAATTCGACGTAAGCAGTCTGCAAGTCGCCATCCACGCCGCAGCCCCCTGCCCTGCCGACGTCAAACAAGCGATGATCCAATGGTGGGGACCGGTCATCTACGAGTACTACTCATCGACCGAATCGGCCGGCGTGACATTCATCGATTCGGCAGATGCGCTCGCCCGTCCTGGTTCGGTGGGCCGCGCCGGCATCGGTGTCATCCATATCTGCGATGACGCAGGCGCCGAATTACCCACCGGAGATGTCGGTCTGGTGTATTTCGAACGCGACGTAGCACCATTCGAATACCACAACGATCCCGCGAAAACTGCGGCGGCGTATCACCCGACACACCCCACCTGGTCAACCACCGGCGACATGGGGTACGTCGACGACGAGGGGTTCCTCTACCTCACCGACCGCAAGGCGTTCATGATCATCTCGGGCGGGGTGAATATCTACCCACAGGAGGCTGAAAACGTACTCGTGGGGCATCCCGCGGTCATCGACGTCGCCGTGATCGGCGTGCCCGACACCGACCTCGGCGAGGTAGCCAAGGCCTGCGTGCAACTCGATCCGCTGTATCAGCCATCGGATGAACTCGCCGCCGAACTACTCGCCTACACCGCCGCACAGTTGGCGGCGTACAAGTTGCCCCGCTCCATCGACTTCGTCGACGATCTCCCTCGTACACCCACCGGGAAACTCGTCAAAGGCGAACTACGCAAACAGTATTGGCCCGCACCGCCACGCTGACAACCACGACGCGGGCCCGCCTACCCAGATCAGTCGAGCGGTCCAGTCACCTCTTCAACGGCACGCAGGATCGCACCAGAGGTGATCGCATCGATCACTGACGCGATCTCCGGTGCCAGATATCGGTCGACTCCCGGGCCGGGTACCTCATCGCGGATCGTGGCGATCACCGCTGCGCTGGCCGGTCCCGGCTCAAGCGGGCCACGCATCTCGATACCGCGTGCGGCGGTGAGAATTTCGATGGCGAGCACCCTGGTCAGTCCGTCCACGGACCGGCGCAGCTTGCGCCCCGCCGACCATCCCATCGATACATGATCTTCTTGCATCGCCGACGACGGTATTGAATCGACGCTGGCAGGTGCGGCGAGTCGTTTGAGTTCCGACACGATCGCGGCCTGGGTGTACTGAGCGATCATGTGGCCGCTGTCAACGCCCGGATCATCGGCCAGAAACGCATGCAACCCGTGATTGCGGGCCACATCGAGAAAACGGTCGGTGCGCCGCTCACTGATGCTGGCGACATCGGCGGCCACGATGGCCAGGAAGTCGAGGACGTAGGCCACCGGCGCGCCGTGGAAGTTGCCGTTGGATTCCACCCGGCCGTCAACCGTGACGACGGGATTGTCTACCGCACTGTTGAGTTCGCGTTCGGCAACGACACTCGCGTATTCGACGGTGTCGCGTGCGGCGCCCGCGACCTGAGGTGCGCAGCGCAGCGAGTAGGCGTCCTGCACCTTGTTGCAGTCGGGACCGCGATGGCTGGCCACTATCGGGGAATCGGCAAGAATTCGCCGCATATTGGCGGCGGCACGCGCTTGTCCTGGGTGCGGGCGTAACGCTTGCAGATCGTCCGCGAAGACCCTGTCGGTGCCGAGCTGCCCTTCCACACTCATCGCGGCTGAAATGTCGGCGATCGCCAGGAGCTGACGCAGATCGTGTATCGCGAGCACCAACATGCCCAACATTCCGTCGGTGCCATTGATGAGTGCGAGCCCTTCCTTCTCCGCGAGGGTGATCGGCGCGAGACCGTGATCGGCCAGTGCGACACTCGATTCCCGTAACGTGCCATCGGCGGTGCGGACATAACCTTCACCGATCACGGCGAGCGCCACATGCGCCAGGGGCGCGAGATCGCCGGAACATCCGAGGCTGCCGTATTCGTAGACGACCGGCGTGAGGCCGGCCGATAGCAGCGCGGCGTACGCCTGGGCGACTTCAGCGCGCACACCGGTACGTCCGGTGGCCAACGTCGATAACCGCAGCAGCATCAGCGCGCGGATCACCTCGCGTTCCACTTCCGCTCCGGTGCCCGCGGCATGCGAACGAATCAGGCTTCGCTGCAGTTGGGTACGCAACTCCGGCGGAATGTGCCGGGTGGCCAGCGCACCGAAACCGGTGGACACGCCGTACACCGGCGTGGGGTCATTCGCGAGTTCTTCAATCCGGCTGCGGCTCTCCGCGATCGCGGCAAGTGCCTGCGCCGACAGTTCGACGGGTGCGCCCCGACGCGCCACCGCCACAACGTCGGCAAAGCTGACCGGACCGATTCCGACGACGACCGGGCCGGCGATTTCTGCGCGCGAAGGTGAGGTGCTGGTCACAGAAGGACACTCCAAGTCTGTAATACGGGACGGCATCAATACTGGACGGGGGGTCTCGAACGAGGATGACAGAAACACGAACGCGGCGTCGGCTCACCCACCAGGTGCAGCAAACCAGCCGTCGGGTGCGTGACCGGCGAGTGCGCTCGTCAACTGCGCAGCCGCAGCACGCACGGCGACCACCAGATCTTCCACCGCGATGGTCGATCGATCGTAGCGTCGGGTCACGCTGAATGCGGCACTCGGCCGCCCGAGATGATCAAACGCGCAGGCCGACACCGACTGCAGGCCCGGTGTCACGAACCCGTCTTCTTCGGCGAAACCCTGCCGCCGCTCCACCGAGAGTAATCGGCGCAGTTCCGGTAATGATCGCGGCCCGACACCGGTGCGATCAACGAACGCTTCCGGACCTGGAAACAACGCCCGAAGCTGCGCCGGCGGCAGATGCGCGAGTAGTGATCGCCCGTTGGCCGTCAGATGCGCGGGCAGTCGCACTCCGACATCGGTCACCAATGTGACCGGCACCCGGGAGATCGCCGGTTGTTCCTTGAGTAGGTACAGCGATTCGCGACCATGCAGAATCCCCAGATGCGCCGTCTCACCCACCGCAGCGACCAGCCGGGTGAGGATCGGCCGGGCGC
Organism: Gordonia sp. (in: high G+C Gram-positive bacteria); assembly: GCA_047605305.1. GTDB lineage: Bacteria > Actinomycetota > Actinomycetes > Mycobacteriales > Mycobacteriaceae > Gordonia. The sequence goes on from JASGFW010000005.1 coordinate 8,237, forward strand.
GGATCTCCAGCGCTTCATGGCGCAGGTATGCCGAACCCACCTCGAAGGCCACGACGCCCAGCGAATACGCCCGCTGCTCCGGGAGATGCGCGACGAATCCGCGGTCAATGAGCACTTCGAGCAGGTGATACAGCGAGGATCTCGGTAGCCCCAGATCGCGGGCGATCGACGCACCGGGTACCGGCCCCGATCTACGAGCCAGATACAACAACACATCCAGCGATCGGCCGACGGCCGGCGACGTACTCGACATCACTGCCTCCCATCGGGCCGTATTCCGGGTGTGTTGCATTCCGAGTGATAGTTGTCTCGGATACGAGACACTAGTCCGGATTCTGGGGTCGAACAAGCGCTCAAGGTGCGGTCTTATGAAGTCAGCACCCCAGACACCCCCACACGAGCGCCCACCAACGAGAAAGCCCACCTCCATGACGTCGAACTCCTCACGCACCGTTCGCGCACCGCGCGGCACCTCCCTGAGCTGTAAGGGCTGGCAGCAAGAAGCCGCGCTGCGCATGTTGATGAATAACCTCGACCCCGAGGTCGCCGAACACCCCGAAGATCTCGTCGTCTACGGCGGAACCGGCCGCGCGGCGCGTAGCTGGCAGGCATTCGACGCGATCGTCGCGACGCTGCGTGAACTTGAGGACGACGAGACGCTGCTGGTGCAATCGGGTAAACCCGTCGGCGTGTTCAAGACACACGTGTGGTCACCACGGGTGCTGATCGCGAATTCGAATCTCGTTGGTGACTGGGCGAATTGGGAGAAATTCCGCGAGCTCGAAGCAGCCGGTTTGATCATGTACGGTCAGATGACTGCGGGATCATGGATCTACATCGGCACCCAGGGCATCCTGCAGGGCACATTCGAAACCTTCGGTGCCATCGCCAAGAAGCGATTCGGCGGGTCGCTTGCCGGCACCATCACACTCACCGCGGGTGTCGGCGGCATGGGCGGGGCACAGCCGCTGGCGGTGACAATGAATGAGGGCGTGGCGATCTGCGTCGACTGCGACGAAAGCCGCATCGACCGCCGTATCGATCACCACTATCTCGACACCAAGGCCGCCACCATCGATGACGCGCTACGGCTGGCCATCGAAGCACGCGATACCCGCACACCGCTCTCGATCGGACTCGTCGGCAATGCTGCCGACGTATTTCCCGAACTGCTGCAGCGTGATGCGCCGATCGATATCGTGACCGACCAAACCTCCGCGCACGATCCACTGTCGTATCTGCCGTCGGGTATCGCCTTCGAGGATATGAAGAAGATGGCCGAGAAGGATGCCGTCTATTTCACCGAGCAGGCGCAGGCGTCGATGGCCAAGCATGTTGCCGCGATGGTCGGATTCAAGGACAAAGGTGCCGAGGTCTTCGATTACGGCAACTCCATCCGCGATGAAGCGCGCAAAGCGGGCTACGACCGTGCGTTTGAATTTCCTGGATTCGTGCCCGCCTATATCCGACCCCAGTTTGAAGAGGGACTCGGCCCCTTCCGCTGGGTGGCGTTATCGGGCGATCCCAAAGACATCGAAGCCACCGATCGGGCGATCCTCGAACTGTTCCCCGACAACGACCATCTGCGCCGCTGGATCACCATGGCCGGAGAAAAGGTCGCCTTCGAGGGGTTACCTGCGCGCATCTGCTGGCTCGGCTACGGCGAACGGCATAGGGCCGGAATCAAATTCAATGAGATGGTGGCCAGCGGGGAACTTTCGGCGCCTATCGTCATCGGCCGCGATCATCTCGATAGCGGATCGGTGGCCTCCCCCTATCGCGAGACCGAATCCATGATCGACGGCTCCGACGCGATCGCGGACTGGCCGCTACTCAACGCGCTGGTCAATACCTCCTCGGGCGCCTCATGGGTGTCGATTCACCACGGCGGCGGGGTGGGTATCGGCCGATCCATTCACGCCGGGCAGGTGTGTGTGGCCGACGGCAGCGCACTGGCCGCGGAAAAGCTTGCCCGCGTGCTCGTCAACGACCCCGGTATGGGTGTGATCCGCCACGCCGACGCCGGGTATGAGCATGCCACCGCCGTCGCAGCGGAACGCGGTGTACGTATCCCGATGCGGGAGACCCGCCAGTGAACGCCACATCGGGTTTCCTATCCCTGTGGAATTCCATCCAGGATGTCGGACGGGATCGCATATCCGGCGGATATCGCCGATTCGCCTGGAACAACGCCGATCTCACGCTGCGCGAGTGGTTTGTGGACTGCGCCGAGCAGCGCGGCATGGCCGTCGAAGAGGACCGTAACGCAAACCTGTGGGCGTGGTGGCTGCCCGATGGGTGGGTCGGTGATCCCACCGGCGCCTTCGTTACCGGCTCGCACCTGGATTCGGTGCCCGACGGCGGGGCGTTCGACGGTCCGCTGGGTATCGTGTCGGCCTTTATCGCGGTCGATATTATTCGTGCACAAGGGATCAGCCCGCGTATCCCGATCGCGGTGGTGGCGTTCTCCGACGAGGAGGGCGCCAGGTTCGGCGTCGCGTGCGTCGGTTCGCAGTTATCCACCGGCGCTCTATCCGCCGATCGTGCGCTCGCGCTCACCGACGCCGACGGCATCAGCCTCGCCGAGGCGCTGCGTAGCGCTGGCCGCAACCCCGAACATGTTGGTACCGATGACACGTTGGGTGATCGAGTCGGCGTGTACGTCGAATTACATGTCGAGCAGGGCCGCGCACTCGATCTGGTGGACAAACCCATTGCCGTGGCGTCGGCGATCTGGCCACATGGTCGGTGGCGTTTCACTTTTCGTGGCGAGGCCAATCATGCCGGGGCCACGCGTCTGGTGGATCGTCGTGATCCGATGCTGCCGTTTGCCTCCACGGTGCACGCCGCCCGCACCGCCGCCACCACCCACGACGCCGTGGCAACCTTCGGTAAATTGCGTGTCACCCCCAACGGCGCGAACGCAATTCCGTCAGTCGTGGATGCCTGGCTGGATGCTCGCGCCAAGGATGAGGCCACGCTGCGCGCGCTCGTCGAGGCAATCCGCGCCGAAGCAGGCACCTTCGCCGAGGGTGGGCGGGTCGCGCTTGATGTTGCAGCCGAATCGATTACGCCGATCGTTGATTTTCCCGCCGATACCCGGGCGCGGGTCGCGGGTGCGTTGAGCACGCTCGGCGACATTCCCGTGCTCCCCACCGCAGCGGGCCACGACGCCGGAATTTTATCGGCGGTCCTACCGACCGCCATGCTGTTCGTCCGTAACCCGACCGGGATTTCACATTCACCACAGGAGTATGCGGAGTTGCGCGATTGCGAGATCGGCACGCAGGCGTTGGCACAGGTGATGATCGAATGGGTGCGGTGATAACAGGTGCGTAGCGTTACCACTGTTCTCACCTGTGCTGGAGTCGCCCGATGAGCGTCAGCTACACCAACATCGGTCAGCTCGTCACCAATGATCGCGCGCTCGGCGACGGCTCGGTACTCGGGATCATCGATGACGGCGCACTCGTCGTCCACGACGACACCATCGTGTGGGTGGGCCGAGCCGACGCGGTGCCCGATTCCGATGAACGCATCGATTGTGCGGGCCGGACGGTAATACCTGGATTTGTCGATAGCCATGCCCATCTCGTGTTCGCCGGTGACCGCGCCTACGAATTCGAGGCACGGATGAGTGGGCACCCCTACGATGGCGGCGGTATCGCCACCACTGTCAACGCTACCCGGGCCGCCACCGATGACGAACTCGGCCGTAACCTAGCCCGCCTGGCCGGCGAATTACTGGCGGGCGGCGTGACCACATTCGAAACCAAAAGCGGTTATGGGCTCAGCGTTGCCGACGAGCGGCGTTCGCTGACTGTTGCCGCCGCCGTGACCGACGAACGCACCTTTCTCGGCGCCCATGTTGTTGCCCCAGAATATCGGTCCCGCCGAGACGATTACGTTGATCTGGTGGCTGGCGACATGATGGCGGCCTGCGCTCCACATGCCCGCTGGGTCGATGTCTTCTGCGATCGAGGCGCCTTCGATGTCGATGAGGCGCGACGGATTCTGTCGGCAGGTATCGATCACGGGCTACTCCCCCGGCTGCATGCCGGTCAACTCGGCTACGGCGGCGGTATTGCGCTCGCCGTCGAGATGGGCGCCGCGTCTGTGGACCACTGCACCTATGTGACCGACGACGACCTCGACGCGCTGGCTGGCACCGCCGGCACCACCGTCGCCACGCTGCTACCGGGGGCGGAATTCTCCACCCGCGCCCAATGGCCGGACGGACGCAGATTCATCGACGCAGGGGTGACCGTCGCACTGGCCACCGACTGCAATCCGGGCAGTTCCTACACCTCGAATATGCCGTTCTGCATTGCGCTCGCCGTACGCGATATGCATCTCACTCCGGCACAAGCGCTGTGGTCAGCCACCGCAGGTGGAGCTAAGGCGCTGCGCCGCACCGATATTGGCGTCATCGCGCCAGGTAAGCGCGCCGACTTCCTCCACCTCGACGCACCGTCATACATCCACCTCGCCTACCGGCCGGGCGTGCCGCTGATCTCCGCCATCACCCACCGGGGACGGTATCTGGCGTAGCTTTTCTCGTCAGTCCGACAGGCGTTCGCCACTATCTATGGAAAATAAATGTGCGTGTTCAGGATCGGCTTGCACGTAGATGGTGTCTCCCTTGCGGGGCGGGGTACGCCAGTCCGCGCGTATGACAATCTGTGTGGGTCTGCTCGTCAGCGTGGCGCGCCCGAACACGTAGGCATCGGCGCCCAGTTCCTCGACGACATCGACGACGATCTCGAACCCGTCATAGCTCACTATGCGGAAGTGTTCAGGGCGGACGCCGAGAATCGCGGACGTACCGGCTCGGGACAAACTATGTCGCGGGATCGGCACAAGTTGTTCACCGAGTACGACGCCTCCATCGGTCACCGGAACGGTCAGCAAATTCATTGCCGGCGAGCCGATGAACCCTGCGACAAAGACGTTGACCGGGCGCCGGTAGAGCTCGCGCGGCGCGGCGCACTGTTGCAAGACGCCGCTTTTGAGGACGGCAACACGGTCACCCATGGTCATCGCCTCGACCTGATCGTGAGTGACGTATACGGTTGTCGTCCCGAGTCGACGCTGTAATTGTGCGATCTGCATGCGGGTCTGCACACGGAGTTTGGCATCGAGATTAGACAGCGGCTCATCCATCAAAAAGACTTGCGGCTGCCGAACGATCGCCCGGCCCATCGCTACGCGCTGACGCTGACCACCCGACAGTGCCTTGGGTTTACGGTCAAGTAGCTCGGTGAGGTCGAGTATCGCGGCAGCTTCCTCGACGCGCCTGCGGATCTCATCCTTCGGCACGTGTCCGAGTTTGAGGGAAAATCCCATGTTTGCCGCGACGGTCATGTGTGGATACAGCGCATAGTTTTGAAAGACCATCGCGATATCACGGTCTTTCGGGGGAACATTCGTAATATCGCGGCCACCAATGGTGATTCGGCCACTGGATACTTCTTCGAGTCCGGCCAGCATTCGCAGTGACGTCGACTTACCGCAGCCCGATGGGCCGACAAGGACAAGAAACTCGCCGTCTTCGATGGTCAGATCGAGTGCATCGACAGCAGGGGTGTCCGATCCCGAGTAAAGCCGGGTGGCCTTGTCGTATCCGATTGTCGCCATGGGAAATCAATGTCCTTTTAGTCGTCTTGTTCTTGGTGAAAAATAGCCCACCCGATCGATCCCGAGACTGGTCTCCGGGCGGAGTTTCAGGAGCCGCCGACGCGTCAATCCGCAGTCTTGCTCCAGCGCGCCGTCGTGCGACGAACCATCAACTCGGTCGGGACTATCACCGGAGTAGTTGACGGACAGCCATTCTCGAACTGATCCAGCAGCAGGCGCATGGCTGTACGACCAACTTCGTCGAAGTGCTGCCGCACCGTCGTCAGCGGCGGCCAGAACGAATCCGCTTCAGGCATATCATCAAAGCCCACTACGCTGAGGGTCTCGGGGATAGCACGGCCATGCTCGTGGCAGGCCCGGAGTAGCCCCAGCGCCATCTGGTCATTACTTGCGAAAACCGCTGTGATGTCATCACGTTGGGCAATCCATTGTCCCGCTGCATGGCCGGAGTGCGTCGTCCAGTCGCCGTCGATCACGTCTGGAACCGGTCGGCCTGCGTCCTGCAGGGTCGCCCGCCATGAAGCCTCCCGGCGCGTCGCAGAGAATGAATCACGGGGGCCACGTAGATGCCACACCGTGTGGTGTCCCAGTCCGAGCAGATGTGTGGTTGCCTGGCGCGCGCCTTGTGCCTGATCAGTGTCCACTCGGTCAAAACGCGGGTTCTGATCGGTGGAATCGATGATGACCACGGGCAGCCCGTCGGGCAGGTCGATGCCGTCGCGGTCCAGGATGTGCGACTCGAAAATGATGATCACGCCATCGACGGCTTGTTCTTGTAAACGGGTGAACGCGCTGGTGACGTCTTCGCTCGTACGATGCCCGACGGACAGCAAGGTGACCGTGTGTCCGGCGTATCCCGCGGCCACGCTGATCGCCTCGATGGTGCGCATGTTGCCGTAGGAGGACAACGTGAACACGATGACACCCACGGTGTTGAACCTGCCCGACCGCAGCGCCCGGGCCGCCCGGTTAGGACGGTAACCGAGCTCTCCCATAGCGGCGAGCACCCGATCCCTGGTGGCCGGACGAACGTTCGACGAGCCGTTAGAGACCCGGGAAACGGTCTGCATCGACACCCCCGCAGCCTTCGCGACCTGCGACATCGAGGGTCCGCGACGTAGGGACTGCAACTTCTTCTCAGGCATTTCCACTTCCTCTAGCCAAATGATGACGTCACCATATATGGTACCGGTCACAGATGGTGACGTTGCCATTTGTGAGAGGAGAAGGCAACTGTGAATTTTTGTCGTTGCTGTCACACGATGCGGGTACCGATACGTAAGACCACTCTTGATCGCCGACCTCCCAAACACCCAGCCCACCGGGAGTCACCAGCGAGGCTCCGAGGCATTCTGCGATGACATCAGCGCTCGTCCCCACCCGGAGCTGCGCACCCGGACGCGGCTGGCGCGGGAGTCCCGCGTGGATGTTCGTCACCCCGTTCGTGCTTGTCTTCGCCTTAGTGCTACTCGCGCCAATCGGATACTCGATCTACCTGACCTTCTTCCAGAACCGACTCATCGGCGGCAACACCTTCGTAGGACTGGGCAACTACGTCGCCGTCCTGCATGACAGCCAGTTCTGGACCGGCGTGGGTCACATCCTGAAATTCTTCGTCATCCAGGTGCCGGTCATGCTGCTACTGGCGATCGTCGGAGCACTCGCGATCGATTCCGTGCGATTACGCGGGCGAACCTTCTTCCGCATCGCACTCTTTCTGCCCTATGCGGTACCGGCGGTGGTCGCCACGTTCATGTGGGGATTCCTACTCGGTAACCAATTCGGGCTACTCGGCGACCTCGGCAACGCTCTGGGTGTGAAGTTTCCCAATCCATTGGGAGAGCATCTGATCCTGGGAGCGATCGCCAATATTCAGATCTGGTCCTTCACCGGCTACAACCTGCTCATCTTCTACTCTGCACTGCGGACCATCCCGGCCGAACTGTATGAAGCGGCGGAACTGGACGGGGCCAACGCTTGGTGGGTCATCCGCAGTGTCAAACTACCGGCGCTTCGCGGGAGCATCGTGATCGCACTCGTTTTCTCGATCATCGGCAGCTTCCAGCTGTTCAACGAACCGAACATTCTGGAAAAAATCGCTCCCAATTCCATCACCACCTATTACACCCCGAACATGTACGCCTACAACCTGGCGTTCGGCGGCCAACAGTACAACTACTCCGCCACGGTGGCCCTGGTGATGGGTGTCATCACGATCGCGATCGCCCTGGGCGTGCAGTACCTCGGAAACCGGAGGGACGCGTGACGCACACTAGGCTGCGGCCCCCCGCGAACAACACCGACTGGGTGTCCACACAGCGCAAATCCGGACTGCTTTTCGGCGTGATGATACTGGGCACCATCTACATGATGCTGCCGGTGTTGTGGCTGGTGGTGAACTCCTGCAAGTCCGAAACCTCGTTATTCGACACATTCGGACTGTGGTTCGGCGGGAAGTTCTCGCTATGGGACAACCTCCACCAGGTCTTCACATATCAGGACGGGATTTTCAACCGCTGGCTGCTCAACACGCTGCTGTACGTCGTCGTCGGCGCCGGCGGGGCGACACTGCTGGCGACTATGGCCGGCTATGCGCTCGCGGTGTTCCGATTCCGCGGACGGTCGGTGGTGTTCGGTGTCATCCTTGCCGGGATCGCCATCCCGGGGACTGCGTTGGCGGTACCGACCTTCCTGCTATTCAGTCAGCTCGGCCTGACAAACACTCCGTGGTCGGTGATCCTGCCGTCGTTGGTGAATCCGTTCGGACTTTATCTGGTCTGGGTCTATGCCGCCGAAGCCGTGCCGGTCAGCCTGTTGGAGGCGGCGCGCCTTGACGGAGCAGGCGAATTCCGCATCTTCTTCACCATCGCCTGGCGCATGCTGACCCCCGGAATCGTCACGGTTCTCCTGCTGTCGATCGTGGCAACCTGGAACAATTACTTTCTCCCGTTGATCATGCTGAGCAATTCCACGTGGTATCCGCTGACAGTGGGGTTAAACCAGTGGAACGCGCAGGCATCGACGGCCGGCGGCCAGCCCATCTACAACCTGGTGCTGACTGGCTCGCTCGTCACCATTCTTCCCATTGTCGCAATATTTCTTTTCCTGCAGCGCTTTTGGCAATCAGGGCTTGCGACAGGGAGCGTCAAGCAGTGACCGGGAAGCACTGCCGGCGAGCGTCGCAACAATCTTCCTGCTCCATCCACATCACTAGAGGAATCAGCATGAGAACGACTGTTACACAACGGCGTGTACGTGGTAGTTGGGCGCGGGCGGTCGCGCTGAGTGTCACGACGGTTGTTGCGGCGGCGGCGCTAGCCGGATGTTCATCGTCGTCAGACTCGTCGGCGCCGGTGGGCAACTCACCCGCGGACTTCGACAAAGCATTGCACACCAAGACGACACTGACCGTCTGGGCCTGGGATCCTGGCTACAAGGCGGTCGCCGAAGCCTTCGAGAAGAAGTACCCCGACATCACCGTCAACCTGCAAAACGTCGGAACTGCCACCGACCAGTCGGTGAAACTGCAGAACGCCATCAAGGCCGGATCCGGCGCACCCGACGTCGCACAGCTCAACTACGACTCCATCTCTCAGTTCGCGGTGTCTAAAGGACTCTTCGACCTACGCGGTGTTGGTTTTGCGAGCCTGCAGCCCCTCTTCACCGAAAGTGCTTGGACCGACGTGAAACTCGGTGACGGTATCTACGCGCTTCCGCTGGGGATCGGGCCGATGGCGCTGTTCTACAACAAGAAGTACTTCGACGCAGCCGGTATCACCAAACCCCCGGCCACCTGGGCGGAATACCTGGATGCTGCACGCAAGATCCACGCCCACAATCCATCTCAATACATCACCAGCGATGCAGGCGATGACGCGTACATCACGACACTCATCCAGCAGGCCGGCGGCCACCCCTTCCGCACTGACGGCACTAAGGTCACGGTGAACCTGACCGATGCCGGCAGCAAGAAGGCCGCCGACATGTGGAATCCACTGATTCAGGAAGGTTTGCTGGCACCGATCGCACCGTGGAGTGATCAGTGGTACAAGGGATTAGCAGATGGCACCATTGCCAGCCTTACCTACGGAAGTTGGATGGCTGGAAACCTCGTATCCGGCGTGCCCGCAGGGAAAGGTGACTGGCGGGTAGCGCCGATGCCCGCCTACACGGCCGGCGATACGGCTATCGCCGAACACGGTGGCGGTGGTGCGGCAGTCATCGCGCAAAGCATGCACAAAACACTTGCCGCCGCATTCCTCAAGTTCCTCACCGCAGGTGACGGTCAGAAGATCGAGCTCGATTCTGTTGGGGGCGTGCCGGCGGCGATCGCTAATCTCAACGATCCCGCCTGGGTTAATGCCGAGAACGAAGAATCCGAATATTTCGGTGGCCAGAAGATCAACAAGTTCTTTGCCGAAGCAGCCAAGAACATCGTTCCCGGCTGGCAGTGGACACCGTTCCAAGTTTATGCCAACACCATTTTCAATGACACGGTCGGTAAATCGTATAGCAGCAAGACCGACCTGAATCAGGGATTGAAAGCGTGGCAGACCGCATTGACTACATACGGCAACCAACAAGGTTTCACCGTAACCAACGACTAGAACGCACGGTCCGGGTGCTGTGCCGTGCTGCTCGGCGCCCGGGCTCTGCTTCTGTACAGAGAGCGAGCTTCTCAATGTCCCGATTCACCGTCGGCCCACACGATTTCGTGTTGGACGGAGAACCGCACCGGATTCTCTCCGGCGCAATCCACTACTTCCGGGTACACCCCGAGCAGTGGCGCAACCGGATCCGGATGGCCGCCCTGATGGGATTAAATACCATCGAGACTTACGTCGCATGGAATTTTCACTCGTCAGCACCCGGGCAATTTCGCACCGACGGTGACCGCGATCTGGGACGTTTCCTCGACATAGTTGCCGAGGAAGGGCTGAATGCGATCGTGCGCCCGGGACCCTACATCTGTGCCGAGTGGACCAATGGCGGATTACCGGTCTGGCTGACCGCACAGGACGCGATCACCATCCGTTCCTCCATTGATTCTCGCTACCTCGCCGCAGTGGCCGAGTATCTTGAGCAGGTCGCACGCATTGTGGTACCCCGGCAATGTGACCGCGGGGGCCCCGTCATACTCATGCAGGTCGAAAATGAGTACGGCGCCTACGGGAGCGATCAGGACTATCTGCAGTGGTTATGCGACACATACCGTTCGATCGGAATCACCGTCTCCCTGATCACGGTGGATCAACCCGTCGGCGACATGCTCAGCAATGGCTCAGTGCCCGGTGTACTGGCGACCGGCTCCTTCGGCTCGCAGGTCAGCGAGCGACTGGCCTTGCTGCGCCGTCAGCAGCCCGACGGGCCACTGATGTGCGCAGAATTTTGGAACGGATGGTTCGACTCCTGGGGCTTACATCACCACACAACCTCCGCACAGGAGGCTGCAGCCAATCTCGAGCAGCTCTTATCCGCCGGAGCATCAGTGAATATCTATATGTTTCATGGTGGCACCAACTTCGGACTGACCAATGGCGCGAACGATAAGGGCCTCTACCAGCCCATTGTGACCAGTTACGACTACGATGCGCCGCTTGCTGAAGACGGTACCCCTACCGACAAATTCTGGGCGTTCCGTGAGGTGATCGCGGGATACGCTCCCGTACCCGAATATTCTCCGCCGGAGCGAGTCGGCGCGCCCGCGTTCAATTTCTCGTTCGAGCGTGCACGTGCCCTGCTCAGTGAATGCGACGTTGCGGACTCGTGGACCCGTACGGGCACACCGGCAACCTTCGACGAGCTCAACCATGAAGGTTTCATCGCGTATCGCACTCACGTACGCGCTCGGGACGCGGCAACGCTGGTACTCGATGACGTACGAGATCGCGCACAGGTCTTTGTCGATCGAGTACCGGTAGGCGTGCTTGCGCGCGGAGAAGATTCCGTGCTGTCTCTACCCCCCGGCCTCGATGGAACTCTCGAAATCCTGGTCGAGGATCTCGGAAGGGTTAACTATGCCCAGCGGCTTGGCGAGTGGAAGGGACTGGGGCCCGCCAGGGTCGATGGTGCCGAAGTAGCCGACTGGTATACGGCCGCGGTGTCACTCGATCCGACAGTGATCGCACAAGCGCTTGAGTTGAGGGGGAATCCGATCGTCGAAACTACGGCAATCGGTGGCCCTTCCTTGCTCTCCTCCACATTCTGGCTTGAGGAACCTTCCGACTTATTTCTCGACACCTCGATATGGGGGAAGGGAGTCGCGTGGATCAACGGTTTCGCTCTAGGGCGGTATTGGTCGAGAGGCCCTCAACGCACTCTCTATGTTCCCGGACCGGCGTTGCGTGCCGGAGTTAACGAACTCATCGTTTTGGAGTTGCACGGAATAAGCACACCACGTGGTCGATTCGTGGATGCACCACAATTAGGCCCCTCCGAGCCATGACAGTTCGCTCGTGCCCGACCTACCAGATCCGTATGCGGGATCCATTCATCCTTACCTTGCCGGCGGGCGATGGTTACCTGCTGTTCGGAACGACCGACCGCGATCCATGGACGGGACCAGGCGGCGGCTTCGACTGTTATCGCAGTACGGATCTGGCGTACTGGGACGGTCCATTCCCAGCGTTCCGACCACCATTCGACTTCTGGGGTACGACGCAGTTCTGGGCTCCGGAGGTTTACGCGATTGACGACCGCTTCGTCATGCTCGCAACCTTCAGCGACGGGCGGCACCGGGGAACTCAGGCTCTCATCGCGGACACTCCGACAGGTCCTTTCCAACCTATCGGGGCCGGACCGCTCACCCCAGATGGCTGGGATTGCCTGGACGGCACACTGTTTCGCGAAGACGAGTCATTATGGCTGGTGTACTGCCACGAATGGACTCAGATCGGCGACGGGCGCATCGTTGCGCAACAGATCGACAACACGTTCACCTCAACAATGGGTGAGCCACTGACATTATTCACCGCATCAGAAGCGCCGTGGGCATCGCCGATACCTATGACACCCGACGCCCGCACCGACCAGGGCCCCAGCAAGGGCTACGTCACTGACGGACCGTGGCTACACCGTTGTCCTGGCGGCGAATTGGTCATGTTGTGGTCATCGTCTGCCAAATTCGGTTACGCGACTGGAGTTGCGAGATCGCTGACCGGCAGCATCCGCGGACCATGGGTTCAGCAGCCGCAGCCCCTGTGGTCCGACGATGGCGGGCACCCGATGATATTCACTGACATCCAAGGAAAACTGACAATGGCTCTACACCAACCAAACAACGCACCAGATGAACGTCCTGTGTTCATCACCATCGACGACGCGAACGGCACCATTACTGCCGATCACGGCCATGAATGAATCGATATCGTCGCAGCTCGCCGCGATCCGCCGGGACGTCGCCGACCTGCACACCGAACTGGTGCGCCATGGCCTGGTGGTATGGACCGGCGGAAATATATCGGCGCGAGTTCCCGGCAGCGACTACTTCGTCATCAAACCGTCCGGGGTGCGCTATCAGGACCTGACCGCGGACACGATGGTGATGTGCGATCTCGACGGCAACGTGGTGCCGAATACGCCCGGCAGTCACTATCGCCCGTCCAGTGACACCGCCGCACATGCCTACGTGTACCGGCATATGCCGCAGGTGGGTGGGGTGGTGCACACGCACTCCACATATGCCGTCGCGTGGGCGTCGCGCGGCGAGGAGATTCCATGCGCCATCACCGCGATGGCCGACGAATTCGGCGGACCGATCCCGGTCGGGCCATTCGCCGTAATCGGCGATGACTCGATCGGCCGTGGCATCGTCTCAACCCTGACGGGGCATCGATCGCGCGCGGTTTTGATGCGTAATCACGGCCCTTTCACCATCGGAATCGACGCGCAAGATGCCGTGAAGGCGGCGGTGATGTGCGAAGACGTCGCACGAACCGTGCATATCGCACGGGAAGCCGGATCACTCATCCCGATGGACCAGGAGTCAATCGATCGTCTCTATGCCCGATACCAAGGGGTCTATGGACAGTCCAGCGAAGTGCGTCGATGAATCAGGCGATGGCGGCGGCCGCCGTCCGGGAGGGACGCACTGTGCTCGGGATCGAATTGGGTTCCACACGCATCAAAGCGTGCCTCGCCAGCGACGACCTAACGATAATGCTGGACTCTTGCTCATACGAGTGGGAAAGCGCTCTGGTCGAGGGCGTCTGGACCTACTCGCTCGAACAAGTGTGGACCGGAATCCAATCGGTGGTCGGGACCATCGCCACGAGAATCACAACGCGTTTCGGTGTGGCTGGATTTTCTCCCAAATCGATCGGCATATCAGCGATGATGCATGGTTACCTGCCATTCGACAACGCAGGTGAACTGTTGGTGCCATTTCGGACGTGGCGTAACACCACCGCTGAACGCGCTGCAGCGGAACTGTCCGACCTTTTCGAGTGCAACGTGCCTTCGCGCTGGTCAATCGCGCATCTGCACCAGGCAATACTCGACGCCGAACCTCACGTCCCGCAGATTGCTTCGCTCACCACACTCGCCGGATACGTGCACGAGAGGCTGGGCGGTGGCCACGTACTCGGTATCGGCGACGCGTCCGGGATGTTCCCCATCGACCCGACGACCGGCGACTACGACGGCGAGTTGTTGCGCCGCTACGATGAGCAGCTTCGGTCGCGCGCCGTGGTGGCGGCACCTCTGCGTCACTTGCTACCGCAGGTGTGCACGGCAGGCCAGTGCACCGGTCGGCTGACCCCCGACGGTGCGAGATTGCTCGACCCATCCGGATTACTGCGACCGGGGGCGGTGCTCTGCCCACCCGAGGGGGACGCCGGAACAGGCATGGTGGTGACCAATGCGGTGTCCCCCCGCACCGGAAACATCAGTGTCGGCACCAGTATTTTCGCGATGGTCGTCCTCGACGAGCCACTCCCACAGACACATCCCGAGGTCGACTGTGTGGTGACCCCAGCAGGCGACCCGGTTGCGATGGTGCACTGCAACAACGGAACCAATGAGCTGTCGGCATGGGCAAGTGTCTTCGCCCGATTCGCCGAAATCGGCGGCACACCATATGATTCCGACACGGTGTACCGTCTACTGTTCGATGAGGCGATCGCAGCCACCCCGGATGCCGGCCACCTACTTGCATACAACTACCTGGCTGGGGAGCCGGTCAGTGGTCTCCGCGAAGGACGTCCACTACTCGTCCGCCGCCCACAGGACCGACTCACCCTTGGCAATCTCATGCGGGCACACATCTATTCGATATTTGCCACACTGGCACTGGGCATGCGCATCCTCACCACTGACGGAGTAGCCATCGAACAGCTAGCCGCTCACGGCGGAATTTTCCGTACATCTGGCGTAGCACAACGCTTTCTGGCCGGAGCATTGAATATTCCGATCACCGTAGCGGATACCGCCGCCGAAGGCGGAGCCTGGGGTATGGCGGTTCTCGCAGCGTATGCCGTCTCAAGCGGTGACCTTTCGCTGGGCGACTACCTGCAAGACCGCGTCTTCGCCAACTCTGCACCGACCATCATGTCACCAATCCCGGCCGACGTTGCCGGGTTCGCCGACTATCTCGACCGCTACCGCACATGCCTCGGTCTCGAACATGCTGCGACCCAAATCGTGAGGAATGAGCAGTCATGACTACTACATCAATCATCCCGACACTCAAGCACTCTCGAGTCAGATTCATTACCGGTAGTCAGGGACTTTACGGCGAGGACACACTCCGCCAAGTTGCCGATCAGTCACGTATCGTCGCCTCCGCGCTGGCCGACTCCGACGCTATTCCCGTTACCGTCGAGTGGCAACCGGTACTGACCGATTCTTCGGCCATCCGGCAGGCGATACTCGAGGCGAATGCAGACGACTCGGTGGTGGGCATCATCGCGTGGATGCACACCTTCAGTCCGGCGAAGATGTGGATCGCCGGACTCGACGCGCTACGCAAGCCACTACTGCACCTGCACACCCAGGTGAATCGCGACTTGCCCTGGGCTGATATCGATTTTGACTTCATGAACCTTAACCAATCGGCGCATGGCGACCGGGAGTTCGGCTATATCGAGTCTCGGCTGAGCCTGGCGCGCACCACCGTCGTCGGCCATGTCTCCGATCCCGCGGTGACCTCGCATATCGGCAATTGGGCGCGCGCCGCCGCCGGACGGGCCGACATCCGCTCCACCAAGGTCGCCCGGTTCGGCGACAACATGCGATATGTGGCCGTCACTGAGGGTGACAAGACTGAAGCGGAGCTGCGTCTGGGTGTCGAGGTCAACAGTTGGCCGGTCACCGAATTGGTGGAGGCCGTCGACTCTACCTCTGACTCCGCCGTCGATTCGCTCATCACGGACTATCTCGACCAGTACGATGTCGCAATCGAGCTACACCCCGGCGGTGAGCGTGCCGAGGCACTGCGCGACGGTGCACGCATTGAACTCGGACTACGAATGTTCCTCGAAGACGGCGGATTTACCGCCTTCACCGATTCGTTCGAGGATCTAGGTTCCCTTAAACAGCTTCCTGGACTGGCAGTTCAGCGGCTCATGGCCGATGGTTACGGATTCGGTGCCGAAGGCGACTGGAAGACAGCCACACTCGTTCGAGCCGCGGCCGTGATGGGCGCAGGACTGCCCGGAGGCGCGAGCCTGATGGAGGACTACACCTACCATCTCGAACCCGGCAACGAACTGATTCTCGGCGCACACATGCTCGAGGTGAGCCCCAGCCTGGCAACTGCCCGGCCCAGGTGTGAGATCCATCCGCTCGGGATCGGGGGAAAAGACGATCCGGTGCGGCTGGTATTCACCGCAGATCCGGGTCCTGCTGTAGTGGTGTCGCTTACAGATATGCGCGACCGATTCCGTCTCGTAGCAAATGTCGTGGTTAACGTCGCGCTCCCCCATCCGATGCCGAATCTTCCTGTCGGCCACGCCATATGGCGTCCGCAACCAGATCTGCGCACCTCGGCCACCGCGTGGCTGATGGCCGGAGCCGCCCATCACACCGTCATGTCCACTCAAATCGGTGCCGACGTTTTCGCCGAATTCGCGCGAATGTCCGGTATCGAGATTCTCGTCATCGACAGGGGTACCACGATCGACGATTTTGAGCGTCAACTACGCTCGAATGCCACGTACTACCGTCTGGCGCAGAGCCTTTAACTCTCCACTCCCACGCGAATACACCCAGGAAGAGCACGTACAGCCATGGAGCGCACGACCGGAATACTGGCCGACGGCCGGCAGATCATCTGGTATGACACCGACGGCACATCACGGGTTCCTGCTGTCGACCAGAGGCCACTCGATCGGGCAGTACACATGTCGCAGATGCGCCACGACCCACTCACCGGGGAATGGATAGCCGTCTCGTCGGCTCGGCAGAACCGCACCTATATGCCGCCGGCCGATGAATGTCCGCTATGCCCCACGCAGGACGGCCGTATGTCGGAGATCCCCTCGCCGGAATATCAGGTTGCTGCTTTCGAGAACCGCTTCCCTTCCTATGCCGCACAGATTCAGGATGTAACTCCGCATGAGAATGGCTTTGAACACGTCCGGCGCGCAACCGGCCGGTGCGAAGTCGTCTGCTTCACCAGCCGCCACGACACCGCCTTCGCCGATCTCAGTGAGACTCAAGCTCGTCTAGTGCTCGACGCCTGGGCAGACCGGACAGCTCAGCTCAATGATCTCGATGTGGTCGCGCATGTCTTCCCCTTCGAGAACCGAGGCGTCGAAATCGGTGTGACGCTCCAACATCCCCATGGACAGATCTACGGTTATCCTTTTGTCCCACCGCGCGCGCGGACCGAACTCACCCGGGCAGTGGACTATCGGATGAAGCATAACCACAACATGTTCGATGACATCATCGCATTTGAGCAGAATGGCCCGCGGGTCGTCGCACGTAACAACGAGTGGCTGGCCTTTGTGCCGTTCGCCGCTCGATGGCCGGTTGAAGTGCACCTCTATCCATTGCGACGAGTCCGCGACCTGCCTGAACTCGACGACTCCCAGCGCGACGCGTTCCCGAGTATTTACCTCGATATCTTGGGACGTTTCGACCGGATGTATAAGTCCCCCTTGCCATATATAGCGGCGTGGCAGCAGGCACCCGCCCCTCAGCCGCACGACGAGTCGATTACGACCTTACGCGGCGAGGCGTGGCTACATCTGGAACTCACCTCGATTCGTCGCGGGCCGGACAAGCTGAAGTATCTTGCCGGCTCAGAATCTGGTCAGGGCGCCTTTGTGGCCGATATTCTGGCAGAGCCTCTCGCTGAGCGTCTGCGGAGTTTGGCATGAGTTACATCTCTGTGTCACGGCCATATTCGACCGACGAGGTGATAGACCGCTTCGTCGCTCATTACGGCGAGGTACCCGACGGGGTCTGGTTCGCCCCCGGGCGGGTCAACATCCTCGGCGAACACACCGATTACAATGACGGATACGTCTTACCGATCGCACTACAGCAAGGTACGTGGGTTGCCGTGAGACGTCGCGACGATGACATTGTCCGGCTGTATACGTCCTCGCCCGACCTCCCCGATCCATCCGCCGAATTGCGTCTTAGTGACCTACGGGACGGATCGTCGGTCGGGTGGGCTTCCTACGTGGCCGGGGTCGGTTGGGCTGCCGGCCGGCGCGGCCTGGACGTACCCGGAATCGATATCGCTATTATGTCGAATCTCCCACGGGGAGCCGGTCTTTCGTCATCAGCAGCGCTCTCCTGCAGCACTGCGCGGGCCTGGGTAGACCTCGCCGGTTGGCCGCTGACGGACGCAGAGGTTGCCAGCCTCGGTCGTGACGCTGAAAACCATATTGCCGGTGCGCCAACAGGTCTGATGGACCAGTTGGCGTCGGTATGCGGGCAGGCCGGCCACGCGATGCAGATTGACACCCGATCCGTCGACATCACGCAGATCCCGTTCGATCTTGACGCATATGGACTCGCTCTGCTGGTTATCGATAGCCGCGCACCGCATGCGCTGGTCGGCGGCGCCTACGCCGAACGTCGCCGTTCATGCCACGATGCCGCGGCCGTACTGGGCGTCGCGTCACTACGCGACGTGCCGGCCGCTGATCTTCCTACTCTGCTGGCGCCTTTACCGGATTCACTGAGCCGTCGCGCCCGTCATGTGATCACCGATAGCGCCAGAGTCGAGCAATTCGCTGCAGTGCTGAATACCGGTGCAGACCCAAGGACGGTCGGGTCGCTGCTCACAGAGTCACAAATCTCGATGCGCGATGACTTCGAAATCACCATCCCGGCGACCGAGTTGATCGCTGATACCGCCTGTATCGCAGGCGCATACGGGGCACGGCAAACGGGCGGCGGATTCGGCGGTTGTGTGATCGCGCTGGTAGATGAGTCCGCTGTCGACACCGTATCGCAGGCGTGCGAAACGGCAGCCATACGCGCGGGATTCAATCGCCCTGACGCTTTCGTCGCTATACCGTCCGCCGGCGCCCGGCGAATCCGTTAATTCCAGCGACCGAATACTCTGGAGAATTACGAGGTTCTGATGACGACCTTCCCGGCCCCTCCTACACCTGCGACGGGCACACAACATCAACTGACGCTGATTTCTGGGCGCAGTAAATCCAATGCCGTGATTACCGAGGTCGCCGCCGGGCTCCGTCATCTCGATGTCAATGGCATCAACCTCGTCGCCGGTTACGACGTCACGATCCGTCCGCCATTCTGCAGCGGCATCGTACTGATACCGTGGCCCAACCGAATCCGCGACGGACGCTGGATTTATCACGGAACACCCATGCAACTCGACATTACAGAACCCAACCGAAACAACGCCATCCATGGGCTGTTGCAATACACACCATACCGAGTGTCCGATCGCAGCGACTCCGCAATTACCCTTACCGCGCAGGTCTTTCCACAGAACGGATACCCGTTCCACCTCGATACTGCGGTCCGATACGAGTTGCAGGAAGACGGCCTGTCGGCGACCCACACCATCACCAACATCGGGGCGCAGCCAGCACCGGTTGCCATCGGCGCACACCCATTCCTGACACTCGGCGACATACCCGTCGAAGAGCTCACCCTGACCGTAGCCGCCGAACGGCACATCGTGGTCGACGAACGGCTCAACCCGATCGGTAGCCGTCCCGTTGCCGGAACGCCCATGGACTTACGAAGTGGCCAGCTAGTCGCGGGCCTCGACCTCGACGACGCCTGGTCGGATCTGGTCATCGTCGACGGCGGCAGCACCCACGCCCTCACCGCACCCGATGGACGTAGCGTCAGCCTATGGGCCGACGATCAGCACAACTACCTTCAGGTATTCACCACCCGCCGTTATCCCCGCGATGGCCGCCACATCACCGCCATCGCGATAGAACCCATGACCGCACCAGCAAACGCGTTCAACAGTGGAGACGGACTCACGTGGGTCGCCGCAGGCGAACAATGGTCGGCGTCGTGGGCCATCCGATACAACGACGGCGTAGGGCGGAGCCGTTAATACGGGGCCGAATCGCTGGTGTGCGCGGTCGGGACTCTATCAATTGTCCGTTATAACCGATTCGGGTTCCGAAGACGATCTCGCTAGGTCCTGTTTCTGATGTCGGTGGCCCATTCGTCGTATTCGGTTCGCATGGAGCTGACTGCGGTTGCAGTCATGTTGTAACGCTTGAACTCTGAGTCCGGGTAGCGTCGGTGGCTGGTGATTGCGTAGGCGAATTGTTCGAGGGTGAATCCGGCGTCATGGGCGATACCAAACTCCTCGAGTTGGGTGCGGGAGTAGCCGTTGGCACGGGCACCATAGACGTCGATGTAGTCACGGGACTCGCTTCGGGAGAAGAGGGCTGCGACCTTGTTTCCTACTGAGTTGTCGCGGCTTAGTACTGGCCCGACGTCCAGGATCACTGGTGGCTCCGATCTCCAGTCGTGACAGAGTTCGACTTTGATTTCCTGGTGGCCGTCGGAGACGTAGAACCGTGCGAAGGTTCCTGAGTGTAGCGCGAGGTGGGTTGTGAAACCTTCTGCCTCCCAGGCGGAAATAGCCTCTATCATGGCTTTTTCGAACTTTTCCGGGTCTGGTTGGTCGGTGAACAGGTCGACGTCGTCGGACGGCCGGTCGATGATGCCGTATGCGGCGACCGCGTAGCCGCCAGCGAGCGCGAATCCGTACCGGCCGAGGACTGCCAAAGCTGACCGAGTTACGCGTCTCTGGAATTCGTCCACCGTTATGTGGCCCGATTGTCGGCGTATTGGGCTAGCTCAGGTAGTCGGTCTTGCCACTGCTGTGCGATCTCGTCGGTGAGGTTCAGTGACTGCCAGAGGCGTACCAGTAGTGGTCCGTTCAGATAGTCGGCGAGTTCTTGTGCGGTTGCGGCCTCGCGCAGGACTCGCGAGTACAGGCGGATCGCGTCCTGGCTGTCGTCGACGTTGTATTCGCGAGTCGGGCCCCAGTCAATGGTGACCGGGAGTCGGACTGTTCCTGACGTTGGTCCGCGTAGCTCGTCGAGGCTTCCGGCCACTGGATGTGGGCGGCGGGCGGTCGAGCGGCGCACTAGCGGAGGCTTTGCCGGCGTGGAGGCGGCGATGTGAGCGCCGATTGTGGCGTGCAGAATTTGTACCGCCTGGCGGTCGTGGGGGGTGGTGTCGAGGATGTCAAGTGCGGCTACTGGGGCCGCCGCTTTGTGTCGGTTCACGGGTGAGCGGGTGATGAAGTCGCGATTGTCGACCGTTCGGAGAGTGACGGTCTGGTCGGCCTTATGGGCGTCAGCCGGCTGCAGGTGATAGTCGGCGCAGAGGTCATCGAGGTCAGTCTCTTGTGCGTAGATCTGCAGACGCTCAGTGTCATCGGCATAGGGAGTTAGGGCGAGGTGGCCGGTGAGGATCACGCGGTCGTCGCCAAGGAGGTCTCTGATGTCCGCCGTGGTCGTGATCCGTTGTAGCGGTGTCGATCTGGTTCGCGTCCACCGCATCAGGAGGTTTTCGGGGTCTGGGGACTCCTCGAGTCGCGTGAGTCTCTGGTGGAGTCGAGTGGGGGTCGGCACATCGGCGGCGGTGGTGTCTCCGGCGAGGTGTGAGAGCAGCGCCCAGGCCGATTGTTGCGAGAGTGGTCTTCCGGCTGGGTAGCGGCGAAAGCGGTGGAGTTCTTCGGTGGGTACAGCCCAGCGTCCCAGGACCCGCCGTGCCGGGAGCTGGCCATCGGCGATGAGTGCGCGTACTCGCCGTTCGCTGAGTCCGGTGAGTCGCGCGGCTTCGGCGACGCTGGACAGGTCGTCCACATCCACGGACACAACTCTACCGTCTTCGGAATAATTGTGTATAACTAGTGGACCCTCACCCCGAGTGTTGGACACGCTAAATCCTGCAAGATCGGCGCGAGATAGGGCCACGGACCGCAGCGAACCCACTCGTTTGGTGACTACCGCGACTCGCCGCAACTACCACAGCGGCGTGAGCAGTCCGTCGACGCAATTATTGTCACGAGCCCGCGCTGGCGCTGCGGCTATAGCAGCGGATCACACTCACGCCAGCTCGATGAGTTCCTGATACTCGTCGCTCCAATGATCCTCGGTGCCGTCGGGCAGCAAGATAACCCGCTGCGGGTCGAGTGCGGCGGCGGCACCGGGATCGTGGGTCACCAGCACCACGGCGCCGGTGTAGCTGCGCAGCGCGTCGAGCACCTGCTCCCGCGAAATCGGGTCGAGGTTGTTGGTCGGCTCGTCGAGCAGCAACACATTGGCCGCCGATGACACCAGCCCGGCCAGCGTCAAACGGGTCTTCTCGCCGCCGGAGAGCGTACCGGCCGGCTGGTCGAGCTGGGCACCACTGAACATGAACGCACCCAGCAACCCCCGTAACTCCTGCTCACCCGCATCCGGTGCGGCATGACGGATGTTCTCCCACACCGACGCCAGATCATCGAGCGTGTCATGTTCCTGCGCGAAATAGCCGATCTTGAGGCCGTAGCCGGGCTCAAGTTGCCCGGTATCAGGCTGCTCCACCCCGGCGAGCACCTTGAGCAATGTGGTTTTACCCGCGCCGTTGAGCCCGAGAACCACCACCCGACTGCCCTTGTCGATGGCCAGATCGACGCCGGTAAAGATCTCCAACGACCCATACGATTTGCTCAGCCCCGACGCCATCAACGGTGTCTTGCCGCACGTCGCCGGATCGGGGAACTTGATCCGGGCCGTCCGATCGGCCACCCGCTCGTCGTCGAGAGCCTCCAGCATCCGCTCGGCACGTTTGAGCATCTGCTGTGCCGCCGTCGCCTTGGTGGCCTTAGCCCCGAGCTTCGCGGCCTGCACCCGCAACGCCGACGCCTTCTTCTCGGCATTCGCCCGCTCCCGACGGCGGCGCTGTTCATCGGTGGCGCGCGCATCGAGGTAGCGTTTCCACCCCATGTTGTAGATATCCGCCTCGCCGCGCACAGCGTCGAGGAACCACACCTTATTCACCACATCGGCTAGCAGGTCCACATCGTGGCTGATCACCACCAGGCCACCCTCATGGTTCTGCAGAAAGCTCCGCAACCAGGTGATGGAGTCGGCGTCGAGGTGGTTGGTCGGTTCGTCGAGCAGCAGCGTGGTGTCAGACTTGCCAGACCCGTCGGAGGCGGCAAACAGAATCCGCGCCAACTCGATCCGACGCCGCTGCCCACCCGAGAGCGTCCGCAGCGGCTGACCGAGAACACGGTCGGGCAGGCCAAGGCTGTGGCAGATCCGGGCGGCGTCGGATTCGGCGATATAGCCGCCCAGCGCCGCGAAACGCTCCTCAAGGCGCCCATAGCGGTTCACCGCCCGGTCGCGCACCTTCTCGTCGGCAGCCTCGGCCATCAACGCCTGCTGCTTTTCCATATCGTGCATGATCTCGTCGAGTCCACGCGCCGAGAGCACGCGGTCGCGGGCAAGCACATCGAGATCACCCTCTTTAGGGTCCTGCGGCAGATAGCCCAGTTCCCCGGTACGGGCAAGGGTGCCCGCATACGGCTCTGTCTCGCCGGCCAGGATCCGCAAAGTAGTAGTTTTGCCCGCACCATTGCGGCCGACCAGCCCGATACGGTCGCCGGGCTGAATACGCAATGACGATCCGGGCGCCGACAGTAAAGTCCTGGCGCCCGCTCGAACTTCCAGGTCTGTCGCGGTGATCACGACGGACCATTCTACTGTGCGCCGACGATCGATATTTCCCGCACGGTCACCAACGCGGCCCGATACGGTAACAAGGTGACCGATTCCACAACTACCCCGCCCACAGATCCCGCATCTGGTCCCCCCACGCAACCACCGAGCACCGACCTCACCGGACGATCCGCAGTGATCACCGGTGCGAGCCGCGGAATCGGCCTGGCGATCGCGACGGAACTCGCGCGACGCGGTGCGGCGGTCGTCATCACCGGGCGCAAACCGGACGATCTGGCCGCCGCCGCCGACGGGATACGCACCGCAGTGCCCGGCGCCCGGGTGATCGACTGCGCCGGAAACACCGCCGATGCAGCACACCGCGAGGAGGCGATCGCCCGCGCGGTCAGCCACGGCGGCATCGACATTCTGGTCAACAACACTGGCATCAACCCGGTATTCGGCCCGCTGGTCGACGCCGACCTCGACGGAGTACGCAAGATTTTCGACGTCAATGTGGTTGCCGCACTGGGGTTCGTGCAGCAGGCATATCACGCCGGCATGCGCGAATCCGGGGGCGCGATCCTCAATATCGCATCGGCGGCCGGTATCCGCTCCACCCGGGTCATCGCCGCCTACGGCGCCTCCAAGGCCGCTCTCATCCGGCTCACCGCCGAATTAGCCTGGGAGCTGGGCTCAGCCGGCATCCGAGTGAATGCGATAGCTCCCGCCATTGTCAAAACCCGTTTTGCCGGAGCCCTCTTCGAGGGCGAGAACGAGGCACGTGCCGTGCGGGGTTATCCACTCGGCCGGCTCGGCGAACCAGAAGATATTGCGCGCGCTGCGGCCTTCCTCGTATCCGACGAGGCATCCTGGATTACCGGTGAGACGTTGCAAGTCGACGGCGGGATGCTCGCCACCGGCACCGTGTGAATAATTCCCGTCTATCTGGTGAGCCCGCGACGGCGGCCCCCCGCTCCGCCGTCGTCGTGGGCGCCGGTCCCGCTGGCTACGCCCTGACGCATCGGCTGCTCCATCACGGGGTCCGCACCACACTCATCGACCCACATCCTGCGTTCGGCTGGCAATCGACCTTCGCAGCGTGGACCGACGAATTGCCGGAGTGGTTAAGCGAGAACGTTATCGGTGCACGCACCGACGCGGTACGGGTTCATGGGCACACCCCACGCACCATTGCACGCCCCTACAGCATCCTCGACAACACCGCTCTGCGGCATGAACTCACACTTGCCGACGCCCAGGTGATCTCCGGGAGAGCCGTAGCACTCACCCCGGAATCGGTGCGTTGCGCCGACGGCAGCATCGTTCATGCCGATCAGATCATCGATTGCCGGGGCGGGTTCACGCGCAATGCTCCGACGCAAACGGCATTCGGCGTCGTCGTCGCCGCCAGAGATGCCGCACCGATACTCGACGGCGCCCAGGCGCTACTGATGCAGTGGTCGGCACCCGATCACCTCGGGGCCCTCCCCGACCAGGCGCCGTCCTTCCTCTACGCGATACCGCTGAGCGCGCACACGGTGCTGCTGGAGGAAACATGCCTCGCCGGGTACCCGCCGTTGGGTATCGACGAGCTCACGCGTCGGCTCCGCGTGCGGCTCGGCGATCAGCTGCCGTCAGCCATTCGCTCAGAGTCCGTGTCGATTCCGTTGACCGGTGCGGCGGCGCCCTGGCGGACCAGGGTATTTGCCTACGGCGCGGCGGGCGGACTCACGCATCCGACGACCGGCTACAGCGTCGCCGCATCGTTGCGCTACGCCGACCTCGTGGCCGCCGCCATCGCCGCCGGCCATGATCCCACAACAACACTGTGGCCATCACAGGCCCGCGCGGTACACCGGCTCCGGCTGCGCAGCCTCGGTGCGCTGCTAGCGCTCGACGCGACGCAGCTACTCGACTTCTTCGATGCGTTCTTCACCCTTCCGCTTGCGGCACAACAGGATTACCTCAGCGAGCGGGGCAATCTCCGCGGCACGGTTGCCGCGATGATCGCGTCCTTCGGGCGGGTCACCATGCGGACGCGATTCGAGATCGCCCGCGGCACCCTGGCCCATCCCGCCTGGGCCGGAAACGATTTCGTCGACGATCACATCCGCGCACCTCGCACGGACAGCCAATAACCGACGGCGTTACATCCGCAACAGCTACTACGCGTTCCGTAGGTCACGCACCCTTGGCATACAAGATAGGTAAGGCTAGCCTTACTCATTGAATACACCCCGTTACGAGGAGGTCCGATGACAGAGGTTGCCAAACTCGCCGAGTTCGTGGCGAACGCACGATTCGAGGACATCAGCGCAGCCGCGCTGGGACAACTCAAGATCCGCGTACTCGACACACTCGGCGTGGCGATCGGAGCGCTCGACGCCGAACCCATCCGGGCGATCCGCGCGCTGACCGATGATCTCGGCGGAACTCCAACGGCCACCCTGATCGGCGGCGGTAAGACCTCCCCCGAGCGTGCTGCCTTCTACAACAGCGCGTTGAGTCGCTACCTGGACTTCATGGATTCCTATCTCGCCAAGGGTGAAACCAATCATCCGTCGGACAACCTGGGTGCAGTACTTGCCGCCGCAGAATCCGTGGGTGCCGACGGCAGTGAATTCCTGACCGCATTCGCCGTCGCCTACCAGGTACATACCCGGCTTTCCGATGTAGCACCGGTGCGCGCCAAGGGATTCGATCACACCACCCAGGGTGCGTATGCCGCCGCCGCATCGGCGGCAAAGGCATTGCGGCTGAACCCCGAACAAATCGCCAATGCGATCGCCATCTCCGGCACCGCGAATAACGCACTGCGCGTGACACGCACCGGCAATCTGTCGCATTGGAAGGGACTGGCATACCCGCAGGTCTCCAAGGAGGGCACCTTCGCGGCACTGCTGGCGGCGCGTGGTATCACCGGGCCGGAAGAAGTCTTCGAAGGCAACAAGGGATTCAAGGATTCCATTGCCGGCCCGTTCGAGATCGACTGGTCAAAGGAAGATCTCAACCACGTCACGCAGACCATCGTCAAGAAGTACAACGCGGAAATCCATTCTCAATCCGCGCTCGATGCCGCCGTCGACATTCACTCGCAGGACGGTTTTCTCGCGCGTGCGATCGATAAAGTCACCCTACGCACCTTCGATGTGGCCTACTCCATCATCGGCGGCGGCGAGGAGGGCGATAAGCGTACCGTCCGTACCAAGGAGGAGGCGGATCATTCATTGCCGTGGATGGTTGCCGTCACCCTTATCGACGGTGAACTGACCCCGCGACAGTATGCGCCGGAACGCATCCTGGCCGACGACGTCCAGGAACTCATGCGCAAGATCGAGATCATCCCCGATGACGACTTCTCCGCACGCTTCCCCAACGAGATGCCCGCGGATCTCACGGTGGTACTCGCCAACGGAACCACCTTCCACGTCGCCGAGAACTCCTATGAGGGATTCCACGACGATCCGCTCGACTGGTCGACCGCGCGAGCCAAATTCGACTCGCTGACCGAACGTTTCGCCGATCAGCAACTGCGGGACGAGATCGCGCTCCTCGTGGCGAATCTCGAAAACGAGCAGGTATCCACCCTCACCGCCGCACTCGCACGCGTCGGTGCAGCCGCACTCGTCTGATTCCGGCAGTTCCGTACGCCCAAAGAAAGCGACAACACGATGACAACCGCAGTGCCGCACGATGTTTCGTT
The DNA here is from genome assembly GCA_047605305.1 of Gordonia sp. (in: high G+C Gram-positive bacteria). Lineage (GTDB taxonomy): Bacteria > Actinomycetota > Actinomycetes > Mycobacteriales > Mycobacteriaceae > Gordonia. Next base: position 35,702 of record JASGFW010000005.1, read on the forward strand.
CAACTTTGTCCCCCGAGCCTACCGTCCCGCGAAACCACGCACCTTTGGTATCACCGAGATCCGCGCCCCGTACTACAACACATTCGGAACCCGGCATCTCGCCGATGTGTTCGACGTCGCCGGCCAATGGGTCGACGGAATCAAATGGGCCGGCGGCTCATTCTCACTCGTGCCGACCGAGCAGGTCAAAGCATTCAGCGATATCGCCCACGAGCACGGCGCCTACGTCTCGTCGGGCGGCTGGATCGAGACGGTGCTGCGCTACGGCGACGACGCCGTAGATCAGTACCTCAAAGAGGCCAAGGATGTCGGTTTCGACGTCATCGAAATCAGTACCGGATTCATCATGCTCAACACATCCGGACTGCTTCGCCTCGTCGAAAAGGTCACCAAGGCAGGACTCAAGGCGAAACCTGAGCTGGGTATTCAAATCGGATCCGGCGGGGATTCCAGCGAAGCCGAACTGGCCGCGGAAACCACGAAGGATGTCGGCGACTTAGTCTCGCGCGCACAACAGTGCCTCGACGCCGGGGCCGCGATCATCATGATCGAATCCGAGGGCATCACCGAAAATGTCAAGGAATGGAATACCGGAGCTGCGGCGTCGATCATCAACGGCGTAGGCCTGGAGAACGTCATGTTCGAAGCCGCCGACGGACCGGTCTTCGAGTGGTACATCAAGAATTACGGCAACGAGGTCAACCTCTTCGTCGACCACAGCCAGATCCTCCAGCTGGAGGGACTGCGCCAGAACGTCTGGGGCAATAAGTCCACCTGGGGTAGGGTCATCAACCCTGCTCCCTGACGTGCGGGAGACGAGTAGGGCGCCCACATCCGGTGATCGGACGTGGGCGCCCTACTCGTACATCGAACCCGGATCAGACGGTAAAACCTAGCGCCCGCAACTGCTCCCGACCATCATCGGTGATTTTGTCGGGTCCCCACGGCGGCAGCCACACCCAGTTGATCTCCAATTCGGTACACAAACCACTACCGATCAACGCGGTGCGGGACTGATCCTCGATCACGTCGGTCAACGGGCAGGCCGCCGATGTGAGCGTCATGTCGATTTTGGCGACGGCATCCGAATCGATCTCGATCCCGTACACCAAGCCGAGATCCACCACGTTGATACCGAGCTCAGGGTCGACGACGTCACGCATCGCCTCCTCGACATCCTCAAGGCTCGGCAGCGAGGTCGTCACCGGATCGGTGCCTGCTGCCGTCCCCCCCGCCTGCGTCCCCCCCGCCTGCGTATCGTCCGCCTGCGTATCGTCGCTCATACTGTCTCCACTCGTTCGGATTCGGCCACATCGACCGCCTGCGCCAACGCATCCTTGAAGGCCAGCCAACCCAGCAGCGCACATTTGACCCGTGCCGGGTATTTGCTCACGCCGGCGAAGGCGATCCCGTCGCCGATCACATCCTCATCACCGGAATCCGAGCCCCGCGAGGTCATCATCGTATTGAACGACGCGACGGCGCCGAGCGCCTCATCGACACCGAGCCCGCGGACCTGATCGAATAACACCGACGTCGACGCCTGTGAGATCGAACATCCCTGGCCGTCGTAGGAAATGTCGGTGACGGTGGTGCCGTCGGCGGAGAGCGTGACCCGCAGCGTCACCTCGTCGCCGCAGGTCGGATTCACGTGATGTACCTCGGCGAGATACGGCGAACGCAACCCCCGACCATGCGGATGCTTGTAATGGTCCAGGATCACCTCCTGGTACATCTGCTCCATTCTCATGGATTCACCGCACCCCGAAAAACTTCTGCGCCGTGACAATCGCGTCGGCCAGCGCATCCACCTCGGCAAGGGTGTTGTAGGCGGCGAAGGATGCCCGGGCGGTCGCCGCGACACCGAATCGGCGGTGCAGCGGCCATGCGCAATGATGCCCGACCCTGATGGCGACACCCTCGTCATCGAGAATCTGCCCGAGATCATGGGCGTGAATACCGTCCACGACGAAAGACACCGCCCCACCGCGATTCTCGGTGGTGGTTGGGCCGATGATACGCAGACCGCCGATCTCACCGAGCCGACCGAGAGCATGAGCCACCAGCTGATGCTCATGTGCGGCAACAACATCCATACCAATGGCGTCCAGATACGCGACCGCCGCACCGAGCCCGACCACCTGCGAGGTCATCGGCACCCCGGCCTCGAATCGCTGCGGCGGCGCCGCATAGGTAGACGCCTCCATGGTGACGGTCTCGATCATCGAACCGCCGGTGATGAACGGCGGCAACACATCAAGTAATGCGGCGCGCCCGTACAGCACGCCCACACCGGACGGGCCGAACATTTTATGCCCGGAGAACGCGGCGAAATCGACTCCGAGAGCCGCCACATCAACCGGCATATGCGGCACCGACTGGCAGGCGTCGAGCACCACCAGCGCCCCAACCTCACGGGCACGACGCACGATCTCGGCGACATCGGCTACCGCACCGGTCACATTCGATTGATGCGTGAACGCGACAACCTTCACTGTGTCATCGAAGTCCAGCGAATCGAGATCGATGCGCCCATCCTCGGTAACGCCAAACCAGCGCAGCGTGGCCCCGGTACGACGACTCAGCTCCTGCCACGGAACCAGATTCGCGTGGTGTTCGAGTTCGGTGATGACAATCGTGTCGCCGGAACCGAGTGCCCGGCCCCCCCACAGCGGTGCGCTGCGATCGTCACCGAGCGTGTAAGTCACCAGATTCAGTGATTCGGTCGCGTTCTTGGTGAACACGATCTCATCAGTGGCGGCGCCGACAAAACGCGCTATCGCCGCACGGGCGGCCTCATAGGCATCGGTGGCCTCCTCGGCGAGTTGATGTGCGCCGCGATGCACCGCCGCATTGTGGGTGGTGAGGAATTCGCGTTCGGCATCGAGAACCTGCACCGGACGCTGCGAGGTGGCCCCGGAATCCAGGTACACCAACGGCTTTCCATCTCGTACGGTGCGCGCGAGGATCGGGAAATCGGCGCGGATCGCATCGACGTCGAAACCGGCCGTCGCCGACGGCGCCTTGTCGGTCGAGAGTGTCATGACATCGCCTCCCGTCTGCGTGGGGCTCAGCGTGCGGCTACCGAGGTGAACCGCACATAACCGTTGTCTTCGAGTTCGTCGGCGAGTTCGGGACCGGCGGACTCCACCACCCGGCCGTTGACGAAAACATGAACGAAATCGGGTTTGATGTAACGCAGAATCCGCGTGTAATGCGTGATCAGCAGGATCCCACCGTTCTCGCGCTGCTTATAGCGGTTCACTCCCTCACTGACCACACGCAGCGCATCGACGTCCAGACCCGAGTCGGTCTCGTCGAGGATCGCGACCTTCGGCTTGAGCAGATCGAGCTGCAAAATCTCGTGGCGCTTCTTCTCGCCGCCCGAAAAACCTTCATTCACACTGCGTTCGGCGAAAGACGGATCGATCTCCAAGGCGGTCATCGCCTCCTTGGCCTCCTTCACCCAGTGGCGCAGCTTCGGTGCCTCACCCCGCACCGCGGTCGCGGCGGTACGCAAGAAATTCGACATCGACACTCCCGGTACTTCCACCGGATACTGCATCGCCAGGAACAGTCCCGCACGCGCACGCTCGTCGACGCTCATCTCGAGTACATCCTCGCCATCGAGGGTGATCGACCCGGATGTCACCTCATATTTGGGGTGTCCGGCAATCGCATAGGAGAGCGTCGACTTGCCGGAGCCGTTGGGTCCCATGATGGCATGGGTCTCCCCCGACTTCACGGTCAGATCCACACCCTTGAGGATGTGGATGGGTTCGGCATCGGCATCGCTCTGGGCGACATCGACATGCAGGTCACGGATTTCCAGGGTAGTCACTTCGGTCTTCCTTATTGGGCTGATGATCCCAGCGGGGCTGGTGATATCGGTTGGGCTGGGTGGTTGGGCGTCAGGCCCCGGCGTTTTCGAGTTCGGCTTCCACGGCGAGTTCGAGGCGTTCACGCAATTGCGGCACAGCGATCTTCGCGATCACCTCACGGAAGAACCCGCGAATCACCAACCGTCGCGCGGTATCCTCCGGGATGCCGCGAGCCTGCAGGTAGAACAGCTGCTCGTCGTCGAAACGTCCGGTCGCACTGGCGTGTCCGGCGCCAACAATCTCACCGGTCTCGATCTCCAGATTCGGCACCGAATCCGCGCGCGCGCCGTCGGTCAGCAAGAGATTACGGTTGAGCTCGAAGGTGTCGGTCCCCTCTGCCGCTGGCCGGATCAACACGTCACCGATCCATACCGTGTGTGCCTCGCGGCTGCGATCACGACGCCCGGTGGCGTCACCGCTACGGGGATCACCTTGCAACGCACCCTTATACACAACATGCGAACGGCAATTCGGCTGGCTGTGATCAACCAGCAGCCGCTGCTCCAGATGCTGGCCGGCATCGGCGAAATACAGACCCCACAACTCCACGTCACCGCCCGGTGCCCGGTATCGGACCAATGGCGACAGGCGCACGAGATCACCGCCGAGGCTGATCGCGAAGTGCCGTACCACCGCGTCCCGGCCGACGCTGAGGTGGTGGGCGGCGACATGCACCGCATCGTCGGCCCAGTCGTGGATGTTCACCACCGTCAGCGATGCCTGATCGCCCACGACGAATTCGATGTTCTCCGCATAGGTTCCGCTGCCCTGCTGATCCACCACGACCACCGCCCGCGCGAAGGGCTCAAGCCGGATCTGCAGATGCCCGTAAGCGACTTCACCAGCACCGGGGCCCTGCACCGTGACGGTGAGCGGATCGGTCAACTCAACCTCGCGCGCCACCGTCACCACCGTGGCCTCGGCAAAGGATGAATAGGCTTGTGCGGCAATGCGATCGAATGGCACGCCACCCTCACCCAGCCGTCCGTCGGTGCGGTCGACGGTCTCCACACGCACACCCTCGACAACGCCGTCGACGGTGACCTGCGCCTGCGCGGATGCCGGGGCACTGCCGTCGTGCAGGCCACGCAGGCGACGCAACGGAGTAAACCGCCACGCCTCCTCGCGTGAACCGGGAACCTCGAAGGCGTTGACGTCGAAGGAGGTGAACAGCTCGCCCTTATTCACCTGGGCGATTGCGCTTTCCGGTGCGGTGACCGGAATCGTCGGATCAGCCATCAGCCGACCGCTCCTTCCATTTGAAGTTCGATCAGGCGGTTGAGTTCGAGCGCATATTCCATTGGCAATTCCTTGGCGATCGGCTCGACGAAACCGCGCACCACCATCGCCATCGCCTCGTCCTCGGTCAGTCCGCGGCTCATCAGGTAGAAGAGCTGATCGTCAGACACCTTCGACACCGTCGCCTCATGGCCCATCGTGACGTCGTCCTCACGGATATCGACATAGGGGTAGGTGTCACTGCGGCTGATCGTATCGACCAGCAACGCATCACATTTCACCGTCGACCGGCTGCCGTAGGCGCCGTTGTTCACCTTGATCAGGCCCCGGTAGGAAGCCCGGCCACCGCCACGCGCCACCGACTTGGACACGATGTTGCTCGACGTATGCGGCGCCAAATGCACCATCTTGGAACCGGTGTCCTGATGCTGACCCTCGCCGGCGAACGCCACCGAAAGCACCTCTCCCTTGGCGTGCTCACCGGTCAGCCACACCGCCGGATACTTCATGGTGACCTTGGAACCGATGTTGCCGTCGATCCACTCCATGGTGGCGCCGGCCTCGGCCTTGGCCCGCTTGGTGACCAGGTTGTAGACGTTGTTCGACCAGTTCTGGATGGTCGTGTAGCGGCAGCGGCCGCCCTTCTTGACGATGATCTCGACGACCGCCGAATGCAGCGAGTCGGTCTTGTAGATCGGCGCAGTACAACCCTCGACGTAATGCACGTAGGCACCCTCGTCGACGATGATCAAGGTCCGTTCGAACTGCCCCATATTCTCGGTGTTGATACGGAAATATGCCTGCAGCGGGATATCGACGTGCACACCCGGCGGCACATAGATGAATGAGCCGCCCGACCACACCGCGGTATTGAGTGCGGAAAACTTGTTGTCACCCGCCGGAATCACCGATCCGAAATACTCACGGAACAGTTCCGGATGCTGCTTGAGACCGGTGTCGGTATCGAGGAAGATCACGCCCTGCGACTCGAGATCCTCACGAATCTGGTGGTAAACCACCTCCGACTCGTACTGTGCGGCAACACCGGCGACGAGACGCTGCTTCTCGGCTTCCGGGATACCGAGCCGGTCATAGGTGTTTTTGATGTCGGCGGGCAGATCGTCCCAGCTCGCAGCCTGCTTCTCCGTGGAACGTACGAAGTATTTGATGTTGTCGAAGTCGATCCCGGACAAATCTGCACCCCAGAACGGCATCGGCTGACGATCGAAGATGCGCAACGCCTTCAAGCGGTTCTGCAGCATCCACTCCGGCTCGCTCTTCTTGGCGGAAATGTCGGCGACGACCGCCTCCGATAAGCCGCGTTGCGCGCTGGCACCCGCGACATCGGAATCCGACCAGCCGTAACCGTAGTTACCGAGGGAGGCGATCGTCTCCTCCTGCGTCAGCGGAGTCGGCTTGGTGGCCGCCCCACCGGGGGTGATCGTGGGTTCGGTGATTGTCATCGCGAGGCCTTTCGACTCGTGTGCTGCGGGGTGGCGTCAGCGAGCTGTGCTGTGCCAGAGGTCAGTGGAACGTGTGTGGTGCAGGCGCAGTCGCCGTTAGCGATCGTCGCGAGGCGTTGTACATGTGTGCCGAGCAGTTCGGTGAACGCAGCCGTCTCCGCCTCACACAATTCGGGAAACTCGGCCGCCACATGCGCTACGGGGCAATGATGCTGGCAAATCTGAATACCCGATCCGACGACCCGGGTATTAGCCGCATAACCGGCACCGGCGAGCGCGTCGGTGATTTCCTCGACAGTGACCGACACCGACCCGGACTCGACAACGGGACGCACCCCGGCGACGATCGAGTCGATGCGGTCACGGGCAAAATCACTGATCGCCTCCGCACCGGCAATATCGCGCAGCTTACGCATCGCGGCACCGGCGAGATCGTCGTAGGCGTGCTGGAGCTTGCCCCGGCCCGCCGCGGTGAGTTGAAACCACTTCGCCGGTCGGCCACGGCCACGCTCGACGGTCCGCCCGAAACCCGGCGAGGACACCTCGACGTCGCCGATATCGAGGAGTGCGTCGATGTGGCGGCGCACGCCGGCCGCACTGATCCCCAGCCGCTCCGCGATTTCACCCGCCGTCAACGGACCATCGGCGACCAGCAAGGACACCACCGCAGCACGGGTCCGCCCATCGTGATGGACGGCGCCGGAATCCGGCACGACACCGGAATGGGCGGCATCGGCAGACACCACATCATCACTCCGCATGGTTTTCACAACGCAAGTGTGACTTAATTACTTCCCCGGTTCCAGCAAGGGTCACCTAAGGCCCTGTCGATACGGGACCATCCCGACGCCCTGACGGCGGCGGTTAGAGTCATCGTGTGCCAGAAACCACAGTCGGCCCACTCAACGAAGCCGAGAACCGACGACTGGCACGCATCCGGATTTTCGGCGCAACCGGAACGATCCTGATGCTCGTCGGCTCGCTGGGCACGGGCCAGATTCCCGTATTGCAAAATCCGGTGGCCGGGATGCGCGTGCTGTCGTTGCCGTCGCGCATGTGGAGCACCGCATTGACGCTGTCCATCGGCGGCACCCTGATGCTCGTCGTGGCCTGGCTACTCATCGGACGCTTCGCGGTGGGCAGATTCAGTGTGGAAGTACTCCACCGGCGCAGCCCCGAACGACGCATGACCCGCCGGCAAGTCGACTCGACATTGCTGCTGTGGATCGCGCCGCTGATCATCGCGCCACCGCTGCTGAGCAAAGACATCTACTCCTATCTCGCGCAGAGCGCTATCGCACACCGCGGGATGGACCCCTACACCGTCAGTCCCGTGCACGGACTCGGCGTCGACGACGTGCTGACCCGATCGGTACCCAACCTCTGGCGCGACACCCCCGCTCCCTACGGACCGTTCTTCATCTGGATCGGCAAAGGCATCACCGCACTCACCGGTGACAACATCACCGCAGCGATCTTCCTCCATCGGATCCTGGCGCTGGCCGGAATCGCACTCATCGTGTGGGCATTACCCCGGCTGGCCCGGCGCTGCGGGGTATCCCCGGTCGCCGCACTCTGGCTCGGCGCGATGAATCCGCTGCTGATCCTGCATCTGGTGGGCGGCATCCACAACGAGGCGCTCATGCTCGGGCTGATGCTCGTCGGGCTCGAACTATCCCTGCGCGCCATCTACGGGACCGAACGGCTACGACGGCCGGGAACACTATGGCCCAGTCGCAGCGGCTGGCTTCTGCTCACCGGGGCGGCGGTACTGGCCACCTCCTCGATGGTCAAAGTCACCTCGATGCTCGCGATGGGTTTCATCGGAATCGCACTCGCCCGCCGATGGGGGGCCACCGTGCCCCCGCTACGCACCACGCCGCCAGCACAGTGGTGGTCACAATCTCGCCGGTCGATCGCCGCGTTGGCCGCCTCGGCGGGCGTACTCGGCGTGACGCTCACCACGGTGATGGTCGGCATCTGTGCGGGCACCGGGCTCGGATTCGGCTGGACCAAGACACTCTCGACGGGCGAGGTGGTGCGGTCGTGGATGTCGATGCCGACGCTGTTGTCGGTGGTCACCGGGCGTGTCGGCGTATGGCTGGGCCTCGGTGATCAGACCCAGGCCGTCCTCGACGTGACCCGCCCGTTGGGGCAGCTGATCGCCGCGGCCATCATCATCCGGTGGATGCTGGCCGCCCTGTCCGGACGGCTGGACCCGCTCGGCGCACTCGGCATCTCGATGGCCACGGTCGTGCTGTTCTTCCCGTTTGTGCAGGCCTGGTACCTACTGTGGGCGGTCATCCCACTCGCCGCATGGGCGCGAGGACCATGGTTGCGGCTTTCCACCATCGCCGTGTCGGCGATCATCGCAATCGTCGTGATGCCGACCAGCTCCAACACCAGCGGCGTGGTACTCGCCCAGGGTCTACTAGCCGGGGTGATCATGGTCGCCATCCTGACCGCGCTCTTCTTCGAGGACATGTCGATCCCCCGCAGAAGCAGACGCGCACACGTGAGCACCGAGCCCAGGTGACGCCCGTCATGGCCGAGCATCCGTTTTCTCTCCACGCCCATCGTGGGCCTAGTCTGGCCATGTGCGCAGCACGGCCTCACCATCATCAGCGGCCGACGATCCGATGACCGATCGCCGCCGACCCGCGACATCGTCGTCGGGGACGAGAACACACCCCGACGCGGCGCTGCGCATCCGCGGACTGGTCAAACGCTACGGTGAGCAGACCGCCGTCGACGGACTCAACCTCGAACTGGCCCCCGGCGCCGTACTCGCCCTGCTCGGACCCAATGGGGCGGGCAAGACCACCACCGTCGAAATCTGTGAGGGGTTCCAGCCCGCCGACGCCGGAACAGTCGAAGTACTCGGCCTTGACCCGTGGCTCGATAACGATCAGCTGCGTACCCGGATAGGAGTAATGCTCCAGGGCGGCGGCGCCTACCCCGGCGCGCGGGCGGAGGAGATGCTGCGGTTGTGCGCGGCGTATTCCGCCGACCCGATCGATCCCGACTGGTTGCTCCGCACACTCGGGCTCAGCGCGGCCGCCCGCACCCCGTTTCGCCGACTCTCCGGCGGCCAGCAGCAACGACTCTCGCTCGCATGCGCGATCGTGGGACGGCCCGAACTGGTGTTCCTCGACGAACCGACCGCCGGCCTCGACGCCCAGGCACGCCTGGTCGTGTGGGAAATCATCGACCGGCTCCGCGCCGACGGCGTGTCGGTGTTGCTGACCACCCATCTGATGGATGAGGCCGAAGAACTCGCCGACCACGTGGTGATCATCGACCAGGGTGCCGTCGTCGCCGACGGCACACCCGCCGACCTGACCAGCCGCGGCGCGGAAAACGAACTACGGTTCGCCGCCCCCCGCGGACTGGACCTATCCATGCTGGAATTAGCGCTGCCCGAGGGCTATCAGTGCAGCGAAACCACCCCCGGCGGTTACCTCGTCGTCGGTCAGGTGACACCGCAGGTACTGGCGACGGTGACGGCATGGTGCGCGAAAATCAATGTCCTGGCCACCGATTTGCGGGTGGAAACCAGAAGCCTCGAGGATGTCTTCCTCGACCTCACCGGACGGGCGCTGCGCCAATGACGACCTCCACTGCAACGTCATCACGGGCATTTCCCGCGGGCACGTTCACACCTAATCCCCGGCCGGCACCGCTGCTGTCGATGCTCACGGCGCAGACCCGCCTGGAGTTAACGCTGCTGCTGCGTAACGGCGAGCAACTGCTACTCACCATGTTCATCCCGATCACGCTCCTCATCGGGTTGTGTCTACTGCCGCTCGACACCGACCTCGGATCCTCCAACGCCGAACGCTCAGCCACCTTCGTACCCGCCATCCTCACCGTCGCCGTGATGTCCACGGCGTTCACCGGGCAGGCCATCGCCGTGGGCTTCGACCGCCGCTACGGGGCACTTAAACGCTTGGGCGCCACGCCGATTCCGCGTTGGGGGATCATTGCGGGCAAATCCCTCGCGGTGGTCATCGTGGTAATCGCGCAGGCGTTGATCCTCGGCGTCATCGGCATCGCATTCGGGTGGCGGCCCGAGCCGGCCGGACTGCTGATCGGTGCCGTTGGCATCGCGATCGGTACCGCCGCATTCTGTGCGATGGGCTTGCTGCTGGGCGGCACCCTCAAAGCCGAGATTGTGCTGGCACTGGCGAACCTGTTGTGGTTCGCGATGGTCGGTGTCGGCAGCCTGGTGGTGATGACGGCCCGCATCCCCACCGCCGTCTGGTGGGTGGCTCGCTGCGTGCCGTCGGGCGCGCTCACCGAGGCGCTGCAACGCGCGGCGGCGGGCAGGATCGATCTCTTCGGCGTGGTGATCCTGCTGGCATGGGCGGCGCTCGCCGGAACATTGGCCGTGAGGTGGTTCCGGTTCCAATGACCACCTCGCATAAAGACACCACAACCGGGCACACGACGGATGCGCCGGCACCCTCCGGTCCTGCACACCCCGCCCCGCCGGATCGGACATCGCCGGCATCACGTGTCCGCGGTTTCGGCCGACCGACGCCGCGATTCGTCTACCGCTGGGCGCTCGCCCTGCTGGTGGCCAACATCGGCATCATCATCACCGGCGGCGCAGTACGCCTCACCCAGTCGGGGCTGGGCTGCCCCACCTGGCCCGAATGCACCGCCGGGTCGGTGGTACCGCATCCCGCACTCGGCATTCACGGCGCTATCGAATTCGGTAACCGCATGCTCACCTGGGTGATGGTGATCGTCGTCATCGCCACCTGGGTTGCCGTGTGGCGCTACCCCGCCAGTGGACGCCGCAACCGTGCTCTGGTGGTGTTACTCGCCCTCGGTATCCCCTTCCAAGGCGTTGTCGGGGGCATCACCGTGCTCACCCACCTCAATCCGTGGGTCGTCGCACTACATTTCCTGCTGTCGATGGCCCTCGTCGCCGGGGCTACCGTGCTGGTCTTCCGGACTTCACCGACGCCGCGGGCCACCGCCAACGAGGCGGCAACGAGACTGGGCCGGGCAATCGCGTGGCTTATCTTCGCGTTCACCTGGGCCTCGATCTATGTGGGCACCGTTGTGACCGGATCTGGGCCGCACGCCGGTGACGCGGATGCGCCGCGTAACGGCCTGCGCCCGGATCAGATGACGCAGTTGCACGCCGATTTCGTCTTCGTCCTCATCGGGCTCGCCCTCGCCGCGGCGCTAATCACGACGGTGATGCGGCTCCCCCAGGCACGTGCCACACACGGTTTCGCCGGGCTGCTGGCACTGCAGGCGGTGATCGGTCTCGTGCAGTACGTCACCGATCTCCCGATCGTGCTCGTGATGGTGCACATGCTGGGCAGTGCACTACTGATGGTCGGCGCTACGTGGCTGGTGCTGTGGTTTCGCCCGGCCGTCGGATCAGACACTGCGGCTCCCGCCGACACAGCCGTCACATCGGTTTAGAGAATACGGCGGTTGCGTGGCTTCGGGAACCGCGCGGAATTAGCCACCCAGCCGGCCATTTTGCGATAGTGCGCGGGTGACACCGTCGCCGCCGAGGTGAGATCGCGATCCCATTCGGCCACCTCGACGCCCGCAACAGCGTCAATAACCGCGTGGGCCGTGGCGGAATCGGCGACGACACGATCGCCGAGAATGCCGCCCGATTCACCGACGAGGGTGATCCGCACCCCGGCGGCACCGATCGGCTGGAGTACGGCCTTGGCCGCACCGCCGGACCGGGCGACAAATTGTGTGATCGAACCGACCACCGCTGCGGGTGCCGTAACGCGCGGCGCCCCCGAACTGTGCTCGTCGGCCGTGTGTTCGTCGCTCATGATCTAGAGAGCATACCCACCCCGATGTGCCCACCCCGATGTGCGCAGAGCGGCGATCATTGGGCAGAGTAGTCGGCTATGAACACCCCCGCATCCGACCGCGAAATTCTGACCTGGGAACTCAATGGCATAGCCTGCCGTGAACTGGCCCGCAAGATTGCCGACGACGGGTTCGTACCCGACATCATTCTGGGTATCGCTCGCGGCGGACTGATTCCGGCCGGGGCGATCGCCTACGCACTCGACTGCAAACTCATGATCTCGCTCAACGTCGAGTTCTATACCGGTGTCGGTGAGACGTTGTCGGAACCGGTGATGCTGCCGTCGCTGCTGGAGAGCAGCGGGCTGCACGACCAGAAGGTGCTCGTGGTCGACGACGTCGCCGACTCCGGCAAGACCCTGCGGCTGGTCGACGACTACTGCGAACAGCAAGGGAGGGTCGCAGAGGTGCGTAACGCGGTGCTCTATCAGAAACCGCACACCATCACCACACCCGATTACTCCTGGAAAACCACGGATAAGTGGATCAACTTCCCGTGGTCTGTTGAGCCGCCCGTCGTCGACCGCCGGGCGTGACGGGCAGGCGTGACGGGCACTAAACCGAATTGTCCGGATCACCGTGTAGAAACAATCCCATGCGTGCGATCCAGGTAACCCGCCACGGCGGCCCCGATGTTCTGAGTTTCGGCACCGTCGACGATCCGATACCGGCGCCCGACGAGGTGATCGTGAAGGTAGCTGCGGTCGGAGTGAACTTTATCGACACCTACCTGCGGCGGGGGCTCTATCCGTCCACTCCTCCCTACATTCCGGGAACCGAGGGTGCCGGGAAGGTGATCGCCGTTGGCGCCGACGTCACCGACATCAAGGTCGGCCAACGCGTGTGCTGGGCAGACACACCGGGAAGTTACGCGGAGTTGGTGGCGGTTCGGGCGGCACGGGCAATCCCGGTTCCCGATGGGGTGAGCGACGAGGTGGCCGGCGCGACGCTGTTACGCGGCCTCACCGCCCATTACCTCCTCGACGGCAGCACGCACCCGTCCAGCGGGGAAACGGTGCTCATCCATGCCGGAGCGGGCGGCGTCGGCCTGATCCTCACCCAACTCGCCAAACGCCGTGGATTGACCGTGATATCCACCGTGTCCACCGATGCGAAAGCCGAACTCTCCGCCGCCGTCGGCGCCGACCACGTACTGCGCTACGGCGACGAACTCGTCTCCGAGGTCCGTGCGCTCACCGGTGGTAAGGGGGTGCCCGTCGTCTATGACGGGGTGGGTGCGGACACTTTTGAGCAGTCGTTAGCGGTGACCGCGGTTCGCGGGACCATCGTCGTTTTCGGGGCGGCCAGCGGCCCCGTCCCACCCTTCGATATCCAGCGCCTCAACGCCGCCGGCTCCCTCTCGCTGACACGTCCTTCGCTCGGGCATTTCACCGCCGATACAGCCGAACTGCGCCGACGGGCGGATGAATACTTCACCGCAGTACTCGACGGTCTCGACGCACGCGTCGGCCAGACGTATCGACTGGTCGACGCGGCCAGTGCGCAGGAGGATCTTGAGGGTCGGCGCACCACCGGCGCGACCGCGCTGATCCCCTAGGTGACCGGCGGCGTGAGCGACCATGCCGCTCAGAAATAACTACCGATGGTCGGCAGGTTCACCACGGCGTCGATCGCCAGGCCGCAGAACACCACCGCGAGATACTCGTTGGACTGGAGGAAGATCTTGAGGGGCGCGATTTCGGCGCCGTTGCGGGTGTCCCGGTAGAGCTTATGTACGCGCGATAGGAACCAGGCACCGGCGACCACTGCGACAACCGCATAGATCCAGCTCGCTGCCGCAACCAGCACAAGCGAGCTGATCACGGTGAGCCACGTGTAAATCAGAATCTGGCGGGTGACGCGTTCATCGCTGGCGATCACCGGCAGCATCGGCACTCCGGCCGCCCGGTAATCCTCGCGGTAGCGCATGGCCAGAGCCCAGGTGTGCGGCGGTGTCCAGAAGAAGATCACCGCGAACAACACCACCGGTTGCCAGCTCAGCGAACCGGTTACCGCGGCCCATCCCACGAGGGTCGGCATACATCCGGCGGCCCCACCCCACACGACGTTCTGCCACGTTCGACGTTTGAGGATCAGCGTATAGACACCGACATAGAAGACGATCGTCGCCGACACGAGTAGTGCGCTGAGGAGATTCGCCGACCACCACAACACCGAGAAGGATGCGATCCACAACACGATCCCGAAAATCAGTGCGTTGCGAGTCGAGACGGCGCGCCGAGCCAGCGGCCGCCGGGCAGTTCGGCGCATCTTTTTGTCGATGTCGGCGTCGGCGACCATGTTCAGGGTATTGGCGCTCGCCGCACCAAGCCATCCGCCAAGCAGGGTGAAGGCGATGACGGCAAGTTTGACGTGCCCGCGGTCGGCCTGCACCATCACCGGGATCGTTGCCACCAGCAGCAGTTCGATCACCCGCGGCTTAGTCAACGCGATGTAGGCCATGAGGACCGCACGTAGCCGCTGCGCCCAGTTCCGTTCGGCCTGCTCGACACCCGGCTCCGCGGCTGCCGTCGCGACGCTCTCCGCCGAAATATGTTGCGGATCAGGAGAACCGGAAGCGGAGGTACGGCGAATCGAGGCGGCAGGAGTCGAGGCGGAAGGATCTCCGCTCACACGCTCACCAATCCTCACATCAACTCCTCGCCAGCCCGGGGCACAGTCGGCTGGCGGGCCCAGTGGACTACTACTCAGCATGGTAGACGCTGCCCCCCGCGACCAGAGAATCGAGGCCGCGCACGGGCGTCACCTGCGCCAACACGGTGGCGATCAGAATTGGGCCACTCGGCGCGCGTCCACCCGACAACGCCGATTACTCTGATCACACGGGAGCCGAAAAATCCCAGGCGTTTCGCGGCACACACACGCAGCGCGGCGTCGAGCAGGTACCAACCCCACCCTCAGGTACAGGAGACGGCACAATCGTGGCTGACACAGACGAAATCCGCACGCTGACCACCGCGGCACATCCCGACGATTGGTCGGAGGTGGACACCCGCGCCGTTGACACCGCGCGACTACTGGCCGCCGACGCGGTGCAGAAATGCGGTAGCGGACATCCGGGCACCGCGATGAGCCTGGCACCACTGGCCTACACACTTTTCCAGCGCGTTCTGCGCCACGATCCGACCGACACCGAGTGGGTCGGGCGCGACCGCTTCGTCCTTTCCTGCGGGCATTCGAGCCTGACGATCTACGTCCAGCTCTACCTTGGCGGGTTTGGTCTGGAACTCCCCGATATCGAAGCCCTGCGCACCTGGGACTCGCTGACTCCCGGCCACCCCGAGTATCGCCACACCAAGGGCGTCGAAATCACCACCGGCCCGCTCGGTCAGGGCCTGGCGTCTGCCGTCGGCATGAGCATGGCCTCACGCTATGAGCGTGGCCTGTTCGATCCGGACGCGCCCGCGGGCACCAGCCCCTTCGATCACCACATCTACGTGATCGCCTCCGACGGCGACATCGAGGAGGGCGTCACCTCGGAGGCGTCATCGCTGGCGGGCACGCAGCAGCTGGGCAATCTGATCGTCTTCTACGACCAGAACCAAATTTCCATCGAGGATGACACCGACATCGCATTGTCGGAGGATGTCGCTGCCCGCTATGAGGCGTACGGCTGGCATGTACAGACAGTGGCTGGCGGCGAGAACATTGTCGGCATCGAGGATGCGATCGCCGCCGCCAAGGCGGTTACCGACAAGCCGTCGCTGATCGTTGTGCGCACGATCATCGGTTTCCCCGCGCCTACCAAGATGAACACCGGTGCCGTACACGGTTCGGCGCTGGGCGACGAGGAGATCGCGGCGACCAAGAAGATTCTCGGATTCGATCCGGAGAAGACCTTCGAGGTGTCCGACGAAGTCATCACCCACACCCGTGCGCTGATCGACCGAGGTGCGCAGGCTAAGGCGGCGTGGACGGAATCCTTCGACGCATGGGCCGCGGCCAACCCTGACGCCAAGGCGCTCTTCGACCGCCTCTACGCCCATGAACTGCCCGACGGTTGGACGGATGCGCTGCCGACGTGGGAGCCGGGCAGCAAGGCTGTTGCCACGCGCACCGCCTCGGGTGCCGTGCTGTCCGCGCTGGGCCCCGTGCTACCCGAACTTTGGGGCGGCTCCGCCGATCTCGCCGGTTCGAACAACACCACGATCGATGGGGCGCAATCCTTCGGGCCCAGTTCGATCAGCACCAAGAAGTGGTCGGCCAACCCCTATGGCCGCACGCTGCACTTCGGGATCCGTGAACATGCCATGGGCTCGATCCTCTCCGGCATCGTGTTGCACGGCCCGACCCGCGCCTACGGCGGCACATTCCTGCAGTTCGCCGATTACATGCGGCCGGCGGTGCGGCTGGCCGCACTGATGGAGATCGCCCCGATCTACGTGTGGACGCATGATTCGATCGGCCTCGGCGAGGACGGACCGACGCATCAGCCGGTCGAGCATCTGGCGGCACTGCGCGCGATTCCGAATCTCGACGTGGTGCGCCCGGCCGATGCCAACGAGACCGCGGCAGCGTGGGCGCATCTGCTCACTCGCCGTAATCGCCCGGTTGGCCTGGCCCTGACCCGGCAGAACCTGCCGATCCTGGCCGGCACGTCGGCGGAGGGTGTGGCCGCTGGCGGCTACGTACTCAGCGATCCCGAGGGCGACCCGCAGGTTGTCCTGATTGGCACCGGCTCCGAGGTCGAAATCGCAGTCGAGGCACAGAAAGCGTTGGCGGAGAAGGGTGTTGCCGCCCGAGTGGTCTCGCTGCCATGTGTCGAATGGTTCGATGAGCAGTCACAGGAATACCGTGACAGCGTTCTTCCGCCGGCCGTGCCGCGAGTGTCGGTCGAGGCCGGTATCGCCATGCCGTGGTACCGGATCGTCGGCGCCGGAGGCGAGATTATCTCGCTCGATCATTTCGGCGCGTCGGCCGATTACAAGGTGCTTTACGAACGATTCGGCATCACCGCGCAGGCCGTCACCGACGCCGCACTGCGTGTGATCGCCGGTTAATCCACCGCGCTCACTCACAACCGAATATCGATCCCTATCGGGCTCAGACCCAAAGGAGATAACCGTGACCCAGAACCAGAATCTCGCCGAGTTATCCGCCGCACAGGTATCGGTGTGGCTTGACGACCTGTCCCGCGACCTCATCGGATCGGGCAAACTCGCCGAACTCATCGAAACCCGGTCGGTCGTTGGCGTGACGACCAATCCGTCGATTTTCCAGGCGGCGTTGTCGACGGGTTCGAGCTATGACGCTCAAGTCAACGAACTCGCCGCCCGTGGTGCCGACGTCGACGCAACGATTCGCACTGTCACCACCGACGACGTTCGCAACGCCTGCGACGTGTTCGCAGGGGTGTATGAGAGCACCGATGGCGTCGACGGCCGAGTGTCGATCGAGGTCGACCCGCGGCTGGCCCATGACACCGACGCGACGGTGGCGCAGGCGATCGAGTTGTGGAAGATCGTGGACCGGCCGAATCTGCTGATCAAGATCCCGGCCACCAAGGCGGGCCTGCCTGCCATCACCAAGGTGATCGGCGAGGGTATCAGCGTCAACGTCACGCTGATTTTCTCCGTCGAACGCTATGGCGAGGTGATCGACGCATATCTCGCCGGACTGGATGCCGCGGCCGCGGCAGGACACGATCTCTCGCGTATTCATTCCGTCGCATCGTTCTTCGTGTCGCGGGTGGATAGCGAAGTGGATAAGCGCCTCGACGCCCTCGGCACCCCTGCGGCAGCGGAGCTCAAGGGTAAGGCGGCGCTGGCCAATGCCCGACTCGCCTACGCCCTTTACCAGCAGGTATTCGAGGATGGCTCGCGTTTCCCGGAGCTGGCGGCCAAGGGAGCCCGGGCGCAGCGTCCGTTGTGGGCGTCCACCGGCACCAAGAGCGCCGATTACCCCGACACCCTCTATGTCAGCGAACTCGTCGCACCCAACACGGTCAACACCGTGCCGGGTAAGACGTTGGAGGCGTTCGCCGACCACGGCTGGGTGAACACCGAGTCGATCATCGGCCAGGCGACCGCGTCACAGGAGATTTTCGACGCGATCGCAGCCCTGGGTATCGATTTCACGGACGTGTTCGACGTGCTGGAGAACGAGGGCGTGCAGAAGTTCGAGGACGCCTGGAACGAACTTCTGCAGGCGACGGCCGAACAACTCGCCGCCGCGACCAAGAGCTGAACAGCGTGGGCACCCGCACTACCTCGTGGAAGAACCCGCTGCTTGATCCCCGCGATAAGCGACTGGCGCGTATCGCGGGGCCATGCAGCTTGGTGATCTTCGGCGTGACCGGCGATCTCGCTCGCAAGAAGCTGATGCCCGCGGTCTACGATTTGGCGAACCGCGGTCTGCTACCGCCGTCGTTTGCGCTCGTCGGCTTTGCACGACGTGATTGGGACACAGAGGATTTCGCGAAGATCGTGCATGACGCGGTACGCGAACACGCCAGGACCGGATTCCGGGAGGAGGTGTGGGAACGTCTCGCCGAGGGATTCCGGTTCGTGCAGGGGGCGTTCGATGATGACGCCGCCTTCGACCGACTCAAGGACACGCTCGAAGGGCTCGATAAGGAACGCGGCACGGACGGCAATCACGCTTTCTACCTGTCGATTCCGCCCAAGGCCTTCCCCACTGTCTGCGAACAGTTGCAGCGCAGCGGGCTTGCCGTCGAAGAATCCAACCAGTGGCGCCGCGTGGTGATCGAGAAGCCGTTCGGTCATGACCTTGACTCCGCGAAGGAACTCAACGCGATCGTCAACAGCGTCTTCCCCGAGTCGTCGGTGTTCCGCATCGATCACTATCTCGGCAAGGAGACGGTGCAGAACATCCTCGCGCTGCGCTTCGCCAACCAGTTGTTCGATCCGCTGTGGAGTTCGCACTACATCGATCACGTCCAGATCACGATGGCGGAAGATATCGGCCTGGGCGGCCGCGCCGGCTACTACGACGGTATCGGTGCCGCCCGCGATGTGATCCAGAATCATCTGCTGCAGCTGATGGCATTGATCGCAATGGAAGAACCGATCTCCTTCGAGCCCAAGCAGTTGCAGGCCGAAAAGATCAAGGTGCTCTCGGCGACACGCAATATCTTGCCGATCGAAGAGAACACCGCTCGCGGCCAGTACGGACGGGGGTGGCAGGGCAGCGAACAGGTGCCGGGCCTACTCGAGGAGGACGGATTCGCCCAGGATTCGACCACCGAAACCTATGCGGCGATCGCACTCGAAGTTGATTCCCGACGCTGGGCCGGGGTGCCGTTCTATCTGCGCACCGGCAAACGGCTCGGACGGCGGGTGACCGAGATCGCGCTGGTGTTCAAGCGCGCGCCGCATCTGCCATTCGACAAAACCATGACGGAAGAACTCTCGCAGAATGCCCTGGTGATCCGGGTGCAGCCGGACGAGGGCATTACCTTGCGGTTCGG
Source organism: Gordonia sp. (in: high G+C Gram-positive bacteria) (assembly GCA_047605305.1). Taxonomy (GTDB): domain Bacteria; phylum Actinomycetota; class Actinomycetes; order Mycobacteriales; family Mycobacteriaceae; genus Gordonia. The sequence goes on from JASGFW010000005.1 coordinate 55,594, forward strand.
GTCGAAGGTGCCGGCGTCAAGCATGGAAGTGCGGGACGTGAATATGGATTTCAGTTACGGCACCGCGTTTACCGAGGCATCTCCGGAGGCCTACGAGCGGCTCATTCTCGATGTGCTGCTCGGTGAGCCCTCGTTGTTCCCGGTGAATGACGAGGTCGAATTGTCGTGGAAGATCCTCGATCCGGTACTCGAACACTGGGCTGCCGCGGGTAAACCCGACACCTACGAATCGGGCACGTGGGGCCCGGAATCCGCAGACGAGATGATGGCCCGGGTCGGGCGTAGCTGGCGCCGACCGTGACGGGCGAACAGGAGACGCAGCGATGATCGTTACCCTCCCGAATACCTCGACCAATGAGGTGGCCAAACGCATCGTCGCGGTCCGCGAAGACGGTGGAGCGGTGAGCCTTGGCCGGGTGCTGACGCTCGTGGTGGTCGCCGAGCATGGAGAGCCGGTGGAAGCGGCGATCGAGGCTGCTGTGGGTGCCAGCAGTGAACATCCCAGCCGGGTGATCGTGGTGTCGTGCGGTGTCCGGTCGGGTGAGTCGCGCCTGGATGCGGAGGTGCGGGTCGGTGGTGACGCCGGCGCCTCGGAGGTGGTGGTGTTATCGCTGAGCGGTGAACTCGCCGATCATCCCGACTCGGTGGTGACCCCATTTCTGTTGCCGGATACGCCGATCGTGTTGTGGTGGCCCGGTGTGGCACCCGAAAATCCTGCCGCCGATCCGATGGGACGCATCGCGCGCAGGAGGATTCTCGACGCGACGAAGTCTCCGTCGCCGGAGACGGTGCTGCAACGCCGACTTGCCACCTACTCTCCGGGCGATACCGACCTCGCGTGGACCCAGATCACCCAGTGGCGGGCGCTGCTCGCGTCGGCGGCCGACCGTCCGCCGCATCTCCCCATCACCGGAGCGGTGGTGACCGGGCCGGCGGTCTCGCCGAGTATTGATTTAATGACCGGGTGGCTGCGTGCGGCGCTCTCGGTGCCTACGCAACGTCAGGTCGGCAGCTTCGAGGTGCGACTCACTCGGGCAGACGGCGACACCGTGCTCTCCGTCGATGAGAACGGCAATGCCGTGCTCAGTTCGCCCGGCAAACCCGATGGACGCGTCGCGGTAACCCATCGCGACCTACGCATATGCCTCGCCGAGGAATTGCGCCGACTCGACACCGACGAGGTGTATGAGATGGCTCTTCGCGGCGCGGTCAACGACACTGTGGAAGGAATCCCTGCGTGAGTATTGAAACCCTCATCTTCGACGACAAATCCGAGATTGCAACGGCTGCGGCCGCTCGGTTCGTCGAAGTGGTGGCACAAGCCCAGGCCGCGCGCGGCACCGCTTCGGTGGTGTTGACCGGCGGCAGCAACGGCATCGCGATCCTGCGTGCGTTGGCTCCGGGCAGCGGTGTGGATACCAGCGCGCTGGATTGGTCGGCAATCGACTTCTATTGGGGCGACGAGCGATATCTTCCCGCAGACGACCCAGAACGTAATCATTTGCAGGCCACCGAGGCATTGTTGGCACATGTGCCCGTCGACCCTGCGCGTATCCACCCGTTCGCGGCCGCCGATGGCCCCTTTGCCGACGACATCGAAGCGGCTGCACTCGATTACGCAGCTACTCTCGCCGACGCATCGGAAAACGGTCGCGCGCCCGCATTCGATCTGCATTTGCTCGGCATGGGCGGCGAAGGACACATCAATTCGTTGTTCCCGCACACCGAAGCCACCGCTGAAAGTGTGAGAACAGTTGTGGCGGTTGAGGATTCACCGAAACCACCGCCCCGTCGAATCACGCTGACGCTACCCGTCGTCAACGGTAGCGCCAAGGTGTGGTTCCTCGTGTCGGGTGCCGATAAAGCCGAGGCGGTTGCCGCCGCCCATGCGGGCGCGGATCCGGCCGACTGGCCGTCGGCGGGTGCACACGGCACCGCCGAGACAGTGTGGTTTATCGACAAGGCGGCAGCCGGCAAACTGCCGGAGTGACGCCGGGCCGCACCAGGGGTTGATTACGCGATATCAGCCAGCGGCGATAACGATGATTAGTCCGCCCAATGCGACGGCCTGCAGGGCGGCGCGCGGCCAGATCACCCGATCCCACTGTTGTTGCAGTTCGCGAGCATCGGTGGGCACGGTGTGATCGGCCGCCGCCGCGCGCAGCCGCTTGTTGATGGGCGCACTGACCCGGATGTAGATGCCGAGCCAGGCAAGTAGTGCGACCACGGCGATGGTTGCGGCGATGCGTGCCGATGTCGTGTCAGCGAGCACGATGAGCCCGCCGGTAGCGATGATGCCGATGATGCCGGGAACGGGCATTCGGCGATCACCGAATTCATGAATATGCCCGATGAGATCAGCGATCGAGGAATCAGCAGAGGCAGCGGCGGCCGGCCGAATTATCAACGCACAGAACAGGTCTGTGCCATAGACGATGGCCACTGCGAGGATGGCGATAGCAGACATCGCGTCGGCGATGGTACTCATGACGGTAAAGTCGTTTCGTTCGTGGAATCCGATGCCAGGACATGAGTGAGGCAGTCGGTCACAGCGTTGTCGAAGACGGCGTGCAGGGCGGTCACGTCGGCGTCGACTCGTCCGACCACCATGAGTGCAATCAATCCGTGCGCCGTGGCCCACAATTGCAAGACGTGGCGATCAGCGTGGTGATCGCCTGCGGCGGCGAGTAATTCGGTCATGATGTCGCCGATTGCCTGACCTTCGGTCCAGGCGTCCGTCGCCGGAACTCGGATGCCGCCGAGGCCGTACATCAGCTGATAGAGGTCGGGATCAGCGATTGCGAAGTCGAGGTAGGCCCGTCCGGCCCTACGTACGGCGTCTGCCGGGTCGGTAATGCCGCCCGTGCCGGAGGGATTGTGGCCAGCCTGTTTACTCGCGGCCGCCATCACGTCGCGTAGGCGTTCAAATCCTTGCCGCACCAACTCGTGGAGAATCTCATCGCGGCCGGAGAAATAGCGGTAGGCGAAGTTCGCCGAGTACTCGATCTCGTCGGCAATCCGACGCATGGTCACAGCATTCCAGCCGTCCCGATGCGCGACGTCTA
>JASGFW010000006.1:0-56505 GCA_047605305.1 Gordonia sp. (in: high G+C Gram-positive bacteria)
GTGCGGGCATTATTGCTGAGCCCGAGATCGGCTGCCCGCGCATCGAGGGTGGCGGTATCGGTGATATCCGCGGTGAATCTTCCGATGGCCGCACCGAGTTCGGCCGGGCGGCCCACGGCATCGCCGATCCAGAACGGCAATCGTCCCGGCTGGCCGAATGCGGGGGAGACGAGCACCCGGTCATGGGTGATGTCGGTGATACGCCAGCTGGTCGCGCCGAGGGCGAAGACATCACCCACCCGCGATTCGTACACCATCTCTTCGTCGAGTTCACCGACCCGAGTGGGTTTTTCGCCGACCATGAACACCCCGAACATGCCGCGGTCGGGGATGGTGCCGCCGGAGGTGACGGCCAGGCGCTGCGCGCCGCGACGCCCGCGTAGCGTGTTGGTCTCCCGATCCCAGGTAACGCGCGGGCGTAATTCGGCGAACTCATCCGAGGGAAAACGGCCGGAAATCAGATCGAGCATCGCCTCATACACCGACCGGCCAAGCTCTCGATAAGGTGTGGCCCGCCGGACCACCTCATACCATGCGTCCACGTCGAGATCATCGAGCGCCGCCGCCGCAATCGTCTGCTGTGCAAGCACATCGAGTGGATTACGCGGTATTCGAAGCTCCTCGATCGCCCCCGCACGCATCCGGGCCACCGCCACCGTGCAATGGAGGAGATCGGTGCGATGCTTCGGGAACAGCACGCCGTGACTGATCTGGCCGACCTGATGGCCGGCACGTCCGATCCGCTGTAATCCACTCGCCACCGACGGTGGCGCCTCGACTTGAATCACCAAATCCACTGCGCCCATGTCGATACCGAGCTCCAAGGAACTGGTCGCGACGACACAACGCAGCCGACCGCTCTTGAGCTCATCCTCGATCTCGGCGCGCTGCTCCTTGCTCACCGACCCGTGATGTGCCCGGGCCAGGGGTGCGTCAGTGGGGCCGTCGCTATTGTGTCCGGCGCCCCCGGTGATCTCGTTGAGTCGAGCGGTCAGACGTTCGGCGAGTCGCCGTGAATTGGCGAAAACAATTGTGGTGCGGTTGGCTTCGATGAGATCGACGATGGCGGACTCGACATACGGCCACAGCGAACCGGCGACGGGTGGGAAACCGTTGTTGAGATCATCTGTGCCGGGGCCATCCGAAGGTGGGATATTCGCCATATCCTCGACCGGGATGTCGACCCGCAGATCGAAGGTTTTCACCGCGCGGGGCGCGACGACGGTGCACGGTGCCGCACCCGCGAGGAAATCGGCCACCACCTGCGGCGGACGCACCGTCGCCGACAACCCGATCCGTTGTGCCGGGCGTTCGAGCAATTCGTCGAGCCGTTCCAGCGACAACGCCAGGTGAGTGCCGCGTTTAGTGGCGGCCACCGCATGCACCTCGTCGACGATGACCGTTTCCACCTCGCGTAGCGTCTCGCGTACCGACGAGGTGAGCATCAGGTAGAGCGATTCGGGGGTGGTGATGAGGATGTCGGGTGGGGTCTTGGCCAGCGCCCGCCGATGCACCGCGGGGGTGTCACCGGAGCGCACACCCACGGTGATCGACGGTTCGGCCATGCCGAGTTGCTGTGCCGCTCGGGTGATGCCGGTCAGCGGTGCGCGCAGATTGCGTTCGACGTCCACCGCGAGTGCCTTGAGTGGCGAAATGTAGAGCACCCGGGTGCCGGGGGACCGCTGCGGCCGGGCCGCGAGAGTATCGAGCGCCCACAGGAATGCCGAGAGCGTTTTACCCGAGCCGGTCGGGGCGATCACCAACGTGTGGTTGCCGTCGGCGATGGTCTTCCATGCACCGGCCTGCGCGGGTGTCGGCGCGGCGAACGCGGCCGCGAACCACTGCCTGGTGGGGGCGGTGAAACGCTGCAGCACAGCCGCGGAAGAAGCCACCGTTCCATCATCCCCGACGGTGCTGAGTGTCGGTGTGCTGCGCTAGAGTCTGATTCGCGCGGATTGCCAGCAATGCGGTGAGAATCCGGAACGGTCGCGCCACTGTGAACCCTGTCGGGTAAGTCAGAACGTGGCAATCGGCGACCGTCACATACATACGCCGACGCGTCATCGGCGGAAAGGACTCTCATCATGACCACGACCTCATCGGCAGCCGAGCGTAAGTCGCTCGCACTGGCCGTACCCGATCTTGCCGCTGCCAGCGCCGCGCTGTGGCTTACCGCGACGGTGCTGGTCGCGGCGCTCGCCTACTACTTCCTCGGCTATGACCAGGGCGCGTGGTCGGTGTTCGCCCACGACACCCACATCCACGAATTCATCCACGATTCGCGCCACTACCTTGGCTTCCCCTGCCACTGACGCGAATCTGGAGATACCAATGGAAAGGAAATTCGTCGGCGCAGGCGTGCTCGCCGGCCTTGTTGCCGGAATCCTCGCCTATCTTTTCGCGCGAATATTCATCGAACCGCAGGTGGCCAAGGCCATCGACTACGAGGAAGGGCGATCGGCGGCTGAAGAAGCTGTGGTGGCCGCCCATAGCGAAGGTGCGCACGAGCATGGCGCCGAGGTGTTCACCCGCTCGGTTCAGGAAAACATTGGTGCCGGTGTCGGCACGGTCATCTTCGCGCTCGTCATGGGCGCGTTTTTCGCGGTCGCGTTCACCGTGCTGTGGGCGTATCTGGGGCGTTACCGGCCGGCCACCGATCCGCGCTGGGCGGCCGCGGCCGTCGGTGTGGCGGGATTCATCTCCTTCTTCGGAGTGCCCTACTTCGCGTATCCGGCGAATCCACCGGCTGTCGGCAATGACGACACGATCGGGGCGCGGTCGAGTGCCTACCTGACTATCACGGTGGCTTCGCTGGTGTTCATGATCGTCGCCGTTGTACTCGCGCTGTGGCTGGCCCCGCGGATCGGCGGCCTCTTCGGTGCGCTTGCCGGTGCGGGGGCCTACCTGGTGGCTGTCACTATCGCGGTCTGGGCGTTGCCCAGCTTCGACGAGATGCCGCAGCCACTCACCAACGACGCCGGACAGATTGTGTTCCCGGGATTCCCCGCCGATGTCGCCGCGGCTTTCCGGGGCTATGCCATCTGTAATCAGGTGATCCTGTGGACGGTGCTGACGACGGTCTTCGTGCTGGTGTTGGGGCGGATGATGCGGCGTCAGCCGCCGAGTACGCAGTCTCCGCAGACGGCCGCGCGGGTACCGGCGACCCGGTAGATGAGGCAGCAACTGCGTCGCCGGAACCCAGTCCCGGCGCGCAGTATGCCGTCTTCGACATGACTGCGACGCAGGATGTCGTCGGCGGCCCGATGTGCGCTCGCCGATAGCGTCGGCGCGCTGGTCGCGATCATGCGCGCCGCGGAATTCGCGGCCGACGCGACATTGCCGCCGACAATCCGGGGACTGATCCCGTAGCGTTCGGTGAATAGTTCGCCGAGATCGTCGACAACTCCGAGTGTCGCGGGAACCGAATCCGCCCACGTCATTGACACGGGGAACGGTCCGCCGAGCTGATCACACCACCAGATGTCCGCCGCGGCCAACGTCAGGGCGCCGCCCTCGGCCGAAGCGGCGATCGCCGGGGCGAGCACCCGCGCAATCAGGCCGAGATGTGTTACCGAGGCGGCCACCCGGGTCTGCACCTGGGCCACGTCAGCCGCCGCTCCCGCTGCGAGCGCGGCCCGTACCCGAGACACTCGTTCATCGAATACCGCGGGCTCGGCGATCGAGGCGGCCAGCGTCGAAAAGGGCGATGTGGGCGCCTGCCCCCGCACATGTATGTCGACGGCGAAGAACGGTCCGAGATCGGAGAACGCTGCGGCCGTCACACGCTCAGGATGCCGCCGGGGCAGGTTCGGGGCGGACGACGCCGCCGGTCGTCGAGGGTTGCGGGGTGTCTGCGGAGGTGAATATGCGGTGGGTCAATTCGCCGAAGACGACACCGATGACCAGCCATATCAATGTCTGGTTGAGCAGCGAATACCACCGGAACTTCCATAGCAGATCGGCATCGAAACCGGGGTAGACGATCTGCCCGGGTGCATACACAGTGCCCCCGACCGTCAGTGGGCGCGCCGTGATGTTGGTGATGGGCTGCGGTGTTTCGGTGGCCGCGCGGGCGAAGCCGAATTCACCGGTATTACCGACGTTGGCGGGGAGATTTCCCAGGGAGGGCAGCACCGCTAGTGCGATGCCGTACAGCACCAGGAAGCCGATACCGGCGAGGAGCAGCGCACGTCCGGTACCCACGCGGGGAGCCAGTGTCGCCGCACAATAGACTGCCAGACCCAACAGAATCAGTGAGAGTCCGACCATCGTCAGATACAGGTGGCCGCGTGTGGTGATGGTGAAATCGTGTCCGATTGCCGGTGGATTGGCCGGATATTTGACAAACGGCAGCAGGAAGACGCCGAGATAGCCGAACGCCGCGATCATCCATGCCAGGGTGCGCGGACCGACCGATACGCGCCCGTGCAGGACGAGATATGCGACGCCGACGAGCATGCCCATCGCTACCGCGAACCCGACGATTCCGGTGGCCACGCCGACATTGGATTGGATTGTGCGGCTGAAGATTTCCGGTCCGTCGGCGGCTAGTGGGCGACCGGCGGCCGCATTGAGCCCGTTGAGTGCCGCGTCGCGGCCGGATTCATAGTCGATGGCCTTGTTGATGACGGGCTCCGCCCAGATTCTGGCGAAGACGAAGCCCACGAGTCCGGCGAGCATACCGGCGAGGGCTCCGCGCCCGATGACGCGCAGTTCATACACGGTGCTGCCCCGTTGCTCAGTGGCAGGGGAAGCCGAGGAAGTGACGCGAGTCGTGCACCCACTCGTGGACGACCATGGTGTGGCCGAATACCGACGACATACCCTCGTCGACACCGATGAAGTAATAGGCGAGCAGAGCGATAAGTACCGTCGCGCTCAGCAGGATCGCGACCCGGCCCTTCGACAATGCTTCCTGCGAGACCTCGACACCGGCATGCGGTACCGCGACATGTGTGCTCACTGTGAACCTCCTTCAGGGGTGGGTGCGCCCCTGTGCTGGGATGGCGACGATGACGGCGCCGTATCTGACTCGCCGCCGCTGATGCAGGCGACTCACAGTGGCGCAACCGTCCCGGAATTTCACCGGGTTCCGTGCACCGTCATACGTCAGTAAGCACACCACCGGTGTTAACGCAGGTCAAGCCGGTGACCGTTTTGCCGTAATGGCGTGTTGCCGCCGATGTGTCACACGCGGCGACGGCGTGTCATCGCGTTGTCAGTAGCTCGGCCACGAGTTGCGGGTGGGTGATCATGGCGTCATGACCTATCTCCCATCGCACGGCTTGTTTATCGGGGGCAGCCGCGAATGCTTCGTAGAGCGTGTCGATCGCGGAAACCGGGAATCCGGTGCAGCGGGCAAACGTCTGTCGTTTCACCTGCGTGATGCCACCGGTTAGCTGTATGCGGTCGGTGAAACCGCGGATGGGATATGGGGTCAGGCGACGGGTGACCCATGCCGCGTCGTCGGGGTCGGTGACGCCGAAGCCTTCTGCGGTGAACAGCGTGGGCGGTATGAGCCATCCGGCACCGAAATGTGCGGCCCCTGTCCGGAATGCCTCCGGCAGTCCTTCGGCGTCGCCGACCACATCGATCAGCGACTGATTATTTTCCGGCACAATCGCATCGAGATACACCAGATGTGCGATGCGGTCCGGGATGCGATCGGCGACTCCGGTGACCACCTGCCCGGCTGCACTATGGCCACATAGGACGATGTCGTCGAGTTCCTCGGCATCGATGAGCCGGGTCACGTCGTCGACGTGGGTATCGAGACCAACCAGTGGCGATGCTAAATGGGCTCGATCGCCCACCCCGGTCAATGTCGGTGTGAATACTGTCCATCCGCGCTGGGTAAGAATCTGTGCGACGCGTCGCCAGCACCATCCGCCATGCCAGGCCCCGTGAACCAGAACTGCCGTAGACATAACCGTAATTCCCTTCCGTGAACTGACTTCGGCCGCGAGCGGGACGTCGTCGTGGAGGGTAGGAGTCGTTGTCTTCGCACGGTACTGCGCCGAAGGTGGGTGTTCAGTGGAATTCGCGAAATTCATTCCCGGGGACGCGGGCGGGGGAGGGGTTACGGCCCGACGCACAGGAGAACGATCAGCGCCGCATTGAGTGCGACGATGACGGTCGCGGCGATTCTGCCGGCCACTCGTAACGGCCGACCATCGACGAATTCACCCATCAGTTCACGGTTACCGGTGAGTCGGCCGAGTGGGATGATCGCGAACGGGATGCCGAAACTGAGCACCACCTGGCTGACCACGAGGGCCCACGTGGGATCGGTGCCGATAGCCAGGACTGCGAGTGCCGGGATGATCGTGATGACCCGGCGCACCGGCAGCGGGACGTGCACATGCAGGAGGCCGCCCATGATCGCCGACCCGGCCGACGACCCGACCGAGGTGGAGGCCAGTCCGGAGGCGAGCAGGCCGATGGCGAAGATGGTGGCCACGAACGGGCCCAACGTATCCGACACTGCGTGGTAGGCGCCCTCGATGGTGTCGGTGCCGGTTGTGCCGGCGAGGCTTTGTGCCGCCAGCAGCAATAATGCGATGTTGACCGCGCCGGCCACCGATAGCGCCACCAGCACATCCCAGCGTGTCGCGCGTAGCAGGCGTCGGGTGCGGCACGGCGGGTGATTGGTGCCGTGGCGGTCGACGACGAGCGAGGAATGCAGATACACCGCATGCGGCATCACGGTGGCGCCGAGCATTGATGCCGCGAGTAGCACCGTCTCGGGACCGTGCAGCCGTGGAATCAGGCCGTGCACCACCTGGCTGGCCGGTGGTGGGTCGACGAAGAGGCCGGCCACGAATCCGATGACGATCACCGTGAGCAATCCGATGATGACCCGTTCGAAGAGTCGCTGGTGGCGCTGATTCTGTAATAGCAGCAGAGCCAGCGAAACGACGCCAACGATGATCCCGCCGAGTAACAGCGGGAGCCCGAACAGCAGTTGCAGTGCGATCGCGCCGCCGAGGACTTCGGCGAGGTCGGTGGCGATGGCCACGATCTCGGCTTGTGCCCAGAACAGCAATCGTTCTCGTCTGTGCAGGCGGGCGCCGAGTGCCGCGGGCAGTCCGCGGCCGGTGACGAGCCCGAGCTTGGCCGATTGATATTGGATCAGCATGGCGATCACGTTGGCCATCACCAGGACCCAGGTCAGCAGGAAGCCGTAGCGGGCGCCCGCGGTGATATTGGCGGCGACGTTGCCGGGGTCGACGTAGGCGATCGCGGCGACGAATGCGGGGCCAAGGAGCGCCACCGTACGCATCAGGGCGGTCGGGCGCGTTGACCGGCGGGGGATGCCCGGGTGCTGCCGGCCGCCAGCCTCGCTCATGCCCCCAATCTGCCATAGCCGGCGGACATGTCTCAAGGTATACGAATAAAAAAGTTTGGCCCACCGAAAATATGGGTGCGGCCGAAAAGTGGGCGCCGACAAAACTTCAGTGCAGGAGGCGCCAGACCCGATCGCGCGACATCGGCAATTCATAGGGACGGACTCCGACCGCACGCCGGATCGCATTGGCCAGAGCCGGAGCGACCGGGTTATACGGAGATTCGCTCATCGACTTCGCACCGTAGGGGCCAAGATCGTCGGCGGTGTCGGCGAAGTAGACCTCGGTGTCGGGGATGTCAGCCATCTGGGGCACCCGGTAGGTGCGGAAGACGGGCGTGATCGGTCTTCCTTTGCCGTCGAGCATGATCTCCTCGTAGAGGGAAGAGCCGATCGCCTGGGCCACCCCGCCTTCGATCTGACCGCGACATTGCTGCGGGTTGAGTACCGTGCCCGCGTCCGCAGCCTGCACCGACTGCAGGATTCGCACGGCACCGGTGTCGATATTCACCGCGACCCGAAATGCCTGGACATTGAACGCGATTGAGCGCAGCTCACCGCTCTCGGCGGCGTTCGCCACGGCCCGGTCACCGACCCGGTGTTCGGCGCCGACGGCGGCGATGAGTTCCTCGAAACTGACTACGCGATCGCCGGCCAGGGCGCCATCGGCGGTGAGCCGGATATCGGCGGGTGCGCTCGCGGTGAGTGCGGATGCGGCGTCGAGTAGCGCGGCGCGCAATGCCTGTGCCGCACCGTAGACGGCCTTACCCGCCACCGTCGTCCCGGCGGAGGCGAAGGCGCCGGTGTCGTAGCGAGCGCCATCGGTGTCGCCGTTGTGTAACCGGATACGCGAGGGGGCGGTGCCTACCACCGTCGTCACGATCTGGGTATGCACCGTGGTGGTTCCATTGCCGAATTCGCTGGTACCAACGCCGACGTGATAGATGCCTGCGGCGTCGACTCCGACTGTGACCGCGGAGAGATGCCCACGCGGTGCCATCGTCGCGATCGCCGCCAGCGCCATCCCTTCGCCGACCTTCCACTCCGGCCCGGTGGGTGGCGCGACGCCATTGCCGCGGTCGAGTGCGCGCTGTGCGAGATCGAGACACTGATCGAGACCGTAGCTGCCGTACACGAGATCGTCCTCGGGTTCGGGATGGGCGATGAGCAGTGGATCTCCGTCGGCCACGGCGTTGATGCGACGTAGCTCGAAGGGGTCGATACCCAGGGTGAGGGCGAGTTCATCCATGGCGGATTCGACGGCCAGGATCACCTGCCCGAGCCCGTAACCACGGAAGGCGCCCGACGGCGGGTTATTGGTGTAGACCACCTCGGCGTCAATCCTTTTCGCCGGGCAGTTGTAGACCGATACCGATTCGGAGCAGGCATGGAACATCACTCCGATCGCATGATTGCCGTACGCGCCGGTATCGGAGAGAACATCGACCTTCATCGCCTGTAATCTGCCGTCGCGCCCGGCGCCGAGCGCGAGGGTGACCCGGAACGGATGCCGATAGGTGGTGCGGGTCATCTCGTCGGTGCGAGTCATCTCATAGCCGACTGGACGGCCCGTGCGCAGAACCGCGAGCGCGACGAGATCCTCGGTGAGTAATTCCTGTTTCCCGCCGAAGCCGCCGCCGACACGGGCACACAACACCCGGATGCGCTCGGGCGGCAGGTCGAGAATCAAGGCCAGTTCGTCGCGGACCAGGAAAGGCACCTGGGTGCTGGTGCGGATCACCAGCCGCCCGTCGTCATCGAGCCAGCCGATCGTGCCGTGAGTCTCCAACTGCGCGTGCGAGACTCGGGCCGTCCGCCATGTGCCGCTGACGGTGACCGGTGCGGCGGCCAACACCTGATCGATATCGCCGCCGAAACCCTCGTGGAAGGATGCGACCACGTTGCGCTGCGCTTCGAAGACGCGGTCTTCGGGGGTGCGATCGGGATGTATCAGTGGCGCGCCGGGGGTGCGAGCCTCCTCCGGATCGAATACCGCCGGCAGTAGCTCGTAGTCGACGTGGATCAGCCGGCACGCTTCTTCGGCGGCGGCCGCGGTATCGGCGACGACCGCGGCCACCCGCTGCCCGACGAAGCGCAGTACGGGATCGAGTATCAGCGTGTCATCGGGATCATCGCTGCGATGTTCGTGGCGTCCGGTGGAAAACCTTCTGGTGTGGACATTGTCGTGGGTCAAGATCAGCGTGACCCCGGGTAGGGCCGCCGCGGCGCTGGTATCGATGGCCACGATCCGGGCGTGCGGATGCGGGGAGGTAAGTACGCGCAGATACTGCATTCCGGGGATCGCGACGTCGAAAGTGTATGGCTCGTTGCCCGTTACGATCCGCCGCGCCGCCGGGGGCGGGAGCGAGGTGCCCACGGAGCCGATGGCCGGCTGGGTATCGGCCCTCGCCGAGGTGTCCGGGTGGGAGATGGTTGACTCGGTGAGTCCCTGGGTAATTGCCGCCCGGATGGAGCGGTATCCGGTGCAGCGGCAGAGATTTCCCTTCATCCGGCGATCCAGCTCGGCGGGCTCCGTGACGACCTGCGGATCGAGGGTTGATGCGGTGAGGATCATTCCCGCCGTGCAAAAACCACACTGAAAACCGAAGTTATCGATGAAGGCCCGCTGCATCGGGTGTAGCTCGTCGCTGCGGCTCAGCCCGGCGACCGTGGTCACCGTGTGACCGTCGATGCGTTGCGCTGGAAAAATACAGGAGTGCACTGGTTTTCCATCGACGAGAACCGAACATGCCCCGCAGTCTCCGGCGTCGCATCCCTTCTTCACCGCGAAATGCTGCTGATCGCGCAGAAAGGTACGCAGGCATTGCCCCGGTGTCGCGTCAGCGTCGATCGACTCGCCATTGAGCTCAAATTTCATTGCCACTCATCCTTGATCCGGGCGTCGATCAACTCCGTGCGGATCTGCTCGGCGAATAGTACGCAGACGCCGCGTCGCCAATCGGCGGAGCCGAGCGGGTCGGTGTAGTAGCCGTCGGCGGATTCGATATCGGCTCGCAGCCGGGCCGCGTCGGGAATATCCCGATAGCGCAGCACCGTAGGCCATTCGGTGGCCGCGGTAATACCGAAAACAGCTGTGCCAGAACTATCGTGGCGTCCGGTGACCACGGCCCCCGAGCGCCCGAGTTCGGCGAGCGCGATCTTGCGGAAGCCGGTGTGTGCGGCCATCGCATAACCGGGAATCTCTATGGCCCGCAACACCTCATGCGCTCCGAGGATGTTGGTTCCGTTTCCGGTGACGAAATCGGCGATCGAAATACGGTATTCGGAACCATCCGGGCGCCAGACGATACCCTCGGCGTCGAGGCCAACGGCGAGGGATACCATCGCTGCGGCCGCGTAGGAACGGCAGATATTGCCGCCGACAGTGGCCACATTCCAGATCTTGAAAGAGGCGAGAAGTGCACTGGCACACTGGAATAGCAACGGGTGGGCGAGCCACCCGGGCCGGGGTGCAAGCTCGGCTAACTCGGCGATGGTGGCGGTGGCCGCGATGCGCAGCCCGCCGTCGGGAAGATCCTCGAATGGTTCCCAGCCGATCCGGCTGATGTCAATGATGCCGGTCGCATGCACCTGAGGTTCGCCGAAGAACCAGGTGCCGCCCGCCACGATGTGTTCGCCGGGTGCGGCGGCGAGATCGGCTCGTGAATACGCGTAGCGATATGTCGAGATGGTGTGTAAGTCCATGAGGTCAGGCTCCGGCGGCGGCCTTGCGCAGCAACCGACGGTGTTCACTGGCGCATGCTGCGGCGATCTTGTCGGTATCGACGGCCAGCATCTGCGAATCCGCGACGATTTTGCGTCCGTGTACCCAGGAGGCGGTGATCGGCGGGATGGCGCCGAGGACGAGGGCGGCAACGGGGTCGTCGACGTCGGCGTGGGCGATGGTGCGCATATCCCACAGTACGAGGTCGGCGAACTTACCGACCTCGATCGATCCGATCTCGTCGGCCCGGCCGAGCACTCGGGCCCCGCCAATGGTGGCCAGTTCGAGGGCGGTCCGGGTGGTCAATGCGCGCGGACCGCCGACGGCACGGGCCATCAGCACCGCCTGGTGGGCCTCTTCGAGTAGCCGTGCGGACTCATTGGATGCGGCTCCGTCGACGCCGAGCCCGACGGGGACGCCGGCGTCGACGAGATCGCGGGTGCGGCAGATGCGATTGCCCAGCCGGGCATTGGAGGTAGGGCAGTGAGCCACCCCGGTCTGGGTGCCCGCGAGCCTGGTGATCTCGTCGTCGGTGAACTCGATGCCGTGGGCGTACCAGACGTCGGAGCCCACCCAGCCGACAGATTCCATATATTGCAGCGGAGTGCAACCGAAATGCTCATCGCAATAAGTGTTCTCGTCGAGTGATTCGGCCAGATGGGTATGCATACGAACCCCGAGTTCGCGTGCGAGCAGAGCGGATTCACGCAGCAGATCGGTGCTGACCGAGAATGGAGAGCATGGTGCCACGGCGATGCGTAACAGTGCGCCGGGTTGCGGATCGTGCCAGCGCGCCACCGCGTCCGCACATGCGGTGAGAATCTCATCGATGGTCTGCACCACGGTATCCGGTGGTAGTCCACCGTCCTTTTCGGAAAGGTCCATCGAACCGCGGGTCGGCTGGAAACGCAGTCCGAGCGTTGCCGCCGCATCGATTTCAGCTCCCAGTAGATCGCCGCCCGCACGGGGGAATACGTAGTGATGGTCGGTAGTGGTGGTGGTGCCCGAGAGTGCGAGCTGGCTCAGCCCGCCCAGTGCGGCGGTCCGCACGGCATCTTCGTCGATACCCGCCCAGATGGGGTACAACGTGGTGAGCCACTCGAAGAGGGTGTTATCGGCGGCCAGGCCGCGGGTGATCCATTGATAGAGATGATGATGGGTGTTCACCAGGCCGGGGGTCAGTACATGCCCGGTGCCGTCGATGCGTTCGATATCGCCGCGGGCTATGTCGTCACCGATCTCCCCGAAAAAGCCATCTCCGGGGTCGATCGCTGTGATCGTGGTGCCGTCGATCAGTACCGATGCGCGCGGCAGTTCGCGCCGTTCGGCGTCGACGGTGATGACGTAGGCATTCTCGATCAGGGTGCGGTGACTCACCTCCGACACGCTACGACGACTGCGTTACAGGAAGATTTCCGCCGGTCGGGACCGCGACTATGGCACCCACGCAAAGCATCTCACCATGTGAGATGCGTGGGCGGGTTCGTGCAGGCTCACAGGTTATGGTCAAGCGCGGGGGGCGTGGTGCCGACGAGAAGAGAGTGTTCGAGATGTTCAAGAAGGTGCTTGTAGCCAACCGAGGTGAGATCGCGATTCGTGCGTTTCGTGCGGCCTACGAGCTGGGTGCCCGCACCGTGGCGGTGTTTCCCTACGAGGACCGTAACTCGTTGCACCGACTCAAGGCCGACGAGTCGTATCAGATAGGGGTACCCGGACATCCCGTCCGCGCATATCTCTCGGTAGACGAAATCGTCGGTGCGGCATTGCATTCCGGGGCGGATGCGATTTACCCCGGATATGGATTCCTCTCGGAGAACGCCGAACTCGCCGCGGCATGTGCCGCACACGGGATTACCTTCGTCGGCCCGAGTGCACACGTCCTCGAACTGGCGGGCAATAAGGCGGAGGCGATCGCCGCGGCGAAGGCCGCGGGCTTGCCGGTGCTCGCGTCGTCGGAGCCGTCTGTCGACCTCAACTCGCTGGTCGCCGTGTCGGCGGAGATGGTGTTCCCGGTGTTCGTCAAGGCGGTGGCCGGCGGCGGGGGACGCGGTATGCGCCGGGTGGAACGCCGCGAAGATCTCGCCGACGCGATCTTGGCGGCCTCGCGGGAGGCGGATTCCGCCTTTGGCGACCCGACGGTATTCCTGGAGCAGGCCGTCATCAATCCCCGTCACATAGAGGTGCAGATTCTGGCCGACACCCACGGTAACGTGGTGCACCTCTATGAACGTGACTGCAGCGTGCAGCGACGTCATCAGAAGGTCGTCGAGCTGGCGCCGGCCCCCAATCTCGATCCGGAGCTGCGCGCACGTATCTGCGCCGACGCGGTCGCCTTCGCCTCCCAAATCGGCTACTCGTGTGCGGGCACCGTCGAATTCCTCGTCGACGAGCAGGGCCGGCATGTCTTCATCGAGATGAATCCCCGGATTCAGGTGGAGCATACGGTGACCGAGGAGATCACCGATGTCGATCTCGTCGGTGCGCAGTTACGCGTCGCCGCGGGCCAGACGCTCGCCGATCTCGGGCTCGCCCAGGATGCGATCACCATCCGCGGCGCGGCACTGCAGTGCCGCATCACCACTGAGGATCCCGCCGCCGGATTCCGGCCGGACGTAGGACGGATCACCGCCTACCGCTCACCCGGGGGCGCGGGTGTGCGGCTGGACGGCGGCGCGAATCTGGGCGGCGAAGTGAGTGGCCACTTCGATTCTATGCTCGTCAAATTAACTTGTCGGGGAAGGGATTTCGACACAGCTGTGCGCCGGGCGCGCCGCGCGCTGGCCGAATTCCGGATCCGCGGTGTCGCCACCAACATCCCCTTCTTGCAGGCGGTGCTCGACGATCCCGATTTCGCGGCGGGCCGGGTGACCACCTCGTTCATCGAGGACCGGCCGCAGCTGCTCACCTCACGCGCGTCGGCCGATCGCGGCACCCGTATCCTCTCCTATCTCGCCGATATCACCGTGAATAAGCCGCACGGCGAGCGACCGACGACGGTGTACCCGCGCGACAAGCTGCCCGCTGTGGACCGGAGCGTTCTCGACTCAGTATCGGACGGGTCGCGACAACGGCTGCTCACGCTCGGACCGGAGGGATTTGCCCGGGATCTGCGAGAGCGTTCCGCCGTCGGCGTCACCGACACCACCTTCCGCGACGCGCATCAATCGCTACTGGCCACCCGGGTACGCACCAACGGGATGATCGCCGTGGCACCGTATGTCGCCGCGCTCACCCCACAGCTGCTATCGGTGGAATGCTGGGGCGGCGCCACCTACGACGTCGCACTGCGGTTTCTCAAGGAAGACCCGTGGGACAGATTGGCGCAACTGCGCGAAGCGATACCCAATATCTGCCTGCAGATGCTGCTGCGGGGTGCGAACACCGTCGGCTACACCCCGTATCCGACCAGGGTCACCACCGCCTTCGTCGCCGAAGCCGCCGACACGGGTATCGATATCTTCCGGATCTTCGACGCGCTCAACAACATTGACGCGATGCGTCCGGCCATCGATGCGGTGCGCGAAACTGGCCGCGCGGTTGCCGAAGTCGCGCTGAGCTACACCGGCGACCTCGCCGACCCGGCTGAAAAGCTGTATACCCTCGACTATTACCTGCGATTGGCCGAGCGGATCGTTGATGCGGGTGCGCATGTGCTGGCGATCAAGGATATGGCCGGACTGCTGCGGGCGCCGGCGGCCACCCGCCTCGTCCGTGCGCTGCGCAGCGAATTCGATCTGCCCATCCATGTGCACACCCACGACACTCCGGGTGGACAACTCGCAACCTACCTCGCCGCTATCGAAGCCGGTGCCGATGCTGTTGACGGCGCGAGCGCACCGCTCGCGGGTACCACCAGTCAGCCGCCGCTCTCGGCGATCGTGGCGGGGTTCGCGCATACCGAGCGTGACACCGGACTGGATCTCGGCGCCGTCTGCGATCTTGAGCCGTATTGGGAGGCGGTTCGAAAGGTGTACGCGCCCTTCGAATCCGGGGTTCCCGCACCCACCGGGCGGGTGTACTCGCATGAGATTCCGGGCGGGCAACTATCGAATCTGCGCCAGCAGGCCATCGCGTTGGGCCTGGGTAACCGGTTCGAGGCTGTCGAGGAGGCGTATGCCGCCGCCGATGCCATGCTGGGCCGCCTGATCAAGGTGACGCCGTCGTCGAAGGTGGTGGGCGATCTCGCGCTCGCACTGGTGGGCCAGGGTATCGCCCCGGATGACTTCGCCGCCGATCCCGGCGCCTATGACATTCCAGATTCGGTGATCGGTTTCCTACGTGGCGAACTCGGCGAACCCGCCGGGGGATGGCCGGAACCGCTGCGCACCCGGGCGCTGGAGGGACGCTCCGAGCCACGGCCCGTTGCCGAACTCTCCGACACCGATTCCGCCGCGCTTGAGGTGGCTGGCCGCACTCGGCAGCAGACCCTGAACCGGCTGCTATTCCCCGGGCCTACTCGCGACTTCGTCGAGCACAGCGAGGAATACGGTGACACGTCGCGGCTCAGCGCCAACCAGTTCTTCTACGGCCTGCGCTATGGCGAGGAACATCGGGTGGAACTCGAACCCGGTGTTCAGCTGTTGATCGGGCTCGAAGCGATCAGCGATCCCGACGAACGTGGGATGCGCACCGTGATGTGTGTGCTCAACGGGCAGTTGCGTCCGATCGCGGTCCGTGACCGGTCGGTGGACTCCACCGTGGCTACCGCCGAGCGGGCCGATCGCGCCAATCCGAGCCATGTCGGCGCGCCGTTCGCCGGAGTGGTCTCACTCTCGGTCGGTGTGGGCGACGAGCTGGCGGCCGGTGCCGCCATCGGAACCATCGAGGCGATGAAGATGGAGGCCACCATCACCGCGCCGATCGCGGGCACGGTGACGCGGGTGGCGATCGGACCGGTGCAGCAGGTGGCGCCGGGGGATCTGCTGATCGAGATCGGTTGATGTGCCGGGTCTCAGTACACGAGATTACGGACGAAGCGGGTGGGTTCGTCGTGGTGATTGATATACGAGTAGTGCTGTGAACTGGGGAACGTGATGTGTTCACCCGCAACGAGTTCGCGGTCATCGACGGCTGCGTCGGCGAAAGCGATAACCAGCCGGCCGTCGACGACGAGTACCGTCTCCTGCCAGCCCGGCGGATCTGGTTCGGCGTCGTAGCGTTCGCCGGGGCCCAGCGCCCACGTCCACAGTTGGACTTCCTGGCGGGCGGGCACGCTTGCGCGCAGGATGCCGACGCTGTGGGTGTCCGCGCCGCGCCAGGCCACCACATCGAGATCGCGGATATCCGGGTCGCGGGAGCGATGGTCGGGATCGCGCACCATATCCACGAAGGTGACGTCGAGCGCTTCGGCGAGCCGATCGAGGCTGGCGAGACTGATGTTGGTGTCGCCGCCCTCCACATTGACGATCATCCGGCGGCTGATCCCCGACGCTCGCGCCAATGCCGCCTGGCTCAGCCCGCGTTGGGTGCGTAACTCGCGTAAGTTGCGGGCCACGTGTGCCAGGACGTCGGAACGCGAATTTGCCATGCGCACTATAATACCCATATGTTGTGCAGTATGCTGCGCGCACATGATTCCGATGGCCGAGGGGGTATTCGGCTCGGCCGGCCGGAATGGGCTCTCATCGCGGTGACCGCGATCTGGGGTACATCCTTCCTCGTGGTGCATGCCGCCATGGAACACAGCGGCCCACTGTTCTTCGTGGGCCTGCGGTTCGTCGTCGCCGGCTGCTTCGGGCTGATGGTATTCGGCCGGAGTCTACGAGGACTGACGCTGGGTGAGCTGGGGGCGGGAATCGCGATCGGGGCGACGCTCGCCTTCGCCTACAGTCTGCAAACGGTGGGGCTGCAAACGATTAGCGCGAGTACCTCGGCCTTCATCACCGCCCTCTACGTGCCGCTGGTGCCGCTCATGCAATGGGCGGTGTTCCGCACAGCGCCGGGCATCATGAGCTGGATCGGTGTCACCTTGGCCTTTATCGGGCTGCTGCTGGTGGCCGGAAGGAATTCCGGCGGTATCGGCATGGGGATGGGGGAGTTGGTCACCGTCCTCAGCGCGGCGGGATGTGCCGGCGAGATCATCCTCATCAGCTACTTCGCCGGCCGGGTGGACATCACTCGCGTTACCATCCTTCAGCTGTTGGCCGGCGGGGCACTGTGCTTCCTCGCCATGCCGATAGCCGGTGAAACGGTACCGTCCTTCTCCTGGGTATGGCTGGCCGCCGCACTGGGCATGGGAGCCGCGAGCATCGTCATCCAGTTGACGATGAACTGGGCGCAGCGTTCGGTCTCGCCGACGCGGGCCACGATCATCTACTCCGGAGAACCGGTGTGGGCGGGCGTCTTCGGACGTATCGCGGGTGACCGATTGCCGCTTGCGGCGCTCGGCGGCGCGGCGCTCATCGTGCTCGGAGTGCTGGTGAGCGAGATACGGCCGCCGCAGCGGTGGTGGCCGCGCAGATCGCTCGGCGCCGACGAGCCGAGCCGGACGGCAGACGTGGCCGATCAACTGCCCCGGTAGGTTGAGTAGGCATACGGGCTCAGCAGCACCGGAACGTGATAGTGCCGGTCGGGATCGTCCACGGTGAAGCAGATGTCGATCTGCGGATAGAACCCGACTACCCCATTCTCCTCGAACCACCGCCCGGTCGAGAACACAACGTGATAGCTGCCGGGCGGCAGCGGTTCGCGGTTGACCTGGCCGATCCGGCCGTCGGCATCGGTGATCCCGGAGGTGAGTTCGGTGCCATCGGCATCACGCAGCGTGACAACCATTCCGGCGGCGGGTGCGCCGGAGACGGCATCGAGGACGTGTGTGGACAGGCCGGTCATTGTGCTCCTGTGTGTTCGTCGTCTGCGGGTGTGAGTACGCCAAGCAGTCGATTGCGGTTGATCTTGGCCAGTTCCGCGCGCATCACCTGCCGCTCGGTTGCCGGGTCATTGCCCAGGCGTTCCTTGAGGATCGCCAGTAACTCGGCGGCCGGACGTCCGTTGGCGAAAACGAGATATACGTGACCGAAGGTGGCCTCGTAGGCATCGTTGAGTTCCCTGAGTTCGGTCAACACCGCGTGGTCGGCGCCGACGACACCGGATTGCTCCCGGGTAGACGCGGCGCTATCGGAGCGGTCGCCGATCCGCGGATGGCCGGCCAGCGCGTCGTCGATGTCGGTATCGGTGAGTTCGGCCAGAACTTGGTCGGCGTACTCCAGTAGCGCCTCCTTGGTGACGAAGGGGCGCGCGGCGGCGATGCGTGCCGCCCATCCCGTTGAGCTGCAGCATTCGTAGAGCACATCGATGGCGTGGCGTTCGGTGAGTTGGTTGAAGCGCGCCAACCCATACCAGTCCGCGTGCGGCACACTATTTCCCTTCGTTGCGGGTGTCGGTGACGCTAGCGTATAGCGCTGCGGCGGCTACCATCGGCGACAAGATGGACGACGATGTGGTGGGCGTGGCCCGGCAGCCGCAACGCTATGGCGGCACAGTGATCGGCGCGCTACTCGCGGCCGGTGCGGGAACTCGTTATGGAATGCCGAAAATCCTTGCCGAACAAGGATTATGGCTCGGCGCTGCGGTGCGCGCACTCGATTCCGGCGGGTGCGGGCAGGTGCTGGTGGCCATGGGTGCGGCCGTGGTGACGTTGCCCCGTGGTGCCACCGCTGTCCTCGTCGACGACTGGGCGCACGGACTCTCGGCGAGCGTGCGTGCGGTGATTGAAACGGTGCGTCGGCGAGAAGACGTAGCCGGCGTGGTTTTACATGTTATTGACATGCCCGACGTCGGCGCCCAGGTGGTGTCCCGGGTGATCGCCGCGGCGGAGCGCCGCCGAGATGGCTTGGTACGTGCGGTCTTTTCCGATCAGCCAGGGCATCCGGTGTATCTGGGTGCCGACCACTTCGACGGTGTGCTGGCCACATTGGACGGCGATGTGGGTGCCGCACCGTATCTGCGGGCACATTCCGGGATACTTAAATCCGTGGAATGTGGCGATCTGGCTTCGGGTGTGGACCGCGACACGCCTTGAATCGGATCGGCCGTGGGCCCGGGGCCAATCGCACCCGGATTACTCAACGACCGGCCAGCCCAGCGCATCCCTGGTGAAGCGCACAACAGGGTCGTGTGCCGCTGCCAATGCCTGCTCACCACCCGCACGGGCTTGGCCGCAGAGCGATTCGCCCGCCCGCGCGACGATGAGTGCGATCAGTTCGCCCGTCGTCGGCACGCACACCGCCCAGGTCAATGCCGTTTCGTCGGCCCAGGCCGCCTGCGCCCGCGCGACATAGTCTGCGGGAGAATCGATCCCGAGATCGGTCAGGGCGTAGGCATCGGAGATCCGGTCGTCATCGCGCACACCACGCAGGTACCAGCCGCCGGCGTTGATCTCAATGGGTTCCATCGTGCAATACGGTTGAGAACCAACCTATTTCAATTCAAGCAGTACGGTGCCCTGGGTGACCGCGGCGCCCGCTTCCACGGACAGGCCGGTGACCACGCCGTCCTTATGCGCGGTGACCGGGTTCTCCATTTTCATCGCCTCAAGCACGACGACGAGATCGCCCGCAGCGACCTGCTGGCCTTCCTCGACGGCGATCTTCACCACCGTGCCCTGCATCGGCGCCACCACGGCATCACCGGAGGCGCCAGCTCCGGCGATGCCCTTCTTACGGGTTCGCGGCTTGGGTTTGGTACGGACAGCGCCAGTGCCGCCCCCGCCGAGGGCGAGATCGCCGGGCAGCGACACCTCAACGCGACGTCCACCCACCTCGACGACGATCTTCTGGCGGGGCGTGTCGTCGTCATCGATCGACTCCGCACCGGTGTAGGGCTCGATCGGGTTATCCCACTCGGTTTCGATCCACTTGGTGTAGACGTCGAATGTCTCGGTGCCGTCCTCGGTGACCCGACCGACGAACGCCGGATTGCTGACGATGTGACGGTGGAAGGGCAGTACGGTGGCCAGGCCCTCGATGTGGAATTCGCTCAGGGCGCGGCGGGCGCGTTCGAGCGCCTGCTCGCGGGTTTCGCCGGTGACGATCAGCTTGGCGAGCATCGAATCGAACTGGCCGCCGATGACACTGCCCTGTTCGACACCGGAATCCACGCGCACACCCGGGCCGCTGGGCTCCCGGTAGACGGTGACCGGACCGGGGGCGGGAAGGAAATTGCGTCCCGCATCCTCACCGTTGATGCGGAATTCGATCGAGTGCCCGCGCGGCTCGGGATCGCTGGCGAACTCCAGCTTCTCGCCGTTGGCGATGCGGAACTGCTGGCGCACCAGATCGATACCCGTGGTCTCCTCGGTCACCGGATGCTCCACCTGCAATCGGGTATTGACCTCGAGGAAGGAGATCAGGCCGTCGGCGCTGACCATGAACTCGACGGTGCCCGCGCCGTAATAACCCGCCTCCCGGCAGATCGCCTTCGCGGCGGCGTGAATGCGGGCGCGCTGATCGGGGGTGAGGAACGGCGCGGGGGCTTCCTCGACGAGCTTCTGGAAGCGTCGCTGCAACGAGCAGTCACGGGTACCGGCGACGATCACATTGCCGTGCTGGTCGGCGATCACCTGGGCTTCGACGTGGCGTGCCTTATCGAGGTAGCGCTCCACGAAACATTCGCCGCGGCCGAACGCGCTGACCGCTTCGCGGGTGGCCGACTCGTAGAGCTCCGGGATGTCCTCGATGGTGTAGGCGACCTTCATGCCGCGACCGCCGCCACCGAAGGCGGCTTTGATAGCCACCGGAACACCGTGCTCCTGGGCGAACGCGACGACCTCGTCGGCGTTACGCACCGGATCCTTGGTGCCTGGGGCCATGGGGGCGTCGGCGCGCAGCGCGATGTGCCGGGCAGTCACCTTGTCGCCGAGATCGCGGATCGACTGCGGAGACGGGCCGATCCAGATGAGTCCGGCATCGATGACGGCCTGTGCGAAGTCGGCGTTCTCGGAGAGGAAGCCGTAACCGGGATGGATGGCGTTGGCACCCGACTTCGCCGCGGCGTCGAGCAGCTTATCGATCACCAGATATGACTCGGCGGAGGTCTGACCGCCCAGCGCGAAGGCCTCATCGGCCAGTCTCACGAACGGTGCATTCGCATCGGGCTCGGCGTACACCGCGACGCTGGGAATTGCAGCGTCGCGTGCCGCGCGGATCACGCGCACGGCGATCTCGCCGCGGTTGGCGATGAGGACCTTGCTGATCGTGGGACTGGGCACTTGTTCTCCTGGGCCTGACTCTGGTCGAACTTCGATTGTTACAGGCGGTCGTCGTCGGTAGACAACGACCTCCCCGCGGTCTCCGGGCTCGCTCCGCGGTGGGGTCTTGCCGTTACGGCATTCACCCTAGCCCACCGATCGATCGTTCGGTGGCGGCCAGGGTCACATTTACCTGCTGGGGCTGCCTGAATCACCAACCTCGCGGATGAAGGCGGTGAAGTTACGCAGGTAGGTCTGCACGGGTTGCGGGTTGGGATGCGGATCGACGAGCGATGTCGACGGACCGAGTTCGACGGTCGTAGCCGCCGCGGCGTCGATCGCGGACGGCTCCGATTCGATCGGAAAGCGGGCCGAGTAGCGCAACCCAGACGGAGTCCGGTTGATCCAGATCAATACCTCGTCGCGGGAGTAGCTGTGGCTGCGGATCACCCGCGCCCGCCCGGCGTCGGCCTCTGCGGCACCCGGCGCATAGCGGGTGTCGATGAAGGAGATGACGAATCGGGGTGCGCCGCGAAACCCGATCAACTCCGCCACCCGCAAAAACGGCAGCGACGCTCCCTGGCGGGAGTGTGTGAGTTCGACGGTGGCCCGGGCCACCGCCTGCTCGAAAGTCGGGGAATCTGACATATCCAGACAGAACGGTGCCACCGCGACGAACCAGCCAAGGGAGGTCAGCCAGCGGGGGTCGTTGCGGGTATGACGCGGCAGGACACAACGGAACTCGGCGTCACCGGTTTGTCGGTGATGCACGATTGCCAAGACGGCGAGGATACCCGCGGTCACGGTGCCGCCCGCGGCCGCGCACGCCGCGGCGAACCGGGTGGTGGCGTCGTCGTCGGCCACCACCCCCGACACGGACTGCTGCGGTGGATCAGTGGCTGGGTCGGGCGGCTCGGCGTCGGGTGCGATGCGGGTGCCCGACGGCCCGGCCAAAAAGGGAGGCATATCGCCCGCGCCGGCACGCAAGAACGCCGACCAGGCCGCCACTGCCGGATGGTCGGGGCCGACGTCATCGGCGGACCGGCGTTCTTCGGCACTGAAATCGACGTAGCTGCCCACCTCGGGCAACGCGGCGTGACTGTGATCGCGCGCCGAGCGGTAGAGCGTCACGAGTTCATGCTGCGCCATGATCAGTGAATATCCGTCGACGAGCGAGTGATCCGCGGCGAAGAGCAACGTGAAGGAGGATTCGCGGCCGACGGTGGCGAAAAGATAAGCCGGCCAATGCAGGGGTGCGGTGGCCCGGTCGAAGGCGCCGGCGATCTGCTCGACGAGCGGACCGGACTCGTTATACCAACCGATCCGGTCCATCTTGAGCCCGACGGTGCCCGGTGCGGTCGATAGCCGGGCCAGCCCGTTGCCGGTGAGTGTGACATGTGTGCGCAGCACCTCATGCCGGTCGATCCACCGGAGCAAGGTGGCGCGGATGGCCGGGATCGAGAGTGGCTCATCGAATTCGATCACCACGCCCAGCCACGATTCACGGCCGCCCTCACGTCGCGTACGGGCGCGGTATTCGAAAGCCGACCGCAGATGCTGCTCATGGTTATGTGAGGTGGGCCGCTGGTCGCGGCTCCAAGCGGCCAGACCTCCGTGCACATGCGGGGTCCACTCGACCAATCCGCCTGGCGCAATAGGGTCTTCGAGGATTTGCCCGAATTTCATCGGCGCATCCTCCTGTGCGCGGTCACCCGCGTCCGGTCTGGGTGCGAACCTGATTCTTGATCCGACTCAGCATCCCGGCCATGCCGCGCAGGCGAAGTGGGCTGACCGCGGCCTGCAGCCCGAGATCATGATAGAAATCGGCGGGCACCGCGAGGATCGCATCGGCCGACTCGCCGTCGAGTCCCTTGGCGAGGATCGACGCGAAGCCACGAGTGGTCGGAGCTTCACGCGGAGCACTGAAGTACAGCCGCACAGCATCGGCATCGGTGGCATCGACCGCAAGGAAAATCGGCGACTGGCACTCGGGTACCGGTTCCATCGCCTCTTCCTGCAGAGAGGCCGGTAGCGCCGGTAATTCGCCCGCGAATTCAAGCAGGAGCGTCACCTTATCTGAAACACCAAGCACGCCAAACTCTTCGACGATCTCGGCTAGCGCGGCGGGAAGTTCGGCCACGCCGGTCTCACCGAGGTGCTTCGCCGGGGGTATCGCCGACCGCGATCGCCGCGCGCACCGCGTTGCCCCACTCGGTCCACGATCCGTCGTAATTGCGGACCCGACCGAAACCGAGCAGGTGGGTCAGCACGAACCAGGTGTGGCTCGAACGTTCACCGATCCGGCAGTAGGAGATCGTCGGCGACGCGGGGTCAAGGCCGGAGTAGATCTCATCGAGTTCGGCACGGGGCCGGAAACGGCCGTCCGGGCGTACGGATTTGGCCCAGGGAATGGAGGTTGCGGTGGGAATGTGGCCACCACGCAACGCGCCCTCGTCGGGATAATCGGGCATATGAGTGCGCTCGCCGGTGTACTCCTGGGGTGAGCGCACGTCGATCAGCGGCGCGGTGCCCAGAATGTCACGGACCTCGTCGGAGAAAATGCGGATCCGGGAGTCGTCGCGCTCGACCACCGGGTAGTCGGTCGGCGGATACTCGGGGACGTCGAAGGAAGTGTCGCGGTCTTCGGACATCCATGCATCGCGGCCGCCGTCGAGCAATCGCACATCCTCGTGACCGAAGAGGGTGAACACCCATAACGCGTATGCGGCCCACCAGTTGCTCTTGTCACCGTAAATAACCACGGTATCGTCGCGCTCAATTCCCTTGCTGCGCATGAGCTCTGCGAACTTCTCGCCGTCAATGTAGTCGCGCACGACGGGGTCGTTGAGATGTAGATGCCAGTCGATCTT
Organism: Gordonia sp. (in: high G+C Gram-positive bacteria); assembly: GCA_047605305.1. Classification (GTDB taxonomy): domain Bacteria; phylum Actinomycetota; class Actinomycetes; order Mycobacteriales; family Mycobacteriaceae; genus Gordonia. Next base: position 24,126 of record JASGFW010000006.1, read on the forward strand.
CTGCGCCGTCGGAATATGACCGATGTCGTAGAGCAGGACGTCCTCGTCGGACTCGATGATCTTCAGACCCTTGGCCCCAAGGTGCGCCGAGAGCCACTGCGTGGTGACAAGGCGCTCAGGGTGCGCATACTCGGCGAATGCCGGGTTCGGGTCGGTTTCAACACTCACGGTCTGTTCTCCAGCTGCGATTCGGGCATAGCTCTGCGCGGTGGACCAAGCCGGTCCGGTCTTAGCGTAGTCGACAATGTCGTTGTGTCCGGAGTGGGCGTTGCGCCGGTCGTGTCACCGGTCGTGCGGCGTCGTTTAAGTCCGGTGTGCGGTGTTTAAGTCCACAGGTCGGTGATGTCCACCCCGAGGTGCCCGAGCAGGCGGCGCACCGTCGGCAGGCCGATGCCGATGACCGACGACGGATCGCCGTCGATCGCATCGATGAACCAGCCGCCGAGGCCGTCGAGGGTGAACGCCCCGGCCACCTCAAGCGGTTCGCCGGTGGCCACATATGCGTCGATCTCGGCGTCGCTGACATCGCCGAAGCGGATCACCGTCGACGCGGTGTCGGTCGCGGCGGCAGTGTGACCGAGTTCGGACACGCGTACCGCGCAGTGACCGGTGAGCAGTTGAGCGTCACTGCCGCGCAGCCGACGCCATTGCGCGGCCGCGGCGTCGACGGTGTGCGGTTTGCCGGTTAACTCGCCGCCGTGCAGGAGCATCGAATCACAGGACAGCACAACGGTGTCGGTGAGCGGCGCGGGTTGGTGTGCCCGTTGCGCGAGGACCTCGGCGACGACGGCATCGGCCTTGGCCGCGGCAAGCCGAGAAACAACCTCGGCCGGCTCGGTATCGGCGAGTTCGGTCAGCAGCGCATCCTCATCGATTCCGGAGACCAGTACCCGCGGGTCGAGGCCGGCGCGGCGTAGCACGGCCAGCCGGGCCGGTGACGCGGAACCCAGCACGACCTCGATGGGTGCGCTCACCAGCGTCCGCGCAGGAATCCGGTCGCATTGGGCCAGGCCGGGCGCAGTGCGTCGCTCGGGGAGCCCCAGTCGTCAATGGGACCGGATTCGGCTGCCCCCGACGTAGTGGTGGCCGCGGAGAACACCGCGACCAGAACAGCCAGATCCGCGTCGGTCGGATTGCCCTTGACCACCCGCAGCAGGGGTCGCGCCGGTCCGGCGCCCGCGACCTCGGCGGATTCTGGAGCGGTGTCAGCGGGTTGATTGGCGCTCACAGCGGGATATTCCCATGCTTCTTCGGGGGGACGCTGACGGATTTGCGTTCGAGCAGCCGCAGCGCGGTGGAGATGTGGCCGCGGGTATGGCTGGGCGGGATCACCGCGTCGACATAACCGCGTTCGGCGGCCACATAGGGATTGACCAGGGTGTCCTCGTACTCCTGCTGGAGTTGCAGGCGCAGTGCGTCGACATCCTCGCCGCCCGCGGCCGCCTCTTTGAGGCGCGCCCGGTACACGAAGCCGACGGCACCGGAGGCCCCCATCACCGCGATCTGCGCCGTGGGCCATGCGAGATTCACGTCGGCGCCCATATGCTTGGACCCCATCACGTCGTAGGCGCCGCCATACGCCTTACGCGTGATGACGGTGATCTTTCCAACGGTGGCCTCACCGTAGGCGTAGAGCAGTTTGGCTCCGCGGCGGATGATGCCGCTGTATTCCTGATCGGTGCCGGGCAGGAAGCCGGGAACATCGACCAGCGTGATGATCGGGACATTGAAGGCGTCGCAGGTGCGCACGAAGCGAGCCGCCTTCTCCGAAGCGTCGATGTCGAGGCAGCCGGCGAACTGGGTCGGCTGATTGGCCACGATGCCGACGCTCCGGCCGTCGACGCGACCGAAGCCGACGATGATGTTCGTGGCGCGCTCGGCCTGTACCTCAAGGAATTCGCCGTCATCAATGATGCGCTCGATGACTTCATGCATGTCATAGGGCTGATTGGGCGAGTCGGGAATCAGCGTGTCGAGTTCGAGGTCCTCGGCGGTGAGATTATCTTCGATCGACCCGCTGGCGATTGGCCCGCTAGGCCGCCGCGGCGGCTCGGCGCGGTTATTGCTGGGCAGATAGCTCAGCAGATCCTTGGCGTAGTCGAGGGCGTCCTGCTCGTCGGTGCCGACGTAGTGCGCCACACCGGATTTCGTCATATGGGTGTGGGCGCCGCCCAGATCCTCCATCGTGACGTCCTCGCCGGTGACGGTCTTGATCACGTCCGGGCCGGTGATGAACATCTGCCCCTGGTTGCCGACCATCACGACGAAGTCGGTGAGCGCGGGCGAATACACGTGGCCGCCCGCGGTGGCACCCATGATGAGCGAAATCTGCGGGATCACGCCCGAGGCGCGCACGTTGCGATAGAAGATGTCGGCGTAGAGCCCCAGCGAGACCACGCCCTCCTGGATGCGTGCACCAGCGCCTTCGTTGATCCCGACCAGCGGCCGGCCGGTCTTGATCGCCAGATCCATCACCTTGACGATCTTTTCGCCGTACACCTCGCCGAGGCTGCCGCCGAAGACGGAGGCGTCCTGGGAGAAGACGCACACCTCGCGGCCGTCGATGGTGCCGTAGCCGGTGACCACGCCGTCGCCGAGGGGGCGGCGTTCGGCGAGACCGAAATTGGTGCTGCGATGACGGGCAAGCGCATCGAGTTCGACGAATGACCCGTCGTCGAGCAGATACTGAATGCGTTCACGAGCCGTGAGCTTGCCTTTGTCGTGGATTTTCGCCACGGCCGCTTCGCCCACCGGGTAGCGAGTTTCCTCGACTCGCCGCCGCAGGTCGGCGAGCTTGCCCGCGGTGGTGTGGATGTCGGGCTCCGCGTTGGAGCCGGATGAAGCGGTGGTCATGGAACCGATGCTATCGGCCATACTGTGACCCACGTCAACCGGTCTGTGGTGATCTTCTACGCTCGAAACCCATGAGCCATGGTGCGCCACCCTCGGCGGAGACACAGCAACGAATCGTCGAGCTGCTCGGCGCCGCAGGCGAGGGTCGTTGGGACCGGATCGAGGTCGTCGACTCGACGGGCTCGACGAATGCCGACCTCGTGGGCCGGGCACATGATCCGGGCATCGTCGGCACGGTGCGGATCACCACTGATCAGGTGGCCGGCCGTGGCCGGCACGCCCGGGTGTGGAGTGCCCCGGCGGGTGGTCAACTCGCCATCTCCGCGGTGCTCGCGGCGGGAACGCAAGCGGATACGCTCGGCTGGTTATCGCTGGCCACAGGGGTGGCCGCGGCGCAGGCCATCGAGCGCGCCAGCGGGGTACGTCCGGTGCTCAAATGGCCCAACGACGTACTGGTGAACGAGAAGAAGGTGGCGGGCATCCTGGCCGAGTTCACGGCCACTGACGCAGGCGGCGTGGTGGTGGTGGGGATCGGCATCAATACGAATATGACCGCTGACGACCTGCCGGTGCCGACCGCGACCAGTCTGTTGGAGGAGACCGGCACCCGGGTGGATGTGGCCCGGCTCGCCGCGCAATTCCTGCTCGCCCTGGCCGCCCAGCCATGGCCGGCCGATATCGCTTCCGTTGCCGCGCGCTACCGGGAGCGATGCGACACGCTGGGGCGGCGTATCCGGCTCTCGCTGCCGGGGGATCGGATCGTTGAGGGTACCGCCGTTGATGTGGATCGTCGTGGCCGGATCGTCGTGGACACCGGCACCGGTGAGCCGACCGTCGCCGCCGCGGGCGACGTGCTGCATCTACGCCCAGTGCTGTGACGGGCCCGGCCCAGTGGTGACCGGCCCAGTGGTGACCGGCCCAGTGGTGACCGGTGCTGCGATTATTTAGCGGCGCAGGCTTTTTTGGCCCATCGCGGGGATGAGTGAGAACAGCGGCAGGCCGATGACCAAATGCATCACCGCCGTCCCGATTCCGGTCGAGAGCTGCGCCGAGAGTACGAGCGGGACGATCACCGCCGCGGCGATAAGCAGACCGACGATCCACCGGAAGAATTGGTCGGGCGAGGGCGTGATCAGTTGCAGCACATACCAGAAGGCACCTGCGGCGAGCGCGCAGAGGAAGCCGGTGACCGCGAACCACACCTCGCCGCGGGCCACGGGATTCCATACCCCCAGAATGCCCGCATCGCTGGCGCGCTGCGCGATCGTGCGGATGACCCACGCGACCAGCCAGGCGGCGAGGGCGGTCACTACACCGCTCATGACCACCCCGCCCGCGAACAGGCCGGGAGCGATATTCGGGCCGAAGCGATGCCCGGACGCTGGCGACCGGTAGTTATGCGTCTCGGGATAAGGCTGATGGTAGGGCTCGGTGGGTTGGCCGTATCCGGCGGCGGGCCGATCGCGCGGGTCGCGGTAGCTCATACGTTCTCCTGACCTATGGCGTGGCTATGGGGTGGAGTCTACCGACCATCCGGGGCTGGCCGGCGCGCTGGCGTTGGGTGTGGTCAGAGTTGGATGGCGCGCCGGGCGTGATGGTGTGTTCGAGACGGATATGCTCGAACCCATGCCTTATCCACGCGAGAGCCTTGCGCCGGGCGAACGTGTGGCGGTGCACCGGCATCCGCATTGGAAACGGTTGGTCGGTCCGTTTACGTTGTTCATCCTGGGCACCGGGGTCGCGGGTCTGGCGGGTGGGATCATCGGGCGTGCAGCGCCGGATAGCCCTGTGTCACTGAATAGCCCTGTGTCACTGAATAACCCTGTGTCACTGAATAACCCTGTGACACTGGTCGGCTACATCGTGGTGGCGGTGGCGTGGACGGCATTGTTCGGCTGGTTTTTTGTGCGTCCGCTACTGTCGTGGAAGTCGACGCATTTCGTGCTGACCGATCGTCGGGTGATTTTTCGACACGGCATCATTTCCCGGTCGGGCATCGATATCCCCATCCGGCGCATCAACACCGTGGAGTTCCGGCGCGGACTCCTCGACCGTGTGTTGCGTACCGGCACGCTGATTATCGAATCCGCATCCGACGATCCGCTCTCGTTCGATGACATCCCACAGGTTGAACGGGTCCATGCGCTGCTGTATCGCGAAGTCCTCGACGATGATGTCCCATCCGAGCATGGCAACCCGTACGACGTCAGCGATCCCGACCCTCGTGCCTCGGCGCGCCGAGACTCCCGAATGGAAACCCGATGACAGATGTGCTTCTCGCCGAGGATGATACGGCGATCGCCGAGCCGCTGGCGCGGGCACTTGCCCGTGAGGGCTACGGGTGTGATGTGGTCAGTACGGGCGGAGCGGCCCTGCGCCAGGCACTCGATCATCGCTACGAACTGCTCATCCTCGACCTCGGCTTGCCTGAATGCGACGGTCTTGAGGTATGTCGGCGGGTGCGGGTTGAGCGGCCAGATCTGGCCGTGCTGATGCTGACTGCCCGCACCGATGAGGTGGATTTTGTCGTCGGCCTCGATGCCGGTGCCGATGATTACGTAGGCAAGCCATTCCGGCTGGCCGAGTTACTTGCCCGCGTGCGTGCCCTGCTGCGTCGCCGTATTTCCGCCGACGTGGTGTTGACCGGCGGGGATATCGCGCTCGATACGCGTGGCCGACGCGTGCTGGTCAATGGTGAGGATTTAGTGCTGGCCAACCGCGAATTCGATCTCCTGCGGTTTCTGATGGAACGCGCAGGGCAGGTCGTCTCGCGTGACGAAATCCTCACCGATGTGTGGGGATCGGCGGATTTAAGGTCGTCGAAGACTCTCGACATGCATATCTCGTGGTTGCGTCGCAAGATCGGCGACGACCGCCACGACCGACCCCGGCATATCGTCACCGTGCGCGGTGTCGGTTTTCGGTTCGATCCGTAATCCGCGGCGGCACAGTCACTCCCGGGAATAATTGATGCGTCGCAGAATCCTGTACACGATGATCGCCATGTTGCTGGCGGTCGGTGCGCTGCTGGGCGTGCCGTTGAGTGTCATCGCGTGGTGGTGGGTGGCCGACAGCGCCCACCAGAGTCTCGATTCACGGCTGAAGGTGATCTCCGATCAGGTGATCTGGCAGGTGCGGTCTGACGGCCACGTCGACCCTGCCGTCTTGCAACGCGACTCTTTGCGGTTGCTGCTGCCCGAAGATGGGCGCTTGACCTTGCGCTATCTTTTCGGCACGACACCCCGGTCGCACTCGATTGGCGAACCCATTGTCGGCGCGACGATGTCGGATTCGATCGGTCTGGGTAACGCGGGCGATCTCGTGTTGGAGATTCCACTCGACTCGGTACGCAACGATCAGCTGGCGGCCATCGGGATCGTGTTGGTGGTGGTGGCCGGTTCGATTGCCGCGGGTACGGCGGTGGCCGCGGTGACGGCGGGCCGCATCGCCGATCCGTTAACCGAACTGGCCGATCGCGCGGCGGCAATGGCTCGGGGTGACTTCCGCTCGCAGTGGCGCACATACGGGATCGACGAACTTGACCGCGTGTCGCGTGCGCTCGGTGCCGCCAACACTGAAATTGCGCTTCGGCTCGAACGCCAAGGGGAGATCGTCGGCGATGTGTCGCATCAGATCCGCAGCAGGCTGACCGCGATTCAACTGCGTCTCGATGAACTCTCCCTGCACGATGATCCCGCTGTCGTCGCCGAAGCCGAGGCGGGGCTGGCCCAGGTGGAACGACTCGCCAGCGAACTGGATGAACTGGTGGCGGCGTCCCGGGATGATCCGGCTCCGCCGGCGGGGGTGGATGTGACCGGCCTGATCACGACGTTGGCCGGCGATTTTGAGCAGTCCTTCAGCGCCGCCGGTCGGGTGTTGTCGACGTCGTTCGCCGGGGATGCCATGGCACGTACCGCTCGCCCGGGCCGCCTCCGCGAAGCGGTCAGTGTGCTGGTGGACAACGCGTTGCAACACGGCCAGGGCGAATGCAAGATCGCGGTGAGCGATCTCAAAGGTGCCATGCTCCGGATTACTGTCTCCGACGAGGGGTGGGGTGTTTCCGACGCGGCGGCATCGCATATTTTCCGGCGTGGATTCTCGGCCGGAGCAGGTAGTGGGGTGGGTCTGTCGTTAGCCCGCGCTCTTGTCGAGGCCGACGGGGGCCGGTTGGAATTGACGTCGCGGCGTCCACCTGTGTTCTCGATCGTGGTGCCCGCATTCCGATTCCCCGACAATGAGATTCGTGAACCATCCGCGGCGGGCGACATTGATGCATCGGCGGTACGCCATGATCGGGTGCCACATCGTTGAACCGGGGGTCGAGCGCGATGAGGTGGCGGAGAATTGCCGCGTCGATCCGAGTGTACGAAACCCGTTCCGGATAACACGGGGGTGGTTGGTCATAGATGTGGCGGGCCGGGCATGCCACGATGGACCGCGTGACTTCGCGAGATGACGGTGCCTTGCCGGGCATCGCGACACCCGCTCGCACGGGTAGCGCCATGCCGACGGTGACGATGATCGGCGGGGGGCAACTTGCCCGGATGACCCATCAGGCCGCGATCGCGCTCGGGCAATGTGTCCGAGTGCTGGCCTCCCGTGCGGACGATCCGGCGGCCCAGGTGAGCGCCGATGTGGTCTTCGGTTCGCACGATGATCTCGATGATTTACGTCGTGCTGCGGCCGGTGCGGCGGCAGTGACCTTTGACCATGAGGGCGTGCCGCTGGAACATCTGCAAGCCCTCGAAGCGGATGGGGTACCGGTCCGTCCGCCGTCGTCGGCGTTGCGATTCGCGCAGGATAAGCATGCGATGCGGGTTCGGCTGCGCGAATTGGGACTGCCGATACCCGACTTCGTCGACCTCACCGGAACGGCCGAAGCCGCGCGCGAGCAGCTGATCGGCTTCGGTGAGCGGCACGGCTGGTCGGTGGTGCTGAAAGCGATCCGCGGCGGTTACGACGGCCGTGGGGTGTGGCTCGTCGATAACCGTGACGAGGTATTGGCGGTGTTCGACGCGCAGCGTGGCGCCGGCGTCGACCTGATTGCCGAACAGAAGGTCACGATGCGCCGCGAATTGTCGGCGATGGTGGCGCGTTCACCGTTCGGCCAAGGCGGTGCCTGGCCCGTGGTGGAAACGGTGCAGCGCAACGGTCAGTGCGCGGTGGTTGTTGCCCCGGCCCCCGACCTCGCCCCAGATGTCGCCGAACGCGCCCAGCAGATGGCATTGCGGCTGGCCGCCGAACTCGGGGTTGTCGGGGTGATGGCGATGGAGCTGTTCGAAACCGTCGACGGCGGGCTGCTGGTGAATGAGCTCGCGATGCGTCCGCATAATAGTGGGCACTGGACGATGGATGGCGCGGTGACCTCTCAGTTCGAACAGCATCTGCGGGCGGTTCTCGACTATCCGCTTGGCGATACCGCCGCGCGCGCTCCGCTGACGGTGATGGCCAATATTCTCGGTGCCGACGAGGTGCCCTCGATCTCGATGGATGAACGGCTGCATCACCTGATGGCCCGTATGCCCGATGCCAAGGTTCATCTGTATGGCAAAGGGGAACGCCCGGACCGCAAAATCGGGCATGTCAACATTGTCGGCGGCCCCGCCGACTCAGTGGATTCGGTGCGTGAACGCGCCGAACGCGCGGCGCACTGGATGTCGCACGCGCAATGGACCGACGGATGGGACCCGCATTCATGACCGAACCGCACAACACCCCCGGAGCGCCGCGCGTGGGGCTGATCATGGGCAGCGATTCGGACTGGCCGACGATGGAAGCCGCAGCGCAGGCACTGGCCGAATTCGACATTCCCTTTGAGGTGGGTGTGGTATCGGCCCATCGCACGCCGCAGCGGATGCTCGACTACGCGTCGGGTGCGGCGGCCAACGGAATCGAGGTGATCATCGCCGGGGCCGGTGGTGCGGCACATCTACCGGGAATGGTCGCGGCCGCGACTGCGCTCCCGGTGATCGGTGTGCCGGTTCCGCTGCGTTATCTGGATGGAATGGACTCCCTGCTGTCGATCGTGCAGATGCCCGCGGGGGTTCCTGTCGCGACGGTGTCGATCGGTGGCGCCCGCAATGCCGGTCTGCTCGCGGTGCGCATCCTCGGTGCCGCGGATCGGGCGTTGCGGGCACGGATGGAATCCTTTCAGCGTGACCTCGAACAACTCGTGTTGGACAAGGACGCCGCGCTGCGCCGCCAGCTACTCGGCGACGACTGAGCCGGGGTTCCGAACACCCGGGAGTAACCGATGTGTGGGAATCCGGACGCCATAAATGGCACCCAGGCTCCCACACATGCCACGGCACCAGCGTCGTGAATCGCCTCAATCGAGAACGATATCGGCCCGTTCGGACGCCGCGCGTGCGGGCAGGTCGGTGGCGGCGGTCGGGGCAACCCAGACGAGGCTGGCGCCGACGCTCAGTGGTGCGACGAGGGTGGCGATTACGCCGTCGCGGGAGTGCCACTCCCGCGTGGAAAGCACCCGGCTGCCCGGACGGATGCCCTCGGCGGCTGCTGTTGACCGCGCGATGCTCGTAATCTCTTCCGCCGAGAGTCCCTCAAGGGCCGCGCCGCCATAGCGGGGCGGGGTGTACTGATCGCCGTGTACCCGCACCGACGACGCGTAATCGCCGACACCGCGGGGCAGATCACGCACCCCCAATGCGAAGGGGTCGAGGGAGGCCACCAGCAATTCATCGGCGTCGCGGTAGTGGTCGATAGCATCGACGGTGGTGATCGCGGCCACCGCTGTGCCGTCGAGATCTGCATCCGATAACCGAATATGGGCACCAGACCACCACGCGCCCAACAGGATCGCGGCGCTCTGCCAGTGCTCAGGCAGATCCACCACGATCTCGTCACCAGGTATCACACCGAGTTCGGTGACCAGGAAGTTGGCGGTCTTAGCCGCCCAGTTACCCAACGTTGCCCCCGAAAGTTCGGTGCGTTCGCCGCTGCGATCGTCGTAGAAAGTGAACAGCGGCTTGCTCCAGTCGGCGATCGCCCCGAATAGTGCTGCGGTGAGAGTTTTTTCGGACATCAGTTCACGCACACCGGGCCATCGGTATCGGCCGTGATCGGCGGTGCGCTGGCGCCGATCCGCTCACGTGCCGAGGTGCCACCGGTCTGGGAGCCGAAATCGGAGATGGAGCCTGGTCCGGCAAAAGTGTTCGTCAACAACAATTTCAGGTGATGTTCGGGCAGTGATGAATCGGCGACGATGGGCATACCGCCGAGATCTTTGGCGAGCAGCCGGGCGCCCGCGTCGTCGACACTGGGTGCGTAGATCACCGAATCGCGTAGATCAGCTGGTGTGCTGCTCGTCTTTCCTTCACGGAATCCCTTGCTGGTCAATATATTCGATACACTTCCGGCGAGCCCGTCGACTGTTCCCGCGTTATCCACATCCACCGTGTAGCTGCCCCGCTGGGTGGGTGCCCCGCTGCGCTGGCTGTTCAGGAGGTTTGCGGTGAACCGTTGCACCGCAGCGGGATCAACGGTCACCACACTCTGGGTGCCGTCATCGCTCCAGCCATGATCGTTGAGTACGGGGATTGTCGCGAATTTGACGCGGCCGCCGGAGAGGTCCTTGAGCTGTTCGGCGAATTGCATCACATTCCAGTCGTCGTCGATCACCACCGAACGTGACACCGCCTCTTCGAGGGCGCGGAGCTTACCTGGATCGGTGAGTGTGTGTGCGGACAAGATTTTTTGGGTCAGTGACGCCATATACACCTGTTGGCGGGTGATCCGATCGAGATCGCCGCGGGGTAACCCATGCCGTTGCCGCACGAAACTCAAAGCCTGTGGCCCATTCAGTGTTTGCCGTCCCGCATGGAATTTGGCACCCGAATACCGTTCGCGTACTGCTTCTTTCAAACATACCTCGACGCCGCCGACCGCTTTGGTGAGGAGCGCGAAGCCGAGGAGTCCGACCTCGGCGTAATGGTCGACATGCACGCCGGTGAGGTTTGCGACGGTATCGATGAGTGCCTTGCGGCCGGCGAGCGTGCCCTGACGTTCGGCCGTCTGCTCACTCTTACCGGCTTCGACCGCGCGGCGCCGGACGCTCTCCCGCGTCGCACCATAGGCGGCGTTGATCTTTGACCTACCGATCCCGGGGACCTCGACATAGGAGTCGCGGGGGATGGAGATCGCCGTAGCCGACGTGCCGTCATTGGGAATGCGGATGAGCAGGATGGTGTCGGTGCTGGTCGAGATGTCGTCGCCGGCACGCAACCAACGCAGTTCCCGAGTGGTGAGCGGGTTGCCCTTGGCGTCGGTACGGGAATCCATACCCACCAGCAGGACATCGGTGGCGCCGTCGTCGGCACCGCCAAGCCCAAGGCCGGCGAGCTGGGTGATGCTGGTGGATAGCCCGTTCATGCTCTTCCACACGTAGCCCGTGCACACCAGCACCGCGACCGATACGAGCGCGACGATGCCGCGGCCCCACGTCTTGCGGGCGCCGGGCCCGCCGATGCCAGCGCGATGACCCCCGGTGACCGGTGGTTGCGGGGGTGTTGTTGGGGCGTCGGTCTGTGGCGGGTCGGTTTGTGGGGTGCCTGGTCTTTGGGGGGCAGATGTTGGACTGACGGGGCGGGTGTGAATCTCGCCGGATGCGCGTCCGGTCGCCGCGCGCTTGGGCCGGATGCCGGGTTCGGTCGGGCGGGTATCGGCCGCTCTCGGTGAGCGGCGTCGGGCCTGGGGGTGGGGTGCCTCGTCTTGACGTGTGCGCTGCGTGCGCGTCGGAGCGGTGCGAATATCAGCGCGGTCGGCGGCGGGCGAGGGGCGCCGCCGCGGGTGGGGCTCGTCGCCGCGCGGTGATCCGGCGGGTCGGCGGCGGGCGCCATCGGGTCGAGACTCCACGAGTGAGTAGTCCTTTGCGTTTCGGCGAACCGCGATCGGTCATGTGGATGCTGGTACCGACTGCATCCGGCACGCTGCGGTGCGAATGTGGTTGCCGTTGTTCGAGTGGTTGCCGTTGCTGATGTTGTTTCAGTGGTCAGGCTACTGAAGCAATCGGCGAATGCACGGGCGCAACGCCGACGCACCGCGATGTGTGGGCGGGGCCTCAACACCTGCATCGACAACACCTGCCGCACGGTATGTGGACGACGGTATATGGACTGGGGCACGATGATGACATGGCCGAATCGGACAAGCCGCAGCCGTCGGTGCCCACGGGCCGCGTATGGATTGTCGGTGCCGCAGGTCAGCTCGGCCGCGCGTTGGGTGCGCGGGTACCCGCGCACCGCGAGGTACGCGGATTGACCTCGGCCGATGTCGATATCGCCGATCCGGCTTCGGTGCGCGCCGCATTCACCGACCTCAACCGCGCAGATGTGGTGATCAACTGCGCGGCGTACACGAATGTCGACGCCGCCGAATCCGAACCCCAGCGGGCGGCACAGATCAATGCCGCCGGACCAGGCAATCTCGCCGCGGTGACCGCGGCCGCCGGTGCCTGGCTGATCCACCTGTCCACCGACTATGTGTTCGGCGGGAGGCCGGCCGGCAGCACCCACACCCAGTTATCGGACGCCCAGTTAGCGGGCTGTGGTCGGCGCGTGGAACCGTACGAACCCGACGACGTCGACCCGGCGGTGCGACCGGAGACGATCTACGGTGCGACAAAACTCGATGGGGAACGCGCCGCGCTCGCCGCCGATCCGGCGGCCACCATCATCCGCACCGCTTGGGTGTACACCGGTGCGCCGGGCAGCCGGGATTTCGTCGGAACGATCCGCCGCCTGGAATCCGAGCGCGAATCGATCACCGTTGTCGACGACCAGACGGGTTCGCCCACCTATGCGGGTGATCTGGCCGACGGACTGTGGGAGTTGGCCGCCCACCCCCGGGACGAAGCGGTGAGCGGGCGCGTCCTGCACGCCACCAATGCCGGCGTGGCCACCTGGTTCGATGTGGCCCGGGCGGTATTCGCCGAGCTCGGCGCCGATCCGGATCGGGTCCGACCGGTGTGCACCGACGAGTTCCCGCGTCCGGCGCCGCGTCCGGCGTACTCAGTGCTCTCGCCCACATCGTGGATCACGGCCGGCCTGACTCCGCTGCGCGACTGGCGTGCGGCGTTATCGGCGGCACTGTCGAGCGACGCGGTAGCGGCTCGGTGACGCGCCACGGCGCGGGGTCGGCCGTGCGCCGTGCGGTTGGTTACCCTGACCGGGTGACATCCCATCTGGCGGTCGTGACGGTGACCTATTGGTCCGGCGGCTATCTCGAGACCTTTCTCAAGAGCCTCGGCCACGCCACGTCGGCCAATCCGCCGGTCATCATCGCCGACAACGGTTCCGGCGACGGTGCACCGGAGGCCGCGGCCCGTGACTACGAGAACGTGACGCTGGTGCACACCGGCGGGAATCTCGGCTATGGCGGCGGCATCAACCGGGCGGTGGCCGAACTCAACCCCGATATCGATCTCGTCGTGATCGCGAACCCCGACGTCGAATGGCAGCCGGGGGCGATCGACGAACTCGTCGCCGCCACGGCGAGGTGGCCGCGTGCGGGATCGCTCGGACCGCTCATCCGGGAGCCGGACGGATCGATATATCCATCGGCGCGGCGCGTCCCCGACCTCGTGTCGGGTACCGGGCACGCTCTGCTGGGCACGGTGTGGAAGACCAATCCGTGGACCGCCGCCTATCGAGCCGACGATGTCGCACCAAGTGAACGTCCCGTCGGATGGTTGTCCGGGTCATGCCTGCTGGTGCGGCGCGAGGCCTTCCAATCGATCGGCGGCTTCGACGAACGCTATTTCATGTACATGGAGGATGTGGACCTCGGCGACCGTCTCGGTAAAGCCGGTTGGCTTAACGTGTACGTACCCGGCGCCGAGGTGGTGCACGCCAAGGGGCACAGCGCCGACCGCGATCCCGAATCCATGCTGCCCGCTCACCATCGCAGTGCTTATCGATTTCAGGCGGATCGACATCCCGGGTTGCTGCGCGCGCCGCTACGGCTCGCGCTGCGCGCGGGTCTGGCAGCCCGTTCGGCGGTGTCGGTGCGCGCGGCGCGCCGTGCCGGCGACCATTAAGTACGCCACCATCGAGTAGCCGACCGCTGCGAACACGATTACTAGAACACCACGGAGAGGACACCAACGTGACCGGATTCAATGTGGTCGGGGCGCCGCAGGCCGCCGCCGAGGCCGCGCCCGACGTCGATATGTCGCAGGTACAGGCCATTGTGCTGGTCGGCGGCAAAGGCACCCGCCTGCGTCCGCTGACGTTGTCGGCGCCCAAACCGATGCTGCCGACAGCCGGTTTACCATTCCTGACACATCTGTTGTCCCGCATCCGGGCCTCAGGTATCCGCGAAGTGATCCTTGGCACCTCATTCAAGGCCCATGTCTTCTCCGAATATTACGGCGACGGCTCCAAGCTCGACCTACAACTGCGTTACGTCACCGAGGACGAACCGCTCGGTACCGGCGGCGGTATCCGCAATGTGCTCGACGAACTGACCGCGCCCGACATCGTGGTATTCAACGGCGATGTGTTGTCAGGGACCGATATCCGGCAGGTGGTGGCGACACATAAGCGCAGCGACGCCGACGTCACCCTGCATCTGGTGCGGGTCGGCGATCCGCGCGCGTTCGGGTCGGTGCCCACCGACGACAACGGTCGGGTGACGGCCTTCCTGGAGAAGACGCAAGACCCGCCGACCGATCAGATCAACGCCGGGACCTATGTCTTCAAACGTTCCGTGATCGAGCAGATTCCCGCCGGTCGCGAGGTGTCGGTGGAGCGTGAGGTGTTCCCGGCGCTGCTCGCCGAGGGTAAGCACATCCAGGCGCACGTCGATCAGGCGTACTGGCGTGACATGGGTACCCCCGAGGACTTCGTCGCGGGTTCGGCCGACTTGGTGCGCGGTATCGCACCCTCGCCCGCGTTGGGTGATCGCCGCGGCGAGTCACTGGTTCACGAAGGTGCCAGTGTGGCTCCCGGAGCGGTGCTGATCGGCGGCACGATTGTCGGTCGGGGAGCCGAGATCGGCCCGCGCGCCCGGCTCGACGGCGCGGTGATCTTCGACGGTGTGGTCGTCGAGGCGGGTGCGGTCATCGAACGCAGCATCATTGGATTCGGCGTGCGGGTGGGTCCGCGGGCCCTGATCCGGGACACGGTTGTCGGGGACGGCGCCGATATCGGTGCGCGCTGCGAACTACTACGTGGGGCTCGGGTCTGGCCGGGAGTGCAATTACCCGACGGCGGGGTGCGTTTCTCCACCGACGTGTGAGGCGATCACCCACGCCGGGACCGGGGCGGCGTGTCCCGTCTGGTCAGAAGGTCTTCGCGGTGTGCGTCTTGGCGGTGGGGGCCTTGGCGGCGGCCAGGACTCCCTCGCCGAGCGGTATCACCACCGGCAACAACCGGTCGTCGTCGGCGATCAGCAGCGCCGCCTGTCGGGCCGCAGTGGTTGCCGGGTCGGTCCGTTGCGGATCGCCAACGGCTCCCGACGCCGTCGCATTGTGGACCACCACCACCCCGCCGGGGCGCAGCATCCGGATCGCCTCGCCGACAAAGGTCGGCAGGTCGATGGGCGCTGCGTCGATGAATACCAGGTCGTAGGATTCGTCGGAGAGTCGCGGCAGCACCTCGCGGGGGCGGCCGTTGATCAGGCGGGTGCGAGTCGGCGCGATGTCGGCGCCGGTGAATGACGCCCGCGCCGCCCGGTGGTGCTCGGGTTCTGGATCGATCGTGGTCAGCACGCCGGTGGGCGACATGCCACTGAGTAGCCAGAGCCCGCTCACGCCGGTCCCGGTGCCGATCTCGGCCACCGCACGGGCGTCGGCGCTGCGCGCGAGGAACGCCAATAACGCGCCCACCGCCGCGCTGATCGGGGTGGCCCCCAGCTCGCGGGAGCGGGCGCGCGCCGCCGCCAGCGCGTCATCTTCGATGATCGAGGATTCCGCGTAGTCGATCAGTGCCCGGGCCGTATGTTCATCAACCCCGTGTGGGCGTGAGTCGGTCATGTTCTTGACACTAGGCCGACGGCGCCCACAACTGGGAGCGGCGCGCCCTACCAGCGGTATCGCCGACGTCATCTGCGCTCACGCGACGACTTTTACTTACTCAGTGAACCCTCAGGCATCTCATACGCCGACCACAACACCGTAGGAGAAGGTAAGACAGCACCACCGGCGATCGGGCGTGGAATAGCGTTCGGCAGTCCGGTGTTCACCACAGTGAATATGCGGCTTCGGATAGCAGACCTGCTTCCGGGTGAGCTGCAAGAAGGGAACCGGCCACCGGAGATGACTGATCCCACTATTTCCAGTACCGAATTCATCGAGTCCGAATTCGAGGACGTACCCAGCGGTACCGCCGGTTTTGACGCCACCGGTAACGAGTTCCTCATGCCTTCGTGGGATGAGCTGGTGCGGGAACACGCCGATCGGGTATACCGGCTCGCCTACCGTTTGTCGGGGAATCAGCACGACGCCGAGGACCTGACCCAGGAGACGTTTATCCGGGTGTTCCGGTCGCTGTCGAATTACCGACCAGGCACCTTCGAAGGCTGGCTGCACCGCATCACGACGAATCTCTTCCTCGACATGGTGCGTCGGCGCAGCAAGATCCGGATGGAGGCGCTGCCGGAGGAATACGACAGGGTGCCCGCGGAGACTCCCGATCCTGCGCAGATCTACGCGGCGACGCACCTCGATGCGGATCTGCAGGCGGCCCTGGATTCGTTGAGCCCCGATTTCCGTGCCGCAGTTGTCCTGTGCGACATCGAGGGGTTGTCCTATGAGGAGATCGCGACCACCCTCGGTGTGAAGCTGGGCACGGTGCGCAGCCGTATCCACCGTGGCCGTCAAACCATCCGCGATTACCTCGCGGCCCTCGGTCATGACAATCGTCGTTCGGTCGCCGTAGGCTCGTGACCCGGCCGCCCTCGGATCGATTCCGCGGGAACCCTCGGCTTTGCCGCGCCGTTAGATGATTCGGATAGGCTGTGGTGCTGGAGCAGAGGGGGAGGGACGAATGATGTACGGCCAACGAGGTCGGGGCACTCCCCGGGCGCGCGAGGACGATGCGACACCGGAGAATCTGCGTCGACGTCTGCGTTCAGCCTGGAATCCGGCTACCTGGACGCCCGCCACCACATCGTTTGCCCCCAATCCGGCATATCGGCGGCCGGAGTCGCCCGGTGGGCGGCGGTTTGCACCGACCGAACATTTGGCTCCGGAGGCCGTCGCCGCATTCGTCGACGGCGAACTTGGGATGACGGCACAGGTTCGTGCCACTCACCACCTTGCCCTCTGTCGGGAATGCATGGCCGCTGTCGATGCCCAGCTCGCCGCACGCACGCGACTGCGCGAGTCGGGTACGGTGGCCATTCCGGCCGGTTTGCTCGGTCAGCTCAGCCAGATCCCGACCAAGGAGATCGATCTGGGTGGTGCCGATGTGACGGCCGACCCGCGCGGCCCGATGAATCGTCGTCGAGGCCGCTGACCGGTGGCAGCCGATAACGAGGACACACTGCATGAACATCCAGCGCCCCGGCACGCACCGGTGTCTCCGGCGTTGGCACGGATATTCGGCCGCCCGAGCGGGGTGAGCGGTTCGTTCGCGGTGGCATCGCCGGATGGCACACAAACAGGCGCTGGGGCACCGACAGACACTGAGCGGCCACAACCGGAGATCGCCGCACCCGACCCCGTCCTCGCCGAAGCATTCGGCCGGCCCGAGGGTGCCACCGACGCGCTGCAGCGTGACCCGCTGGCGGCCTACGGTGTCGACGTCACACCCCCGACACCCCCGGATCCGTGGCGTGACCCGGAAAGCCCGGCCGCGTTGGCTGCTCCGGCGCTGAACACACCGTCGCAGGCACCGCCGACAGTTGCGGGTCCGAAACTGTCGGTCAAGGACATCCTCTTCGGCAAACATGTCACATGGGACGCGCTCGCGGTGCTCGCGGTGATCGCGCTGCTGATCGGGGTCGTCGGCGGACTCGTCGGACGCTGGACCGCCGAGGTTGCCGCACCGCTCAATAGCGACACCGTCAGGTTGTCCACCGGAGCCGGTGATGATCATCAGCAGGGCCGGTCGTCGGTGGCCCGGGTGGCCAGTGCGGTGGAGAAGTCGGTGGTTTCTATCGACGTGCGGACCGCAAGCGGCGGCGAGACCGGTTCGGGTTTCGTCATCGACAAGGCGGGCTACATCCTCACCAATAACCACGTGATCTCGATGGCCGCCAACGACACCAGCGCCAAGCTTGAGGTGGTGTTCTTCGATCGGCATCGCGTCGCCGCACGCATTGTGGGCCGTGATATTCACAGCGACCTCGCCGTGGTCAAAGTCAATGATGTGGAGAATTTGACCGTCGCCAAGATCGGTAATTCTGACACGCTGCAGATCGGGGAGGAAGTGGTGGCCTTTGGCTCACCACTCGGCCTTGATCGCACGGTGACCAGCGGTATCGTCAGTGCCACCCATCGTGCGGTGGCACTGCCGCCCGATGCCGACTCCGATACCGACGCCGTCATCGACGCGATTCAGACTGATGCCGCGATCAACCCGGGTAACTCGGGCGGACCGCTAGTTAGTTCGGCGGCCGCCGTCGTCGGCATCAACACGGCGATTGCCTCGGGGGCTGGCGGATCGATCGGTCTGGGTTTCGCGATTCCGATCAGCCAGGCGATTCCGATCGCGCAGGCGTTGATCCGTGATGGCAAGGTCAACCATGCGCAGATCGGGGTGAGTGCCAGTTCGGTCCGTAACGACCGGGTGCTTGGTGCCCTGATCCGCAATGTTGTAGACGGTAGCCCGGCCGCGCGGGCCGGCATCCGCGAGGATGACGTGATCAGCTCATTCAACGGGCGCAGCATCGAGAGCGCCGACGAATTGACGGTCGCGGTGCGCGCGACGAAGATCGGTCAACGGGTACCGTTCACATACTGGCGCGATGGCCGCACCTTTACCGGCACTGTTACGACCGCCAGTGATTAGCACGACCGCCAGAGACTAGACAGCCAACACCAGGATCAGCCGACACCAGGATCAGGCTGATCCGCACGAGCAGGGAAGTGCGATGTTCAGCAGTATCGGTTGGGGGGAGATCCTCGTCCTGCTCGCCGCGGGACTGATTATTCTCGGTCCCGAACGTCTGCCCGGTGCGGTGTCCTGGACGATGCAGTCGGTACGTAAGGTGCGCGATTACGCCACCGGCGCTACCGATCAACTCAAGAACGAACTCGGCCCCGAATTCGAGGATCTGCGTAAGCCGCTTTCTGATCTCAACGAATTACGCGGCATGACACCCAAGGCGCTGATCACTAAACATCTCTTCGACGGCGACAGTTCGGTGTTCTCGCTGGACGGTAGCGATGGTAGTAGCGAGCGCGAAAATGGGCGGTCCGATCCGCCGTCGGTCACTCCGGTATCGTCGCCGGCCCCGGAATCAGTGAGCGGCCAGACGCATTCGAGGCCAGTGTCGAATCGGCGGCCCGACGTCACCGACTGGGACGCCACCTAACCGAGGAGTTGGGGCACGGCTCAGCGGTGGCGCGTGGTATCGATTCCCAGGCTCATCCCGGCCAGTCCGCGGCGGCGTACGGCGAGCCGGTCGGCTATGGCGCGCAACGTTTTTCCGGATGTCGACGCAGGTGCCGAAAGCACTACGGGGACACCGCAATCGCCGCCCTCACGCAGGGTGGTCTCCAGCGGTACCTGGCCGAGTAGATCCACGCGCGCCCCCACTGCCCGGGTCAGTCGCTCGGCGACCTTCTCGCCGCCGCCGGAGCCGAAGGGTTCCATTCGGCTGCCGTCGGGGAGTTCGAGCCACGACATGTTCTCCACCACCCCGAGAATCTTCTGCCGGGTTTGCAGGGCAATCGAGCCGGCTCGTTCGGCTACTTCGGCGGCCGCCTGTTGCGGTGTGGTGACTACGAGTATTTCCGCGCCGGGGATGAGTTGGGCGATCGAGATGGCGACATCACCGGTGCCTGGTGGGAGATCGAGGAGCAACACGTCCAGATCGCCCCAGTAGACGTCGGCGAGGAACTGTTGCAGCGCGCGGTGCAACATCGGGCCGCGCCAGGTGACCGGGGTGTTTCCGTCGGTGAATTGGCCGATGGAAATGAACTTCACGCCGTGACTGATCGGCGGCATGATCATCTTCTCGACCTGTGTCGGTTTGGCGTCGCTGCCGAGCATGCGTGGCACCGAATGTCCGTAGATATCCGCGTCGAGTACTCCGACGGAGAGTCCGCGTTCGGCGAGTGCACACGCCAGGTTCACCGTCACTGACGATTTACCCACTCCGCCCTTGCCGGAGGCTACCGCGTAGACACGGGTCAGCGAGCCCGGTTGGGCGAAGGGGATCACGGGTTCGGATTTATCGCCGCGCAGCTTTTTACGTAGTTCGGTGCGCTGGTCGTCGTCCATCACGTCCAGATCCACGTGGACGGTGCCCACGCCCGGTACGTCGGAGACGGCGGTCTGCACGCGGCCGGCGATCTCGGTGCGCATCGGGCATCCCGCAGTGGTGAGGTAGACGGTGACGTCGACGCTGGCATCGTCGTTGACCGCGACGGATTTCACCATCCCGAGGTCGGTGATCGGTTTGCCTATTTCGGGATCGTTGACCTTGCTCAGCGCCGCGCGAATGGCGGGTTCGGTTGGCAGCACTCCAGTAGTCATCATCGTCAGCTTAGCCGTGGCGCCGGGTGTGATGGAGTGTGGCGCTGCGGGGGCGGGGTCTCAGTGGGTGCGTGGGCGCCGTTCCTCGACGTGGCCGTGCCGGTGGCCGGAGGACGTATCGGTGGTCTGGCTGGAGGTATCACGGTCGCCGAGCCGTTCCACCAACTCGTCGAGCAGGTCGTCGAGCTCTTTGCGCAGGTAGTCGCGAGACACAGTGTCGCCGACGGCGAGGCGCACCGCGGCGAGTTCGCGGGCGAGGAATTCCGTGTCGGCCTTGGTCTGCGCGGCGCGTACCCGATCCTCCTCGAGCGCGATGCGGTCGCGGTTCTCCTGTCGATTCTGGGCGAGCAGGATCAGTGGGGCGGCGTAGGCGGCCTGGGTGGAGAAGGCCAGGTTGAGCAGGATGAATGGATACGGATCGAACCGCAGCGCCACCCAGCTGAGATTGATCGCGATCCACACGATGACGATCACCGTCTGGATTGCCAGGTAGCGGCCGGTGCCGAGGAAGCGCGCGATCTTCTCCGCATACATGCCGATGAGGTCGGTATCGACGTGGATCGCCGGTCGGCGCCGGTCCCGGGGTGTGTCGAGCCGGCGTCCGCTGTGCTCGGTCATGTCCGCACGCCCCGGGCGGGACGGTTGCGCCGAACGGTCTGGGGGCCCTCAATGTCTTCGGGTTCGGTTTCACGCCAGTCGCGCGGCAGGATCTCGTCGAGTAGGTCATCCACGCTGACTGCGCCGAGTAGATGGTTCTCGTCGTCGACAACGGGCCCGCAGACCAGGTTGTAAGTGGCGAAGTAGCGCGTCACGGTTTCCAGGGAGTCTTCGGGTTTGAGGCAGACGAGGTTGGTGTCGAGGATGCCGCCGACGATATTGGCCGGGGGTTCGCGTAGCAGTGCCTGGATGTGTGCGCAGCCGAGGTATTTTCCGGTCGGTGTTGCGGTGGGCGGACGCACGACGAAGACCATACTCGCGGTGGCTGGTGTCATATCCGGATCGCGTACCCGTGCGAGTGCTTCGGCGATCGTGGTCGCCGGGGTGACGATGATCGGCTCGGAGGTCATCAAACCGCCCGCGGTGTCGGGGGAGTGGGTGAGCAGTCGGCGGACGGGTTCGGATTCTTGCGGGTCCATGCGCTCAAGCAGGGATTCGGCCTCCGTATCCGACAATTCACCAAGGAGGTCGGCGGCGTCGTCGGGATCCATTGCTTCGAGCACGTCAGCGGCGCGATCAACATCGAGATGGGCGAGCAGTTCGGTCTGATCGTCGGGCGGCAACTCCTGCAGTACGTCGGCGAGGCGTTCGTCGTCGAGTGCCACAGCGATTTCGTCACGGCGTTTGGCCGGGAGCTCGCGCAGTGCGTTGGCGACGTCGGCGGCACGCATCCCTTCGAATTGCGACAACGCCAGCGCGACGCCCTGTCCGGGCAGTTCGAGTGCGCTATGGGTGAGGCCGTGTACATGGTTCCAGTCCACGACATGGGTTTCGCCGCGCCGCAGTCCGCGCCGGCCCGCTCGCACCGCGACACGTGAGACCGCCCAGTCGCGGGTACGGGTCCGTTCAATGCCAAGATCGACGACCGTAACATCGATACCGGCGAGATCGTCGAGGTCCGGGTCGTCGACGCGCACCGGAGTGTCCAGGATCTGGCCGATTGCGAGAGCCTCCCCCGGTCGTAGGTGTAATCGGCGCAGGCTCACCGTTCCGGTGTTGAGGGTGACCGCGGTCGGATCGATGGCCGTCACGCGCAGCATCGGAACGAAGATGCGTCGCCGCGTGGCCAGTTCGACGGCCAGGCCGAGGACGCGAGGCCGTTGACCGGGTAGCCGTACCGAGACGACTGCATCGCGGACGCGGCCGATCGATTCACCGTCGGGGCCAAGTACGACCAATCCGACTAATCTGGCCACAAATACCTTGCTCGCCGACGCCATGGGAGTAAGCGTAGTTGCCGACTGGAGGAGAGAACATGACCAACCCGATACGTCCCGGACGAGCCACCCCGGGCCTACCGACTCCCCCGAAGGGATGGCCCATCGGTTCCTACCCCACGTATGAGCAAGCGCAGCGTGCCGTGGATTACCTCTCAGATGAGAATTTCACCGTCGAAGATGTGACGATCGTCGGGGTTGACCTGATGCAGGTCGAGCGCGTCATCGGCAGACTCACCTGGGGCAAGGTGATCGGCGGCGGCGTGGTCTCGGGTGCGTGGCTCGGAGTGTTCTTCGGATTGCTGGTGTCGCTGGTGGTGGCCGGCAGTCCGGTGGTGCCGATTGTTTTCGGTATCATCGGCGGCATCATTTTCGGCGTGATCTCCACGACCATTCCCTATGCGGCCACTCGTGGACAACGTGATTTTGCCTCCACTATGCAGTTGGTGGCGGGCCGCTACGACGTGCTGTGCGACCCGAAAAGTGCAGAGAAGGCACGAAATATTTTGGCGCACTTAAATTTCTGATTCGCCGACGACACTTATTGGTCGTCCGGTTGTCGACGTGCTGCCGCCGCGGCAGCGACGGATCTGGCACTGTCGTGTGGAATGCGTTGCATGTCACTATCGCGGGGCGCTAGCGTAGCCTCACAGACGCTACGGCGCGCGACGACGCGTGCCGGGCTGCGTGCGACGTCGAGGAGGGTGCGTGCGGAGCAAAGTTGGCAGCGGTGAACCAGACCGCCGATCGGGTAAGCGGAACGGTCGCAGATACGGCGCTCGGTCAGCAATCGCGGCGGCCGCATTGCTCACCGCCATACCGATTGTGAGCGCGTGTGGGGCTGGCTACACGCCCAAGGTGTTGCACCTTTATCCGCCGGCCGATGGCGCTAATTCACTTTCTACGATGGCAGACAAGTGCTCTCAAGAATCCGGCGGCGCCTACCGGATCATTACGACCCCGCTGCCCAAGGCGGCCGATGATCAGCGCTTGCAGTTGGCACGAAGGCTCACTGGCAACGATAAAAGCCTTGACCTGATGGGGTTGGACGTCGTGTGGACCGCGGAGTTCGCTGATGCCGGCTGGGTGGCTCCCGTTCCGGAAGACGATGCGGCACAGGTCGCTGCGCGCACTCTGGGTGGCCCGCTGGAGACGGCGATGTGGAAAACCAAGAACGACGATCGGGAACGTTTGTATGCGATCCCGATTTGGACGAACACTGAATTGCTGTGGTACCGAAAGGATGTCCTGCGTAAGACGCTTGACAAGACGGCGCCGGCCGCCACCTGGGACGAGCTGCTGGACGACTCACGGCGAAGCCTTGCCAAGGGCGGCCCGAGCTATGTCATGGTGCAGGGCAGGCAGTATGAGGGCCTGATGGTGTGGTTCAACTCGGTGCTCGCCAGCGCGGGTGGCGCGGTGGTCGATCCGAATAACCCGGACAAGGTGACCCTCGACGACACTCCGGCGCATCGCGCCGCAACGATCAAGGCGCTGAGTGTCCTCAAGGCGGTCGCCACCGCACCGGGACGTGACCCGTCCCTGACGAACTCCGATGAAGGCTCGGCCCGACTCGGTATGGAAAGCGGGAAGGCGATCTATGAAATCAACTGGCCCTTCGTATTCGCCGGTATTCGGCAGAATGCGGCGGCGGGCAGTGTGCCGTTCTTCTCTGATTTCACCAAGTATGAGAGCCTGATTTCCAATAAGGACAACCCGCCCACGGATGCGCAATTGGCGCCTATTAACGCCGAGATTCGCAAGAAGTTCGATTTCGCTCCGTATCCGGGTGTGGTGGCTGGTCAGCCGGCAAAGAGCACGCTAGGCGGCTTGAATATCGCTGTTGCCAGCACCTCGCCGCAACGGGATCTCGCATTCAAAGCAGCGATGTGTATCACCAAGGAGTCGGCGCAGAAATTCTACTCGATCGACGCTGGCAGCCCGCCGGTGATCGCGTCTCTCTATAGTGATCCGCAGTTCCGTGCCGCATACCCGATGGCCGACGAGATCAAAGAGCAGCTGGAGCCGGAGCATGCTGCATTGCGGCCGAAATCTCCTTATTATCAAGCTATTTCAACTTTGCTGCAGGCGAAGCTTTCGCCCGTCGGATCGTGGGATCCGCAGGCGCTGGTGGGTCAGCTGGCCGAACAGGTACGCAGGGCGATCGACGGGGAGGGGCTTATCCCATGACAACCGGTGACGATCCGACGAACAGCGGTCCGGTCACGGGGCCGCATGGGCGCCACGCACTGCCCGGCGATGAATCGGGTGTGAGCGCGAACGCCGACGGGCCCGGAAGCTACGGGCCGACGGTCCATTCGGATGTGTGGACGCCACCAGCGTCGGCTACCGCGCCGGCATCCGTCTCCTCCGCAGTATCGACTTCGCCCGCAGTATCGACCTCGCCCGCAGTATCGACTCAGTCGGTGACCGCGGTGCGCGGGCTGCCGGAATTCGCATCGGAACTCGCCGAGCCCAAGACGATCAGCGATGGGCGCAAGGCGGAACGCCGACTGGCATTCTGGTTGATCGCGCCTGCGGTGATCCTGATGCTGCTCGTTACCGCATATCCGATTATCTACGCGTTCTGGCTCTCCCTGAACAATGCGAGCCTGGCATCGCCGGGCCGGCGTGAATTCGCCTGGTTCAGCAATTACGCCACGGTGCTGACGTCGAATTACTGGTGGACAGCGTTCTCGGTGACGCTGGGTATCACTGTGGTGTCGGTGATCATCGAATTCGTCCTCGGTTTGGCGATCGCATTGGTCATGCACCGCACCATCTTCGGTAGAGGCGCGATCCGCACGCTGGTGTTGATTCCCTATGGGATCGTTACCGTCGCTGCGGCGTTCTCCTGGTACTACGCGTGGACGCCGGGTACCGGCTATCTGGCCAACCTGCTACCCGACGGCAGCGCCCCGCTGACCCATCAGTGGCCCTCGCTGGCGATCATCGTCGTCGCCGAGGTCTGGAAAACAACCCCGTTCATGGCATTGTTGCTGCTGGCCGGTCTTGCCCTGGTGCCCGATGATCTGCTTAAGGCGGCTCAGGTGGATGGCGCTGGATCGTGGACGCGCTTGCGGCGCATCATCCTTCCGCTGATGAAGCCGGCCATCCTGGTTGCGTTGTTGTTCCGCACGCTCGACGCATTCCGGATCTTCGACAACATTTACGTGTTGACCGCGGGGAATAACAGTACCTATTCGGTGTCGATGCTCGGTTATGACAACCTGTTCAAGGCATTCAATCTCGGTGTCGGATCGGCGATCTCGATTCTGATCTTCGTCTGCGTCGCACTCATCGCGTTCGTCTTCATCAAGGTCTTCGGCACGGCGGCGCCGGGTTCCGATATCGAGGGGAGGTAGGTCCGGCGTGAATCACAGTGCCAAGTCCAAGGTGGGGTGGACGGTCGCGAACATCCTCGTGGTGATCTATGCGCTCATCCCGCTGTTGTGGATCATCAGCCTGTCGTTTAAACCGGCCAGCAGCGTCACCGATGGCAGCTTCATTCCCAAGCATTGGACCTGGGAGAACTATTCGGGCATCTTTTCCACCGGTGCGTTCACCAGCGCGCTGCGTAATTCGCTCGGCATCGGCCTGATCACCACCGTCATCGCGGTATTGCTGGGCACCATGGCGGCATATGCGGTGGCGCGCTTGAACTTTCCGGGGAAGAAGGTGCTGATCGGGGCGGCGTTGCTGATCGCGATGTTCCCGCAGGTATCGCTGGTGACCCCGCTGTTCAATATCGAGCGCAGCATCGGCTTATTCGACACGTGGCCGGGCTTGATCCTGCCGTACATCACTTTCGCGCTGCCGCTGGCGATCTACACTCTTTCTGCCTTCTTCCGCGAGATCCCCTGGGAGTTGGAGAAGGCGGCCAAGATGGATGGTGCTACCCCATGGCAGGCATTCCGCAAGGTGATCGCCCCGCTGGCGGCTCCCGGCGTGGTGACCGCGGCGATACTGGTATTTATCTTCGCCTGGAATGACCTGCTGTTGGCGTTGTCGCTGACGTCGACCCAGCGCGCGATCACCGCGCCCGTCGCCATCGCGAACTTCACCGGCAGTTCTCAATTCGAGGAACCAACCGGATCGATCGCCGCTGCGGCTGTGGTCATCACGGTTCCGATCATTATCTTCGTTCTGTTCTTCCAACGTCGAATCGTCGCCGGGCTCACCTCCGGTGCGGTGAAGGGATAATCCCCATGGCAGATATCGTGCTGGACAAGGTCACCAAGCAGTATCCGGACGGATCGGTGGCCGTCGACGACTTGAATCTTGAGATCTCAGACGGGGAGTTCGTGATCTTGGTCGGGCCGTCAGGCTGTGGCAAGTCCACGACGCTGAATATGGTTGCCGGACTAGAGGACATCACGGGCGGTGAGCTACGCATCGGCGGCCAGCGGGTCAACGAGCGGGCACCCAAAGACCGCGACATCGCGATGGTGTTCCAGAGTTACGCGCTCTACCCGCATATGTCGGTTCGGGAGAATATCGCCTTCCCGCTCACCTTGACCAAGCTGCCCAAGGCTCAGATCGCGGAGAAGGTCGAGCAGGCGGCTCGTATTCTCGATCTCACCGCATACCTTGACCGTAAACCGGCCAATCTTTCCGGCGGTCAGCGTCAGCGGGTGGCGATGGGCCGGGCAATAGTGCGTTCGCCCAAGGCATTTCTCATGGATGAGCCGCTATCGAATCTGGATGCCAAACTGCGCGTGCAGATGCGCACCGAGATCTCGCGGTTGCAGAGCCGGCTCGGGACGACGACCCTTTATGTGACCCACGATCAGACCGAGGCGATGACTCTCGGTGATCGCGTGGTGGTGATGCGCGGTGGTCGTATCCAGCAGGTCGGCACGCCCGAGGAACTCTACACAGCGCCGGCGAATGTGTTCGTCGCCGGATTCATCGGGTCGCCGGCAATGAATTTTCTGCCGGGTAAACTCACCGCCGATTTGATCGAGACGCCGATCGGGCGGGTGACGCTCGACGACCACCAGAACATCGCCGCCGCGGCACAACAGGCGGGTAGCAGCGGCGACGTGCTGATTGGTATCCGTCCCGAACAGCTGGAGGATGCCGCACTCGTCTCTGCGGATCTGCGTGCGCGTGGCATCACCTTCAGTGCGAAGGTTGACGTGCTTGAGTCGATGGGTTCGGATAAATACGCGTACTTCAGCCTGGATTCCGGGCGCGCATCCAACGACGCACTTGCCGAATTGTCGGCGGATTCCGGAGCGGTACTGGGCGGCGGGGAGATAATCGCGCGACTCTCGCCGGAATCGACGGTAATCCGTGGAGCCACCGCCGAATTTTTCTACGATCCGGTGAAGGTATCGGTGTTCGACCAGCAGTCCGGGGCCAGCCTGCGAGGTAAGTGATTGGGGCCCCAGTAATGAGCTGGGCGCCGAATGGTTATCGGCGTCGGCGGCGGGGCTGATCGCGTAGTTCGTCGATGATGGAGTCGTCCCAGATGTGCTTGCGGACCAGTCGATATCGTTCACTGGCGAGCCACATGTAGAGTTCGGCGTCGCTTTCTATCTCGGCACGTACCTGGGCGCGGCGTGCCATCCGCACGACGGGTAAGAATTCCTCGCCGAACCAGCGGCGTGCCACATCGGCGCGACTGAGGAATTCGCCGACTTCCTGGGTACGCCGAAAACCCCATGCCTCCACCGATTCTGCGAGTTCGGCGTAGTCGAGGGGATCGGTGAGCTGGATCGCGGCGGCCTGTGCGCTGACCAACGGTACGCGAGAGAGAAAGAGTCGCCGATGGTCCTTGAGGATCAGATCCGACGTCGCGTTGATGCCCTCCGGCGAAATGCGGGTGTGGATTTCGGTGACGAAAGCGTCGATCGTCTTGAGCTGCCGGGCAATCGCGATCGATACCCGGTGATGACCGTCGATGACGAAATGCATGGAACCGATGCGGTACAGCAGAACCGGGGGCATCGACTCGCCCCGGCGCTGGGCCGCGGCCAGGCGTTGCCAGCGTTCCCGGATTCGCGATGACGTTGGCCGGAAATAACGGTCGAAATCCTTTGTGCGGTCGACGCTGCCGACGATGGAGCCGACGTCGACCTGTTGCAGGCCGAGGCTGGTTTCGCTGGTGCGGCCGAGTGCGGCGACCACCTCGTCGAACGGCAGGATCGTATTGACGTCTGCGGGCTGGCGGGTGAACCACTGGGAGAGCCGGGCCAACTCGGCCTGACGCCGCATACGAGCAAAGTCATTTTCCGCATCGGCATCGGGAAAACCGGTGTCACGCACCATATCGCCGCCGCACAATCGTGAAGTCGCGCTCGCCGGGTTCGATGTCGAATTGGCAATAGCCGACGACATTCATCGAAACGGTCATTGTGCCGACGATCTTGTCGGTGGGATGCGTGCCGTAGGGATGGACGTGGCCATGGATCAATAGGGCCGGGTCGAGCGAGTCGACAAGCCCATGGATGCACTGAAAACCCCGATGCGCGGTGTCATCTCGATCACCGACGCCGCGTGCGGGACTATGGGTGAGGAGGATGTCGGGCCGCCGTCCTCCCAGCTTGGCGGTGATCCCCACTTTCATGCTGCGCAGCCGTTGGGCGGTCTCGGTGTATTGATTGGGGCCGTTGTTGTAGCGCAGGCTGCCGCCGAGTCCGGCGATCAGCAGCCCGGCGACCCGCACGGTGCGGCCGTCGGCGTTGACGGCGCCCGCCGGTCCGGGAAAATCCGCAGGAAGACCCGCGCGCGTCCAGCCGGTGCGGCTACGCCGAAATCCCCGCAGGTCGGCGTCGTGATTGCCCGGCACATACACGCATGGCGCGTCACACAGCGTCATCAGTGTTTCGAGGTAGTCGAAGGGGAGATCGCCGGCGGCCAGGATCAGATCCGGTGCATTGTCGATCCCGACTCCGAAGGTGAGTGAATCGATCACCTCATCGGCCACTGCCAGCACGCGCACCACGCATCAAGGCTAGCCGCAGGTGTCCTGGGAGGGCTATGGCGGCGCAGGGCTATCGTGGGAAGCCGTGGGTTTCTCGGTCACGGATGCGATCACGCGCCACCTCTCCGGAATCTTCGGCCAGACGCCGCAGCGTGCATCGGTGACCTTTCTGGGCGTTGAGCCGATAGAGGTGCAACGGTTCGCGGTGGGTGCCGAGGTGGTGTACGTGACGGTGGGGTGTGCGCGGCATCCGATGGCCGATCCCACCGACTTCAATCCCGATCCGGTGCGAGGCCCACGCGCTGAACTGGTGGTCCGAATGAATGCCGGATCGCCACTACCCGGATTGCATCGGCGGCTGGCCACGCTCGCTGCGGCTCCCGCGGTGGAAGGGCTCGTGCTGGTGGCGGATGCGCTCATCGATATCGGGGAGCCGCTGTGGGCGGGTGCGCCGTTCACCGCATTCGTCACCGGTCCCGATGATCTT
Source organism: Gordonia sp. (in: high G+C Gram-positive bacteria) (assembly GCA_047605305.1). Classification (GTDB taxonomy): domain Bacteria; phylum Actinomycetota; class Actinomycetes; order Mycobacteriales; family Mycobacteriaceae; genus Gordonia. Next base: position 53,997 of record JASGFW010000006.1, read on the forward strand.
GCGGAACTGGAATTGGCAACCCCGATGGCTCCGGTGCGATTTCTGCGCGCAGTCCCGGTAACCGCCAACGAAGCCGCCTGGCTACGGTTGAAAGGGATCGACGCGTTGCGGGAGGCATGGGCCGAAGCCGGGATCGATATTGCCGACCCGCAGCGCTCGGCGGCGAGGTTCTAGCGCGCCGGGCTGGGGGTTTACAGCCAGTTATGGCGCCGGAAGATCACCCACAGACCACCGCACACGGAGATCAGAAACAGGCACACCAGACCGAATCCCTGGCGATCATGCATACCGGGCAGGACGTCGAAATTCATACCGTAGAGTCCGGCGACCATGGTGGGGATCGCGCCGATAGCCACCCACGCGGAGATCTTGCGCATATCGCTGTTCTGTTGAATACCCACCTTCGCGGCGGCCGCCTCCAGTAGCGAACTGAGCACTTGATCGTATTCGACGACTCGCTCGATCACGGTACTCAGATGGTCGGCGACGTCACGCATCTGCCGCCTGATCTCCTTGGGCAGTAGCGCGCTGTCGGTGTTGGTGAGTCGCACCATCGGACCTGCTAACGGGGCGACCGCCCGGCGCAACTCAAGTACCTCGCGTTTGAGTAGGTAGACGGGGTCGATGTTGAGCCACTGTTTGCGTGCGGTGAACACCTGGGTCTCGGTGGCGACTACGTCGGTTTCCATTCGCTCGGTGACCGCCAGATAGCTATCGACCACGAGGTCGGCGACGGCGTGCATGACCGCGGTCGGCCCCAACGCGAGGCGTTCGGGCCGTGCTTCGAGACGCCGACGCAATCCGGATAGGTGTGTGTGGGCGCCGTGGCGCACGGTGATGACGAAGTCCGTGCCGGCGAAGACCATGATCTCGCCTGTTTGGACAACCTCACTCGCCTTCTCCATCGACTCGTGTTCGATATATTTCACGGTGCGCAAGACGAGGAACTGCATATCGTCGTAGATCTCGAGTTTGGGTCGCTGATGCGCGTGTACCGCATCCTCCACCACCAGCTCATGCAGGCCGAACACCTCGCCGACGCCGGCCATTTGCTCATCATCGGGGGCATGCAGACCCAGCCACACGAATCCCTTGCCTGTGTTCCGCACCGTGGTGAGGGCGTCGGAGTAAGTCACGCGTCCCGGCTGGCGAACGCCGTCGACGTAAATTGCGCAGTCGACGACGGCGCGCGCGACAGGTACCGGGATGTGTGGGAGGGGTTTGCGATCCCGCGGGAACGGTCGCAGAACCCGTCCACCCGGGACGAGTCGGGGCATCGAGGGCACGTGCTGGATGCTACCCGCGGTAGTGCTGAGCCGCGATCGCTGCCTTGCCGGCACGCTACGGTGAGAGCCGTGAAGGGTATGCGGCGGATGATTGGGGTGCTACTGACCGCGGTGATGCTGGGCGTCGGAATCGTGGGCTGTAGCGATACGGCATCGTCGGACCGGACACTGGTCGTCGGGTCCGCTGACGATCCCGCTATGCGGGTGATGGCCCAGATTTATGCGGGAGCACTGCGCGACATTGGCGCCACAGTGTCGATGAAGGATCGTGCCGGTAGTTCTGGTGCCGTCAGTGACGCCGCGCTGCTCACCGATATGGATGGCGCCCGAGTGGATCTGTTCCCCGCGTTTACCGGCCGACTCCTGCACGCGCTGGCCCCCGAAGTGGATTCCGTTGCGTCCGCAGACGTCTACACCGACCTCAATCGATCACTACCGCAAGGGGTTTCGGTTGGGGATGTGACGCCGGTGAGTGTGGCGCCGCAGTTGTTTGTGGCCACCACGCTGGCTGTTTCGGCGGCGGCCCGCACCCTTGCCGAGTGTGGTCGGTTACCCGCGGGTTTGCCTGTTGTGCTGGTAGGTGCGCCCGATCCGGCGACATTGACTGCGTTTACGTCCGTGGGATGCCGATTGGGTGCGCCGGAGATCGTGACGAGTGCTCAGGAAGCCATTCGGCGTGCCGCCACGGGCCGCGCGGTGGCAATCCTCGACGCACTCGATGCGGCGGATGCCACGGCATCGGTGACGGAGTCGGCAGTGACGGCGTTGCGGGCGGCGAGTGTGGTGTCGGCGCAGGCCCCGGCAACCGGCGATGCCACATCGACGAGCCCCGCGGCGGGCCCGCGGGCGCAGGATCTGGTTCCGGTGTACCGGACTGCGGTCCTAACCGAAGATGAGGTGAAGCAGGTCAACAAGATTGCCGGAGAGATCAGCACCGCCGACCTAGCCGCGCTCGCACGCAAGGTACGCAGCGGTGCGAACCCTCATCAGGTTGCGGTGGCCTGGCTCGCCGAGCACGGTCTGTAGGCCGGGGCGTCTCGGGGGTGTGCGACGACCGAGATTATCGGCAGCGATTAGTAGGGTGGTTGTGCCCCGTCTGGCTGGCGTTCTCTGGGTTGGATGCGCACCGGGCGGTTACCCGTGGTGCGGCGGAGTCGGTTGCGGGCACGTTCGAGGCGTCGGCGGGCATGTTTAGCCGCCAGCCGTGACCGGGTACCGGTTGT
>JASGFW010000007.1:0-54027 GCA_047605305.1 Gordonia sp. (in: high G+C Gram-positive bacteria)
TGGCGACGAGATCTCGTCTGCGCAGCCCGCACGCACCGCTCGTCGTCCGAGCACACCTAACTGGAATCGCATTACGGTGTGGGAAGTGGTCGGCTACACCGCGGCCATCGCATTCGTCGCCGCGCTGGCGCTGGGTTCCTTCGACATCATGCTCCCATGGCATCCGGCGTGACCTTCTCCGGCGCTACAGAACTGGCGCGTATGGAATCGGCCGCTCGCCCCCGACAATTCTTCGCCGACATTGCCGGGATGCGCGGCATCGCGGTACTGGCGGTCGTGTTGTTCCATGCGCATGTGCCGTTCGCCGCCGGTGGATTCGTCGGTGTCGACGTGTTTTTCGTGATCTCCGGCTTCCTCATCACCGGCATCCTCATCCGCGAATACGACGCCACCGGAGCTGTATCGTTTAAGAGCTTCTACGCGCGGCGGTGCCGCCGCATCATTCCGGCGGCGTCGTTGGTCATCGTGGTCTCGATCATCGGTGCCGCGCTAACCATGCCGTTGCTGAAGGTGTTCAAGCAGTCGATTGATCTGCTGGCCGCCGCAGCCAACATCGCCAATTGGCATTTCATCGCACAAAACGCTGATTACCTCGCCGGCGCCATCGACGGCAGCCTTGCCACGCACTTCTGGTCACTCTCGATTGAGGAACAGCTCTACCTGGTCTGGCCGCTCACCATCGTTTTCGCCGCCGCACTGGTGGCGAAAACACCTCTGCGCAAATATCTTTCGATACGAGTGTCGGTGGGAGTGGTGGTCGGGCTGATTACCGCGGTGTCGTTGATCTGGGCGATCCGGCTCACCGCCACCGACCCGTCGGTGGCCTATATGGCTACCTACACCCGAGTGTGGCAGTTCGGCGTGGGGGCACTCGCCGCGGTGATCGCACCACTGCTGCACGCGACGGGCGCCACTTCCCGGGTGCTGCTGAGGTGGTCGGCGGGCGCCCTGGGTTGGAGCGGACTGGCCGGGGTGTTGACCGCGTGCGTGGTGATCGATACGCATACCCCCTACCCCGGGACTGCTGCGCTATTGCCCACTATCTCGGCGGCCCTCATCATTGTTTCCGGACAGATCATTTCGGGCCAAATCCCTTCGGGTGAAGAGCATTCTCGACAGGCCTTCGGTGGCCCATGGCGCTTCGTGGGCTGGTTCCTTGGTCTAGCACCGTTACGCTTTTTAGGCCGAGTCTCTTATTCCTGGTACCTGTGGCATTGGCCGGCGATGGTGTTCGTCGAGTACATCACCGGCGATACGTCGTGGCCCGTGCTGCTCGCTGCCGGTGCGATCGCGCTGCTGCTCGCCACCGGGTCGACGATGTTGTTCGAGGAACACATCATCGAAAACGCAGAACTTCGGCGTAATCCGTCGGCGTCGATCTCCGTGGGGCTCACCGGTCTGGTGGTCGGGCTCGCCGCGGCGATGACCGCCGGGGTTATTTCGGTGAAGGTGGCTAGCCACGACACCGTCGACAACGCGTCGCTGAATTATCAGTCGGTGTTCGGACATCAGCGCAGCACTATGTCGGGTCCGGTGGTGCCCAACCCGTTCCAGGCATACGATGACCGTCCCGAACCCAACGCATGTCTGGTGCCGGTGGGTCAGCTAGCACCGACCCGCCAGTGTGTCTTCGGGCCGTCCGCCGGTATCCCCGTTGTGCTCTTCGGTGATAGCCACGCCGAGCAGTGGGCCGAGGCGATCCGCAGTATCGGTGGCACGCACGGCTGGCGGATACACCAGTTCACCAAAGCTGCTTGTCCTGCACAGAATCTGATCCCCCGAGCCCACCGGGTCGATCCTTTCAATCGCTCGGACTGCGTGCAGTGGCGCGCAGATGCTCTGCGGAAGATTGCCGAGATCCGGCCGAAGATCATTATCTTTTCGTCCTTGTCGACCTATGTTCCCGATCGTACTGAGGTACAGGAGGCGTGGAATGACACTTTGGCGGCCTTGCGTGCCACCGGTGCCCGCCTGGTGTATATCGAGGACACGCCCTACCCGGGATTCCAGATTGCCGATTGTATGTCGGGGGCGTTAGACAATTGGCACCGATGTGATTTCGGTCTCGACGGATTCACCCGTATCGAGCCCATCCTCGACCAGCAGGCGCATGGCGACGATACGGATATAACGTCGGTGGGCGTCAATGATCTGCTGTGCAATGGGAACACATGTTTTCCCGCGCGCAATAAGATCCTTTTCTACCGCGACGATTCGCACCTCACGAACACTGCGGCCACCGTGCTTGAACCCGCACTGATCAGTCGCCTCGACGCGGCGCATTTCGACTACACCGCGCGCTGAACATTGCCCGCGCGAGGCTGTATTTCAGCCCGGTTGGCCGGTCTTGAGTAGGGTGGCGAGAGATTCGTGGAAAGCCAACGTGCTCTGCGGGGTTGAGTTGAATCTCCAGTCGCGCTCTTTGTCCATTTGGAACCACAGGAATCCGTCGACACGGGCCTGGGTGCCGACAAGCCCGACGAAATCGCGGATCCAACGCGCTTTCCGGTCGGCATCGGCAGCGTCAGCGCTGGCGACCTCGGTGATGAGGATGGGGTGGTCGGGATCGAGCCCGCGTAGTGTGGCGAGGCTGGGGATGAATAGATCGTGCGCCGACTGCCATTGATGACCTGAGGTGTCGCCCCAGTTGTAGCCGTCGAGGCCGAGTATGTCGACGTGGCTAGAGCCGGGGTAGGCGTCGGTGAAATCGTTGGTGCCTGTGGTGATCACATTGGGTGACCACACGAAGCGCACGTTGTGGGCCCCGGCATCGGCGAATACCGAGCGTACCCGAATCCAGGCGGCGCGGTAGTCGGTGGCGGTGTTCGTGTTCGTGCCAACCGCCCACGGATACCAGGTCCCGTTCATCTCCTGCGCGAAACGCAGTAGCAGTGGCTTACCCCATGCGCGCAGGTTCGACGCCCACCTACGTACGTCATCGTCGAAGGCTCCCGCGGCCACTCTGCTGAGCGCGAATTGCGGCTGCACGATACCCGCTCCGGGGACCCACGGCTCCAGGGTGAGCAGTGGGGTGGCCCCAGTGGCGGAGATGGCATCGAACTCACCGATGGGTGCAGAGTCGCCGAAGGCGGCAAATCGATGTAGATACCCCGGTTGCGCCCCGGCTAGTGCGGCGAGCCGCGCGATGGGTGAGTGATCGGTCGCAGCAGTCGAGATGACTGTGGGAATGAAAGCGCCCCAACGGTATTGCGCCGAAGACACCGGAGATGCCGGTGACGTGGGAGTTACCGTTGGGGCGCAGGAGGTTGCTGCGAGGGTAGTTGCTGCGAAGGTAGCGGCACCAAACATGCCCAGGCGCAGCACATCGCGGCGGTGCAGGGCGGTCACCGCACCAATCGTATCGTCATATCGACGGTGGGAGTCGTGATCTTCGCCGATGCAATGCCGTTGGTGCGATTTATTCAGTGTGCCGCTTGATACGCCTCGACGACATCCTTGGGCAGACGTCCGCGCGGGGCAACCTCATAACCCTCTGCAGCAGCCCACTCGCGAATATCGCTGGTGTTTCCTGTACTGGACTTCGCCGGTGCCTTAGTGGCCGCGCGAGGTTTACCGACCTTGGGTGCCGTCGACTGTTTACGCCCGCCGACGCGGGTGGAAACCTCAAGCAGTTTGGCGATGGTTACCTTGCCGGTCTCGACTTTGTCGAGGTTCGAGCTCGAAACGTCGAGTTGGTAATCAACGCCGAGCCACGACCATGAAATGGTGTGCACATCATCGAGAGCGATCTCACGACCGTCAAGGTCATCTACGAATGCGATTGATTGGATTGTTGCCACGGGAGCAAGGATAGCCCATGTTCCCGTGCAGGTGGGGGTAGGAGGTGGCCTCGCGTCGAGGCGCTTGATTCCGATGAATTCCCGGCGTATTCGATCATGAAGTCTCGGCGGCTAAAAAAATTGTGCGGACCCTCGTGCGGAGGGTGTTGAGGAATACCGAGAGGCTATGCGAGGGGTAGTGATCGGCGGCATCGAATCGTGTCATTTGCAAAAACTTCGTCAGCACGCGGGTGGTGGCAATCATGGGGATCGGATGACGCGCGGTACCTGCGTCGTCGCCCGTGTTTATGCGCGTTCGGTCATAGATTTCACCGGTTCATCACCACTGTCCGTTCGCAAATATGGCGGGTACCCGACCGGCGTTACTCCGTGTGGCCATCGCATGGAGTTTTGCGGGTATTGATCACCGGGGCCCGGTTGGTTCCGGCTCCACTTTTCGGGCGTGTAATCACTGTCAGTATGGAGCTGGTATGCGAGATTTGTTCTGTGATAAGAAGTTAGGCGGATCGAGGAGACGCCTGTCTGCTGCTTGCCGCGTTTACCGGCACGACGCCAATACGGTGCGCATCGCGGATTTTTCGGCTGCGGTAACCCATAATCCGTAGCGTGTTTTGACATTCACCTGTGTGCTCACATAGCTACAGCGATAGCTCTTGTTCGGTGGCAGCCACGTCGCCGCGTCGCCGTCGCCTTTGCGGACGTTTGCAGGCCCGTCGACTGCCAGCAGGTTGCGCGGGTCGTTGGCGAAGTCTCGGCGCTTGTCGGCGGTCCACAGCTGGGCCCCTTTCTGCCACGCATCCGACAACGCCACCACGTGGTCGATCTGGATTCGCGCCGAGGTGGATGCGCCGCGGACGAACGCGATCATGCGTCCCGTGTAGGGGTCGCTGCGCATTCCGGAGAGTACGACGCATCCGTGGCTGGCGGGATCGAGTACGACATGGGTGAGATCGCGGCGGAGGATGTCGTTGCGGGTGTCGCAGCCGTTGTGGCCATAGGGTACCGACACGTCGTCGGACCAGCGCTGGCCGAATCGCGTCCTGGAGTATCCGGTGCGGGGGGCTCGACCCTTGACGGGCAGTGCGTCGAGTTGCGAGATGATCGTCGGCGCGGCGCCATCGGACGCAGTGGTGCTTGCCGGGCGGTCGCGACTGGAAGGGTCACCAGCTGGGGCGAATGTGCTGTGTAGGGGCGCCCCGATGAGGACAACACCGATGAGGACAACACCGATAAGAACAACACAGGCGAGGACGACCCTGATCAGGTCGACCCTCATTAGGGGTGACCGGATTCGGCTCACACCTCGGTGCGCCGGGATTCACCCCGGTATTTGCGGTGGTACTCATCGTAGAGATCGGCGTTGCGGATGCGTTCCTGTCGCTTCACCAGATTCGGATCGAGCTGATGCTGAGAGAGCCGGTGCCTGCGATAGATCACGTTGAGAGCGACGGCAAAGAAGACGTAGGCGATCGGGATCGGCGCGAACATGATGACTCGCACGCCCCAGTCGGCGGGGACGAACAGCATCGGGAGCATGAGAACCACGCACGGGATCGCCCAGCGAATGACCATCCGCCACGGTGCACCTTTGCCGGCGAGATCATTGGCGACCCACTGATGCATCGCCGGGGGTAACGCGGCGCCGTAACAATAGCGAACGTACTGCCATCCGCGTGGTCGTACGGCACTATCGGCCATCAGCTGCCTCCGGATCGCAATTCAGTCGCGTGCTAGTCGAGTGTAGCAATGGGCGAGCAGGCTCTTGACAGCGCGACGATCATATTCTGGCTGGTGAAGTCGTTGTTTTCTATCGGGCAGACGTGGGAAAACAATGCTCAGCCGCGAGCTTGTGCGATCGTTCCGTCGATCAGCGCGGTGATCGGCACCCGGAGATCGAAGCGCTCAAAGTACGTGTTCCAGTGAGGTGCGATGCGCGCCATCGTAGGGGTGTGAGCGAGGTATTCGGGGTCGATGGAATCGAAGACGTAGTTGGCCTGCGGATGAGTATTGGTGGATGGATCGTCGGCAACGGGCTGATGCCAGAGGAGTTCCGCGGCTACCAGCATCCAGGTGGAACGCCACAGGGCCAAGGCCGGCTCGTCGGCGATACCGAGTTCGTTCGCCGCGGAAACAAAGGCATCGCCCAGGGGAAGGGGCGGAGTCATCATGGTGATGCCGGCCCGCATCACCTCGACGAGCCATGGGGCGTTGCCGAAGCTCGTGTATTGCAGCATGGCCAGATCGATCATGCGGTCGCGTGGTGGTCCGGGGGCGACCGTCCAGTCCACGCGGTAGCTCATCTCGGCCAACACCATGGACAGCAACGCCGTCTTATTGGGTACGTAGTAATAGAGCGCCATAGGCCGGAGCCGGAGGTCAGCGGCGAGCCGACGCATATTCAGCGCTTCAAGGCCTTCGGTGGCGAGAATGCTGATGGCAGCGTCGATGATTTGCGTTCGACGAACAGGCTGCTGCGACATGGAGCTCATGGTAGGCCGTTTTGCTGGTCGGCCGTTTAACAACACAAAGACGGGTTAACTCACCACACTCTCGATAATCGTGAGGCGATTACCGTGGTGGCTTGGAGGATAGTGTCACACCATCTGTGATTTACCCCACGAAAGAATGGGACTCACTCAACAATTCGTCCCCGCGCACATGATTTGACGGCCGGACCGATCGATCGGTTTGTGATGTTGTGGCGACGGGCAGGCGGGGGGTGGATTCACTCGCCGCAACCAAATTGTTCATGAACGCTCGGTGGCGTGGCGAATCGTGGAGCGCTGGTGGGTCCGTGTCCGCAAACGTTCGGATTGCGGATTCGGATTACCGTATTGGTTGTTTGCAACCACTGCGTTAATTATCCCGCTGCACGACTATTCCGAGTTGACGGGTTGGGCGTGTGATCCGTGGCCAGCATGGCTGCCTCCTTGGCTGGACGATTGGGATTTCTGTCCGACAGTCCCTGCCGGACAATGAATTTCATGGATCTCAATGATATTCGAGCGACTAGGTGTCGGCGGGGGGTGGCACGTATCGGCTATCTGACAACTAGGAATGGTGCGGTTTGGTGTTGTGGGATCGAATCGCTATCGCTAACGTTTAATGTGTCCGCCGAGGGTACGGCGGATTCGGTATTCCGAATCACTAAATTCGCCGCAGCGTTGCGCGACGTCGCAGGCAGAGGTGGTGCGCTGGCTATGTCGAGGTGGGTCAGACGTCCGAGAGGTTCGTACTCTCGAGGGGTTCGATGTCGGTTCGCGATGGCGGCTGCTGGTAGTGCGTGGCCTGGGTTAACGCTCGCTCTGGGGTAGCGCACGCTACGGGGTGTCCATGGCCATCCCGTGCTCGCCGGGCTCGCAACCATCAAGTTTTCGCTGGATCGAGGTGTTGCATCGATGTTTACGCAACGTTTCTTATGACCCAACTTCGTCCGTGGCCAGCGGTATTAGTCGTGCGGTAGCGCGATGGTGCAACTGGTTCAAAATCATTGTCCGCAATGCGGATTCGGCGTTATCCCAGGTGGGGTTTCGAATCCGCAGTACAAGATTCGTGTTGATCGGAAGCCGCAGCCATATTGTGCGAAGGCGACCGCCACCGTATGCTTTTCGTACACGTCCGATAGCGCCTCGACTGCGGCATTCGGCACGTACCAAACCGCTGCGGTGCCGACGGATCGATAAGGAGACTTTCGTGACTTCTCGTCGAGGTGGTGTGTTCTGCGCAGCAGTCCCGGGCCTGGTTGACCCTCGTAGTGAAGGATGGGACCCACGGTGACCGCGGAGCGTAATTTCATCGGCGACACGCGTAGCCTCGCCGACCGGCTCCCGGGGCATACTTCCCCCACCCGGGCTGACCGCGGCTGGGTTCGCAGTTACCTCACCAGGCTGGCATGGGCGGATGTCATCATCGTATGTCTTGCGCTCGTGGTCGCCCAGGCCGTGCGTTTCGGCACGGTCGACCCGCTTGAACCCAATGGGGGGTTCGGGGTGCCCGCGGTGGCCGTGTGTGTGGTGTTGGCCTCGGCATGGATTCTCGCGTTGCGCACATTTCAGTCGCTGGACAGGCGGATCGTCGGTTCGGGTACCACGGAATACAGCAGGGTGATCACCGCCTGCCTTGCCGTTTTCGGTGTTCTTGCAATGCTCGACCTCCTTTTCCGGCTCAACATCGCGCGAGGATTCCTCCTCGTCGCATTGCCGCTGGGCACGTTGGGGCTGCTGAGCAGTCGATGGTTGTGGCGCAGAAACCTGGTGGCCCAACGCACGCGTAACCGGAATCTTGAGCGGCTACTCGTTGTCGGTGCGGTAACGCCGTCGAAGCCACTGGTGGATCGCCTCCTACGCAATCCCGGGTTGGGCTATCAGGTGGTGGGCATATGTCTGCCACCGAGCCGTCGGGGCAGCCCGGAGCAACTGAAGGTCGGGGATCATACGATCCCGGTATTCGGCGATTTCGACGACGTCCGTGAGGCAGTGGAGTACACCGGCGCGACCGTCGTGGCCGTCACATGTGCCGAAGCGCTGGGTCACCGGGCGATGCAGGATCTCTCGTGGGATCTTGAAGGCCTCAGCGTGGACATGATGGTGGCGCCGGGAGTGACTGATATCGCGGGTCCACGAATGATGGTGCGTCCGGTTGCTGGGCTGCCACTGCTTCATATCGACAAACCTCAATATGAAGGGGCCAATCGATTCCGAAAAAGCCTGCTCGACAAAGTAGGCACAGCAGTCGTGTTACTGGCGCTGGCGCCAGTAATGGTGGCGGTGGCGATCGCTGTCAAGCTCGATTCAACGGGTCCCGTCTTCTACAAGGCGACTCGTATCGGGGTGAACAACAGACCGTTCCAGATGTGGAAATTCCGTTCGATGGTGACCGACGCCGATCGCCAGAAGACCACGCTTGCCCACCTCGATGAGGGTGCCGGTGTCTTGTTCAAGATGCGCGACGATCCGCGGGTAACCAGGGTCGGAAAATTCATCCGCCGATACAGCCTCGATGAACTGCCACAGTTGTTCAACGTTCTTGGCGGTTCGATGAGCTTGGTGGGCCCACGTCCTCCGCTTCCCGACGAGGTCGAGAAGTATGACGGGCGGGTAGCACGCCGTATGCTGGTCAAGCCGGGAATGACCGGATTATGGCAGGTTTCGGGTCGGTCGGATCTCTCCTGGGAGGAGGCCGTGCGCCTCGACCTCTCCTACGTTGAGAATTGGTCGATGATGGCGGACATCGTAATTTTGTGGCGGACGGCGAAAGCTGTCGTCGCCAAGGACGGGGCGTACTGATGCGAATGGTTGTACTGGGCCTCGGTTATCTGGGTGCCACTCATGCGGCATGCATGGCAGAGCTCGGCCACGAGGTCTTAGGGATTGAGGTCGTTCCGGAGAAGCGGGACATGCTCGCTCGTGGCGAGGTTCCGTTCTACGAGCCTGGGCTCCCTGAACTGCTGAAGAAGCACATCGATACGGGTCAGCTGACGGTATCCGGTTCGTACGGAGATGCCGCAGACTTCGCCGATGTCTTCTTCATCGCGGTCGGAACGCCGCAGAAGAAGGGCGAGTACGGCGCCGATCTCAAATATGTCGACGCCGCGATCGATGAACTGGTGCCGTTGCTGACTCGTGACGCGCTCATTCTTGGAAAGTCCACCGTACCTGTGGGGACTGCGCAGCGACTCACCGAGCGAGCTGAAGAGCTCGCCAAGGATGTAGACATCGAAATCGCCTGGAATCCGGAATTTCTCCGTGAGGGATTCGCCGTCAAAGATACGCTTCACCCCGACCGGGTGGTCGTTGGCCGTTTTCCCGGTGGACATGCCGAGGAGGTCGCGCGGGATATCTACGCGAGGATCGTCGGGGAGGGAACGCCCTTCATCGTCACCGATCCACCAACGGCCGAGCTCGTCAAGACTTCCGCGAACGCATTTCTCGCCACCAAAATCTCATTCATTAACGCGATCGCCGAGGTGTGCGACGCTGCGGGAGCCGATGTCAACGCCATAGCCGATGCGATCGGCCACGACGCCCGTATCGGCCGTAAGTTTCTCAATGCCGGTCTCGGCTTCGGTGGGGGATGTCTACCGAAGGATATCCGTGCATTCATGGCTCGCGCAGGCGAGCTGGGTGCTGCGGAGGCACTCTCCTTCCTTCGTGACGTTGACGCTATAAATATGCGACGCCGCACGCGCGCAGTTGAATACGCACGGAAAGCCTGCGGCGGAGATTTGATCGGTAAGAGGGTCGCGGTGCTGGGCGCGGCCTTCAAACCGGAGTCCGATGACGTTCGTGACTCGCCGGCGCTCAATGTTGCCGGCCAGCTGCAACTCCAAGGTGCTTCAGTCGTTGTCTATGACCCTGCCGCACAGGAAAACTCGAAAAAACTGTTTCCCACGCTTGAGTACGAATCGTCCGTTGAGGAGTGCTGCGCGCAAGCTGATCTCGTCATGGTGCTGACCGAGTGGCAGGAATTCCGTGACATTGCGCCCGATGTGCTGGGCAAAATAGTGCGGCGACGAGTCGTATTCGACGGAAGATTTGCGCTCAACGCAGAGCGATGGCGGAGCGCCGGATGGGACTATGTGTTTTAACGTAGTGCCCACCGTAGACGAAAACCAACTGCGCCCGCCCCTTCACCAGTGAAAGGCTGGATTGAGATAATTACCACCAAAGAAGTGCCGAAATACACAAAGTTGTGGTCAAATATCCAACAGATTGTATGGCGGGATGCTGGTGATCATCACTCTGCGCTCTGGCTATTCATCGTTAACGACGTGCTCGGATCTTTTATATTTCCGGCACGGGTGCGGACCCAGCTGCTAAGAATATTTATACCCGGTATTCATCCGCGGGCAATTATTCGGCCTAAAGTGATATTCAAGTCGAATGCTATCCAAATAGGCGCGGGTACTGTGGTCTCCTATCGAACCCTCTTCGATAATCGTGAAGGGGTGCAGATCGGTGAATATGTGTCGATCGGTGCCGATTGCATGTTTCTTACCTCTGACCACGATATGTCCAATCCGAAGCGGCGTTCCGGTACGCGGGTAGGTGCACCCATCCGCGTGCACGACGGGTCGCGTATCGCTGTGGGCAGCACCGTCATGCGGGGGGTGACCATCGGGCCGGGTGCGGTGATAGGTGCCGGATCGATCGTCCTGGGCGATGTAGAAGAACACTCCCTGTATGTCGGTATTCCGGCGCGGAAGAAGAAAGATCTCCCGACCATCGAACTTGAGGCGCAACAGTGACTCAGGCGCAATCGGACGACCAGATTGGCGGGACGGGGATAACCGACGGGACAGGCACGGACGTCAAGTTTGCGATCGCCCACGACTATCTGACTCAGACGGGTGGGGCAGAACGAGTCGTATTGGCGATGGCGCGCGGATTGAACGTGACGGATATCGCCACCAGCTTCTACGACGCCGAATCGACCTTTACCGAGTTCCGTGATTTCGAGGTACACGCGTCGATGAAGGGCATTACCGCGTTGACTCGACGAGACCCGCGAGTGGTGTTTCCGGCGATGCGAACGGCGATTAAGCGGATCACCGTGCCGGAATGCGATGTATTGCTGTGCAGCAGTAGTGGGTGGGCGCATGCCGTCGAGTCCGATGTTCCCAAGGTTGTCTACTTTCATTCGCCGGCGCGCTGGTTGTACGCCGATTCCGATTATTTTCGGGGCCGGGCCAGGTATCTCAAGCATATCCTGGCGCCACAACTTGCGGCGCTGAAAAAGTGGGATTTTGCGGCTAGCAAGACCGCGGACCACGTATTCGCGAATTCGAACGTCGTTGCAGCGCGGATTAAATCGGCGTATGGCATCGATGCGGAGGTTTTGCACCCGCCAACCGCAATCGAGATAAATGGTGATTCCCACAAGCCGGAGAAACTGGCTGACGACGAGCCGTTCTTTATCACCATTGCGAGAGCTCGCGGATATAAGCACACGGATTTCGTGATCGAAGCGGCGGAGAAGTCCGGGACGAAGTTGGTGGTTGTCGGTCAGGAAAGCCCTACCGAGACCGACAGTGCCAATACCGTGCTTCTGGGGCGGGTTACCGACTCCGAGCTCCGCTGGCTGTATCGCAACTGCACAGGTTTGGTCGCGGCTGCGCATGAGGATTTCGGACTGACCCCCATTGAGGCCAACGCGTATGGGAAGCCCGTTGTAGCGCTGCGTAGCGGGGGCTACCTGGATACCACGGTCGAAGGGGTGAGTGGCCTGTTCTTCGACGAGCTCACTAGTGATGCCATCAGCGGTGCCATCACTGACTGCGCGCAGCAACAGTGGAACACCGCCGAGATCATGAAGAACGCTGACAGGTTCGGTGTCGAGGCATTCGCGCAGAAGATTCGCAATGTCGCGACAGCGTTGGTGCGGGGATAGGACGCGAAATGACTACCAGTGCGACACGCGTCACCATACTCTCCACCGCCGATTACGACGCAAAGTTGTGGACCAATAAACAGCATCTCGCATCCCGCCTCGCCGATCGTGGCTACCACGTCACCTACATCGATTCACTCGGTCTGCGGCGGCCCACCGTATCCATCGCGGATCTGCGACGCATTCTCTCCCGTCTGCGCCGTGGTAAACCGGACACGTCAGCCAATAACACGAATCGGTCGAACATTCGGGTATACCATCCGAAGGTAATTCCGCTGCACGGGTGGCGATTTGTGCGTTTCCTGAACCGCAAGATCCTGGCCCGCCAACTGGCTTCAGTATCTGGAGACGTGCTGTGGTCGTTCTCCCCGATCACGTATGACCTTGAACAACAGCACCGATACTTCGTCTATCACTCGGTTGATCTCCTGCATACGTTGCCCGGTGTACCCGGTGAGACGTTAAAGTCCGAGGAGATCAAGACGGCGCAAAGGGCGCACGTCTCGATCGCCAGTAGTGCGACGATCGCGACGCACTTGCGCGAGATCACCAAGTACGTCCTGCAATGGGAAAATGTTGGCGATGTAGAGATATTCTCCCGGCACCTTGACCGCACCAGAGACGTTCCCGTTGTCTTCTGCGGCAATTTGACCAGTACGAAAATCAACCGAAAGTTGATCGAGCGGATATGTGACGCCGGGATTCCGGTTGTCATTGCCGGCCCAACGGGTATCGATGGTGATCCGCACGCGGATGAGATCGAAGAGTTCCTCAAGCATCCGAAAATAAGACACGTTGGTGTGCTGAGCCAACAGGATATGGCCGATCTGTGCCAGCGGGCGCGAGTGGGACTCGTGCCGTATCTGCTCAACGACTACACCGCCGGTGTGTTTCCGTTGAAAGTGTACGAATACCTCGCGGCCGGCCTCCATGTTGTTGCCACGTCGCTGCCAAGCCTGGCCTCCATCGATAATCCATTCGTTGTCATCGCCGATGGCGACGACTATGTCGAACAAGCAATCAAGCTGTCCCGTATCGACCCGGAACCGGCACTCGCCGAACAAATAAGCCGGACAGCCGACGGACATTCCTGGAGTTCCCGGCTTGACCAGGTCGAAGCGCTCATCAGCGATCTCGTGCATGATCGCCGAGTGGAAATAGAATCGTGATGACTCCACAGTCGGTTCGGGCGCGCGCGACACGATCTGCCGGGCGTGGTGAGAATGCTCCGGAGTGGAAGGGGCAGATTCGTGGGCTCATCAGCTACGGTCTCGCACCCACACTAGGAATTGCCTCGGGCCCTATCCTGGCACGGTTTCTCGGTCCGGAAGGCAGGGGGCAATACGCCGCGATCATGGCTCCGGTTTCGGTCGCCGGTGCGATTGCGAGTCTCGGCGTACCCAGTGCGGTTGTCTACATGGCAGCGCGAACGGGTTCGCCGAAACGCTGCTATCGATTCGGCATGATCGTCGCTCTTGTTCCCACGCTGCTGACATACGGGGTAATGCTGCTCTACGCCACGCGCGTATCCGACAAACAGCATGTTCCCTATATTGCGCTTGCCCTAGCGTGGACAGCGGTCATCTTCTCTGCGGCCGTGCAGATACGCCGGTCCTACTGGCAGGCACAAAGTGCGTGGCGGCTTCTCGACATCGAACGCGGGCTGGTGGCGACGGCCAGATTTATCGGGGTATGTGCCGTGGCCGTTCTTTTGACCAGTTCGGGAGTGGCGGTCGCCGCGGCGGCGCTAACCGGCTTTGTCCTCGCTAGTTCGGTGCTCTATATCTCGGCGGGTCCGCAGGATGCGACTCCTCAGTTAACCGGGCCCGAGCGCCGACAATTCGTCCGTTATGGGCTATTCGCATCTGCGGGCACCATCACGACAATCGCGGGCGCGCGCTTGGACCAGGTACTTATGCCGGGCACCTCGACGACGGCGGATCTGGGCTATTACGCGGTAGCGGTGACGGTGGCCGAAATACCGTTGGTCTTGTGCACGCTGTGTAGCCGAAACGCGCTGCAGCTGGCATCTAAAGGAGCGACGCTGCGCCGGATCTTCTCCTCTACGGCTGTGTACATAGTTGGTATGGTAGCCTCAGTCGTTCTGATTTGTGCAGCATCGCCGTTCATCATTCCGCTGGCTTTCGGATCCGAATTCAGGCAAAGTGTGGTGCCGGTGTGCATTCTTTCAGTGGGTACTGTTATCACATCTTTATCGCTGATAATTAGCACGATTGTCACCGGCTGGGGAAAGCCTGGTTGGGGATCGATGATTCCAGTGGTATCCGTCCTGGCTACCGTTGTGTTGTTTTGGTGTAAATGGGGTCATATCACAACGATGTCCGCGTCCTATATTTCGATTATTAGCTCCTGCACGTCATTTGTGGCGGCGGGATGCATCATCGTCTTCGTCGGTCATCGTCGCGCGCCGGGTCGGTGGTGGCGATGAAGGTCGCGGTGGTTGCGACATCCCACACGTCGGGTGGTGCGGAGGAGTATCTCTACCGCCTATACTCCCGACTGGCGTCGACCTATTCCGTTGATGCCACATTATTCGGTCATTTGCCGCAGTGGAATTCGACTATCGGAAACGTCGTCGATGTGCGTGCCGCAGAGAAGTTTACCCGACGGAGGCCGCTGGCCGTCCAGGCGCGGGAATCGATCAAATACGTGCCCACGGTGGTGAATGCAGTACGCGAATTTGACCCGGACGTCGTGCATATTCAATATTTCCGGGAAAAACTGCTACTGCCGAAATTTATCACGTCGAGATATCCCATTCTATGGACCGAGCACGCGCCTCTTCCGGCTAATTTTCCGATAGGCGCTGTCGCGCTGTTGCGAAAACAAAGCCGACCGTGCTCTATCATCTCCATCGGGTCGGGCGTCGAACGGTCACTCGTAGAAAATGGCTTCGATTGCGAGACCGTGATCAATCCCATCCCGGACAGCTTCGTGACGCGGTCGCAAGCGAAAGATCTGGCTTCAGACGGATCGCGCGAAGATTATGTGCTCTATTCGGGAAGGCTTCATGAGTACAAGAGGGTATCTATGCTGATAGACGCGGCAAAGCGCCTACCGGACACTCGATTCGTGATAGCTGGAGACGGCCCGGCCGGAGATCAGTTGCGTTCGGATGCGCCGTCGAATGTGGAGTTCCTCGGGCATCTCGATGGCATAAACCCGAGCCTGTATAAGCAGGCGCGCGTTCTGGTTATCCCATCCGGCCAACTCGCCCGGGAAGGTATGCCGATGACACTCCTCGAAGCGCGGGCATGTGACTGCCCGGTAATCATGGCTGCGGACTGCCACGCCACCGGCGATGCCCTCCGATTGGGAGCGGAGCTATTCGAACCGAACGTGGAAGCACTCGTGGCGAAGTTGACAGATACGGAATTCACGCCGACGGCTGTCCCGGCGACCACCATGGATGAGTTGTCTGAAGCGACTTGGGCACAGCGACATTACGGGATCTTAGAGCGTCTCGCGGGTCGGCAGACTTATGCTTAGCGCCACCGTATTCCTGCTGACGGTAGGGCTCATCTCGGTCCGTGCGTGGCTGCATATCAATCGCCGGGAGTTGCCGAAATGCGCTGTGTCGGTGGTGGCAGCGTGGATGTATGTGTTCTGCCTATGGATTCCGGCAATTCTCCAAGGCGCCGACAGGATGAATAGCAAACTGGTCGGTCCCGGAGTGCTCGCGCCGCCGGATGCGACGGAAACCGACACGCTTCTGCTGAAGTGGAGCTTTGAGCTCTGCGTAGTGCTGGTAGCCGAACTATTCATCGTTGTCGTCATCAATCCTAAGCCGCGAATCACCCGTTTTCTCGGTGGGTTCACGGGCGAGGAGTGGCGCCTGGGTAGTTTTGTGCTGATCGTAGTGGGATTTTTGGTCCTTATAATTTTTCCAACGAGCCTAGCCGATCGTGCCGCTGCAGGCCAGGGAATTATCTCCATAACGCGAGGCTCGTTGGTATGCGGTCTCGCAATTCTTGCTTACTATAAGTGCTTCGGGAAGCTGTATCTTTTTGCCGTCCTGCTGGGCGGGATTGGCATCCTGGTATTGGGTAATGTCCGTTCACCGATCTCGGTGATCGTGATCGCCGGAATCGCCGGTCTCTTGGCTCGACGCGAAATTTATAAGAAGAGATGGGCATTCGGCGCTCTCGTGATTGCTTTATCTGCCGTCGTAGTGGGCTCGTTTATGTCTAATATGCGCGCGTCCATCACTCGTCACCAGGACTTATCCACTACGGAAATTATTCAGACAATGCTTGACGATCCGCTGGCAGCCCCATATGCCGCGGGTATCGACACCCTGGACGGGTATCGATTCTCTGAGTTCGCACGCGAGCGCGAAGCGGCCGAGCCATTGGACTTGCTATCACCAGTTTATACATTCGTACCGCGCAGCATCTGGCCAGGGAAACCTGATTCCATATCCGTTCGACTGAGCACTAAGTATTTGCGTTATAAGTCGAGTGGCCAGTTTCTTTCGGTTGTCGGATATTTGATGCTTGCTACCGGTTCCTATGGCCTGGCGCTCGTCATGTTGGCCATCGGGGCGGGGATCCTGGCGTACTTGAGTGTATGGCTTGCAGGATCGTATTGGACGGTGTTTGTCTATGTGTGCCTATTCAGGTTATTCCTGAATGGAACGAGTTTCGACGTCTACTACACGATCACGTTGTTACTCCCCACTCTTATTGCGCTGTATATCGCGAGAGTTGTACTCCGGGGGTCTACGCGTGATGATCTGCCTGCGTCGAGGGTGGATGGCGCGATCCTGGCGCGGCATGGATTCGAGGGGATATCGCGGTGAGGTGCCGCGATGACTATCTGAGAGTCGCAGTGCAGGTATGCCAACGCAACTTGTGCGCGCGGTCATACTCCGATCACGATCCAGAATCTGATGGTCCGTCAAGTAAATGGGGTCTGCCGTCGGATCTCTACGAACGGTTTAGTCGTGTGACACTGGTGGCGGCACTGGTCGATCGGGGCGACCATGGCGGCTTTGAATCAGAAGTGGCAGCCATTAGTCGGCGCGTGCGAGTCGATGTCGCGCGGCAAGTCGACAGAAGTAATCCTCGATCATGGTGGCAGCTGCTGAAGGTGAGGCAGTCGGTTGTTGAAACCGGTAGCTTGGCGCTTGCGTATCTGCTAAGTCCTGATCTACTTGTCGATCCGGACGATGCCCCCACCAGGCAGTTGCTGCGCGAATGGTTTGTTGTCAACGGCTCGCGTTGGGCATCGGCCAATAACTGGGTGTTGTTTCCGCTGCTGGCGCAGGCCGCAGCGGCGGCGTGCGATGGTACGGATTTTCACGCGGATGAGTCGGTTTTACAGCGAGTGGAGTCGTGGCATGTCGGCGACGGCTGGTATACGGACGGCGCTAACGGTCCCATCGACTACTATTCCGCGTGGGCGTTTAATTTCTATCTGCCTTTGCTTGAGTATCTGGGATTGCTCGACCCCGATGTTTACGGTTTCTCGAAGAGATGTGTCCGGTTTGCCGGCCACCTTGAGAATGCCATCGATCCCTCGGGCCGCCCGGTGCTGTTCGGCAGAAGCCTGCTATACCGATTCGGGCTGGTGACCCCGGTGGGCGTCGCGGGGTTGGATCGTGACCTTGATGCGGCGGCGCTGGCCAGCCTCGGCGCACTGTGGCGCCGATGTGTGGACCATTTTCTCGACCGGGGCGTTGTGCGCGATGGCACATTGTCGCTCGGCCTCTATACGGATTTCGATATGGAATATCAGCGGTATTCCGGTTTCGGTTCGGCATATTGGGCATTCAAGTCTTTTGTCGCTTTACTCATCTCGCCCGATAGTGAATTCTGGGGAAATTCTGGGAAACCGTCGAATGCCGGGGAGCATGTGGGTGGTGTTTCCGCTGCGGGAATAACTTTCGGTGGGGCCGGTTCCGGTGTATCGACGATGTATAATCATCGCAATGATTCGCAGAAGGGCCGTGCGGTTGGCTGGTTCGCGGATGACCCACTGTATTCCCGCCTCTCCTACTCGAGTGCCACCTTTCCGGTGACATGCACGGGACTGCCGGATTGTTCTTTTGGTATCGCGCAGGGTGATTCGGTGAGTGATCGGGGAGCGGTGCAGTACCTGGGCGGCGGGGATGGATGGTTACAGTCGCGTTTTGTCCCAGGTCGTCGGCGCCGTGTGTTGCGGTCGAAGTTGCTGCGCTATGGGAAGCTCGATTTCATCGGTCCGCGCCTGAAAGACTATCCGTTCGTGGTTACCCACACGTCGATTTTCGGGGCCGGTGGTGTGGTCGATATATTTGTCGTGTCGCATGACGGCGAGGCCGGGCAGGGGATAACACACTCAGGGCAGTTGGATATCGTGGCGACGTCATGGGCGCTGCCCTATAAGAAGGAATATAAGGTGAAAGCCGATAGCGACGCCCGAAGTCTGATAGTGGAGTCCGATCTCGGCGTTGCGACCGGCGTTCAGGCGCTTTGCGGCCTATCTGCGGAACCGGTGGTGGCGTCGGGTAAATCATCGGGTTCGCCGTTGGGCGAGCAGGTCGCGATGCCGATTTTCCGGGAATCCGCTAAGGTTTCTTTTCCGGCGGTCTACTGCTGGTGGCGGTCGGTGACGTCAGATGGGTCGTCAGCGCTGCCGGCGGTTCCGGTGAATGCGGACTTGGCGGCAGCAGGTGACGCGTTAAATCTTGTACTGGGCGGTCGAGAATACTCGGTTTCGCTCCACGGACCGGGAGTTGAGGGGCCACGTAGTGCCGTTTAGGGGAGATATGAGTGGTGGACCCAAGGTGCGGGGAGAGAGAATCGCGATGGATCGACGATCATTTCTGATCGGCGCGGCGTCGGTGTTGACGGTTGGTGGTGCGGGAGCGGTTTCGGCATGTGGTAGCCCGCCGAATACTGGTCTTGCGAAGCCCGATTATCGCAAAATAGTACGAAACCAGGCGGCGTTCTCGTCGTGGGTTGCAGACATGACCGCGGTAAACAATCGCCCGATTCGGGGTTTGGTCGTGGGCGCGTCGACTGCGGAGGGAGCTAAGGCTGTCCCGTGGACTGCGCGGTTTACCTCTCACCTGGAGAAGTCATTTCAGCATGTGCTCAATCCGAAGGACGTGCCTGGCGGGTACGTGATCCGGGCACGTGATTCGGCATGGAATCCGACCGGCCTGACATATGAGTCGGAGATTGATCTCGGGATTCGTAACAGATTGTTGAGCCCGGGTTCGAGTTTGTCTCATCGGTCGGTACAACCGACCACCGGCGTGCAGATTCTTTATGCCGTCGAGTCCGAGCCGGTGAAATTCGTGGTGCGGATCGATGATGATGAGCATGTTGTCCACGGAACACCGGCAAAGGATGGTCTGTCGTTACGGAGCTGGGAATCGCCGGTATACGCGCGTGCAATACATGACTATTCCATCTCGACGAATGTGCCGGTATCGCTCGGTAACACTGCATTTCGCGATGGTGATCGTGATCGCGGGTTTGCCCTGTATCAGGGTGCGCACGCCGGCTGGGGTGCGCGGGATTTCCTGTTGGACGACGCGGAATCGATGTGGACTCGGTGCAGTACCCTGCGGCCAGACATGGCGCTGATCTGTCTGGGTACCAACGATCGGGGTAACCGCGTTACCCCGGACGTCTTCGGGTCCCAGGTGAATGCGATCATCGATCGCCTTAGCCTGTATGCGCAAGGACCGCAATGGATTCTCCTGGTGGGCCAACATAACCTCTCATCGAGGGGGCCCGCGCCATGGACCGAATACCTACGGGTGCTCGCGTCGATCGCTGAGCATCGCAAGAATGTCACGTATGTAAGTTTTTACGAATATATGCCGCAAACACCTGGAACCATTAACGATCCGGATGACTTGATCTCGAATGATGACGATACGCACATGACGGCGAAGGGGCACCAGCTCGCGGGATCGGTCATTGACGATCAGCTGGGAATTAAATATTCGCGTAGTTGGCCCTGATGTAAGAGGCGCCTGGTCCGGGTAAGATTTTCACAAACTAGATGCGAGGGATGGTCGATTTATGGAAGAAGTAGCTGGCGGAGCTGCTCCTGGTAAGGGGCTCGCCGAGTTATGGCGGCAGTGGTCGGGTCATCTCCGTGTTTCGTGGTGGCTGGTCGCGGGTCCTGCGCTGATTGGAGCTGTTGTCGGCCTCGGGTTCGCTCTGTTGCAGACGCCTATTTACCGGGCGACAGCGGTTTTATACGTGACCTCGGGTACCACGGCTAATGCGCAGAATGCTTACCAGGGCTCGTTGGCGTCGGAGCAGCGAGTGTCCTCGTATTCGCGGCTCGCTACGTCGGAAGCGGTCGCTGAAGACGCTATTGAACACGGTGCGATCAGCTTATCGGCGGCGCGGTTACGGTCTTCGATATCATCGACGTCCATCCCGGATACCGCATTGTTTACCGTGAGTGCGAAATCCGAGGACGCTCGGACAGCGGCGACACTCGCGAATGCGGTCTCCGCATCGCTCACGCGTTACGTCGCAACGTTGGAAACCCCTGGCGACGGGCAGACCGCGTTGGCTAAAGCAACGGTTGTCACACCTGCGAACGCACCCTCCAAGCCGGCTAGCCCGAGTTACCAGCGTTACGCGTTGGTGGGTTTCCTCTTAGGAGTTGTCGGGGGGATTCTGCTGCTGCTGTTGCGCGTGCGTCTGGATACCCGGGTGCGCAGTGAGCAAGATGTGCAGACGGTTGTCGATGCACCCGTTTTGGGTTCGGTGCCGCAGGATGATGCACTCAACGCGCGTTCGGTGCTTGATTTCAGCCTCGGCACCAGTGCTGCGGGGGAGTCGTATCGGCGGATTCGTACCAATCTCTCCTTTATCAACGTCGATACCCCGATCACGTGCCTGCTGGTATCCAGCGCGGTAGCGGGCGAAGGTAAGACGACCACGGCGCTCAACTTGGCGGCGTGTTTCGCCGAGGACGGACGTCGGGTTCTGTTGCTGGAAGCCGATCTTCGCCGGCCCACCGTTGCCGATAGGTTGGGGGTGAGTTCAGAAGTCGGGTTTACCTCCTGCCTGATGGGTGACGTCAATCCACTCGATGTTGTGCAACCGTCCGGTACCCCCAATCTCGACGTGCTTGTGTGTGGTCCGTTGCCGCCCAACCCCGCCGAACTTCTCGGTTCGCAGAAAGCACAGCGTCTCGTTAAGGGACTCGAACGGGAATACGACCTGGTGGTGATCGACTCGACACCCATCCTTCCGGTGGCCGATGCCTCCATTTGTTCACGATTCTGCAACGGCGTGCTGCTGGTGTCGCGTTTCGGCGTCACTCGGCGTCCGGCATTGGCCGCGGCAGCATCACAAATCCAGTCTGTTCACGCGCGATTTGCCGGCACGATTCTCAACGGTGCGTCGTTCGTCAACTCGGAGTACGGATATGGAGTCGGCTATTACCGTGCCGAGCCTGTCGCGGAGCGGAATCCGGTCTAATGGCTATGCGGGCAGTGTCGTTGAAGCCAGCGGCTGCGTGATCGAGCGCGCTGACACAGCGGCCTGTCGGCTGCTCGACGATCACTCAACCTACGTGACGGCGATCGGATCATGCCGTGGCCGAGCGCGGCGTTGGCGTATTCGTAGATGGACGGCTCAGTGATGGCGTCGCGGGTCGTGTATTTTCCGCTGAACGATACCCAACGTGCGCTCATGCGGTCGCAGGATGCGCTCGGTGACACACCGCTGTGTATCGCTCAGTACACGGAGTTGGTGGGAACCGTCGATGTGGATCGCTTCATGCGATTTGCGTCAACCTGGACTACGCAGACCCGATTCCTGCAAGTCGGATTCGAGGACGTGGATGGTGAGATACGGGGCAAATATGATTCTTTGCTTCATCACAGCCCCGCATACCTAGATCTCCGATCGGAACGCGATCCCTGGTCTGCGGCCATGAATTTGATGGTTACTGACTATTCAAATCCGAGTGATCCGCGCAGGGATCGGCTGGCAACTGCGTGGCTGATCCAACTGGCTGACGACCGATTCTTCTTCTACAACCGCATCCATCACCTGCTGGCAGACGGATTTGCCGGCAAAGAATTCTGTGTGGATCTTTTCGCGACATACACCGCGGTCCTCGCTGGCGAGGCGTTGGTCGAGAAGTCTCCACCGGACTTTGGTGCGCCGGCACTGGCCGACGCGCAGTACCGGCAGTCGTCGCGTCGGGCCGCCGACAGGGCGTATTGGCGTGAGGCGCTCAGCGGGCTTCCCCTGCCACAAACACTGTCACACAGTGTTGGACCGGCGGCCGCCGTTGCGCGCCACGCCACCGCCGAGTTGCCGGCGGACACGCTCGCGGCGGTGCACGGGGCCGGCGCGTCTGTGCCAGTGATCATCGCCGCGGCGCTGGCCGCATATCTCGGCCGGGCCAGCGAGAGTGACGATGTTGTGGTCAACTTGCCGGTTGCCGCGCGCACGACCGCAGCACTGCGGCGTACCCCGCTGCCGGTATCGAATGTGGTGCCGTTACGCACCGGCGTCGGGCGGCGGATGACGGTCGACGAGGCGGTGACGGCGACACAGACGGCGATGATGGGTGCGTTACGGCACCAGCGTTACCGGTACGAGGAGATTCTCGCTGATCTCGCGGAGGCCGGTGAGCATCGGCCACCCGGGGCGCGTGGAATTTCCGCGGTAATGCTGAATTTCATGCTGTTCGAACGGGGATTCGCTTGCGGGGAAGCAAGCGCTACTTTTCACGTGTTGACGACAGGTCCGGTCGACGATCTGGCGATCAACGTGTACCCGGC
Source organism: Gordonia sp. (in: high G+C Gram-positive bacteria) (assembly GCA_047605305.1). Classification (GTDB taxonomy): domain Bacteria; phylum Actinomycetota; class Actinomycetes; order Mycobacteriales; family Mycobacteriaceae; genus Gordonia. The sequence continues at coordinate 22,969 of JASGFW010000007.1, forward strand.
CGCCAAGAACGGCGGGTTGATACTCGATCTCGAAGCCAATCCGAATCGGTATAGCCAAGCGGATGTGGACGTCCATCATCGGCAACTGGTGGCGATGATCGATGCGATTGCGCATGCGATCCAGGAGAATCCGGAGCTGCTGCTGAGGGATATCCCGTTACTCGGGGACACGCCGGTACCTGGTGACGCGGCGTTGCCGGACGAGCCGGACTCCGATATCCGGATCGTTGACAGTCAGGGGCGACCGGTTCCGCGGGGTATCGTGGGCACGCTGCATCGGGAAGGGTTGCCGGTCACCGAGTTTGGCTGGATCGACCCGGGTACCGGTGCGGTGTGTATACACGGACTGATCGAAAATCAGCTCGTCATCAAAGGTGAGCGCGTGCAGCTCGAATACGTTGAACGAGCCGCCCTGCAACTGGAATACGTATCGGGGGCGGTGGCGGTCGCCAATGCGACGCGGGACGGATTCGATCTTGCGATCGTCGCGCCCCAGGGCGCAACGGTGGCCGCCGGCCCGGATGTCGATGTGGTCGCACAGGTTCGACGCCATCTTGCGGCATTGCTGCCCACCGTGATGTGGCCGCGACGGATCGTTATTGTGGCGGAGCTTGCGGCGGATCGACGCACTGTTGCAACGACTATCAAAGCGGCACTGACCGATTCGGAAGCAGAAGACGAGGATCTGACCCCGACACAACGCGCCGTCGTGGATGCGATATCCGCAGCTACTGATATCGTTGACCCGCCGCTGGATGCCACCGTGCTCGAACTCGGTGCGACATCGCTCACCCTGATGCAGATCGCGGCCCGTCTCGGTGAACAGTTGGACTGCACCATACCCTTGCATGGACTCAACGCGGCGACCACCGTGCGTGAATTCGCCGACGTTGTAGCCGGGGCGCAATCAGATATCGCAGCGGTCGCCGGATCGGCGCCGCGCACCAGTTACACACCCACCCGCGCCCAGCAGGAAATCTGTCTGATCACCCGTATCGATCCGACGAACATTGCCTATCACCTCGCGATCGAGGTGGAGCTCGATCCTGTGGTCGACGACGCGGTGATCCGGGCGGCGCTACGTGATCTCGCTACCCGCCACGATGTGTTGCGTACGCAGTTTCCCAGTGAGGGCGGTGAAATAATCGCCCGGGTCCGGGAGCCTGAGCGGATTGCCCTTCCGGTGACACGAATGATGTTGGACGAGAACGCGATCCGACGTATTGTGACCACTCCGCTCGATCCGGAGTTTGATCTACCCTGGTACGCTGCTGTTGACGATTCAGGTGACAGCGCCACAAAACTCGTTCTTATCGGACATCACGTCGCCTTCGACGCCTGGTCCATCCTCATTCTCTTACGCGATTTCGCGGTGGCCGCCGCAGCGCGCTTAGACTCCCGCACGCCCCAATGGTCTGCGCAGGCACCGGGATTCGCCGCGGCAATCGCCCGGCGAGATGTCGTTGGATCTGTGGATAGTGCTCTAGCGCAGCAGTATTGGCAAAAAGTCTTAGAGGACGCACCCTATCGCACGCCGTTGCCGGAACCCGGTGCTCGCGCCGACCGTCACCAGCGGACAGGTCCTACCGCGGGACCCGCCCGCTACTTTCATCGCCGGGCCGAGCGCAGCGTTCGTGACGCAGCCATCGCGCGGGCGGCGCGGGCGCGCGCCACCCCGCACGCCGTCATGCGGGTCGCGCTTGCCGCTGTGATCAGCGAAATCACCGGTATCGACGATGTCGTGATCGGAGTTCCTGTCGCGGGCCGTCACACAAGTGCTGAACTTGAACAGGTCGGGATGTTCGTACAAACCGTTCCGCTGCGCGCGGTCGGTATTCGGGCGGCCACGGTGCCGTCGGCACTTGCTGCTTCAGCCGCCGAACTCGCCGACGCCACGACCTTCGCCGCCGCCGCTCCCTCGGGTCTGCCGGACGTGATTCTGGCGTACGAGACCGATCGGCCCGACCTCACCGCGCATCCGCTCCTACGTTCAGTGCGGCCGCTGACCACCGGACAGGCCAGGACCACACTGGAAGTCACCGTCATCGACGACGGTGACGGATTCGATATCACCCTCGCTGCCGCCGAACAACGTATCGATACCGCAGCCGCCGAACAGATCCTCGACCGGTTCGTGGACACCATCGGCATCCTCGCGCACGCCGAAGACACCGCGGCGGTGGGTGAGTGCACCCCGCGTGTGGCCCGCGCGCCACGCGCGGTGCGCAGTGATCCGGTTGAGCCGATCGACCCGATCGCAGCACTCATCGCGCATGCGCACGCCGCTCCCTCCGCCCCCGCTGTCGTCGACGACGGCGTACGGATCGATTACGCCGGACTTCTCACCCGTGCCCGCGAGGTCGCCGACAATCTGCGTGGTATCGGCGTACGGCCGGGTGACCGTGTGGCACTGCGTATGACACGCTCTGCCGACACGATCGTCGCGATCATCGGAGTGCTGCTGGCCGAGGCGGCGTATGTGCCGCTCGACGTGCAATACCCGACGGCCCGAGTCGACCTGATTCTGGCCGAAACCGACCCGGCAGCGCTGATCAACGACGGTATGTCGATCGTGGCCGGACCAGGTCTGCGGCGTGCCCGACGAGAACCCAACGCGGCGTACATCATCCACACCTCCGGTTCCACCGGTACCCCCAAAGGTGTTGTGGTGACCCGGACTAATCTCGCGGCCATGCTCGGTGCCAGCCTCGCTGCGGTCGCCGTGCGTGCCGGCGATGTGTGGGGCTGGGTGCATTCCTACTGCTTCGACGTGTCGGTGTGGGAGATATTCGGGGCGTTGGCATCGGGCGGGTCAGTCGCCGTCGTTACCCGGCGTACCGCGCTGGATCCAGTGGAGCTGCTGGATCAGATTCGAGCACAACATATTTCGGTGTTGTGTCAGACCCCGTCTGCTTTCAGTAGGCTTGTCGATCCGATGATCGACACCAAGCACCCGGATGATCTCGCATCGCTGCGGATGGTGATGCTCGGCGGTGAGTCCATCCAGGCACCGGCCTTTGGCGCATGGTCGCATGCCCATCCAGGCGTCGAACTGATCGCGATGTACGGGCCTACCGAGACCACGGTTAACCTCACCGTCGGCAGACTCGATATCAATGACTCTCGCACGCTGATCGGGGCGCCGATCGCCGGAATCGAGTGGGCCATTCGCGACGAGCGCGGTCAGCGTGTGCCGACCGGAGCTCGTGGCGAACTCTACGTAGCAGGGCCGCAATTGGCCCTCGGCTATCTCAACCGGCCGGAACTGACCGCCGTGCGCTTCGTCGCAGATCCGGATGGCAGCGGCGCACGGATGTACCGCACCGGCGACATTGTCCGTGAAACATTCGACGCCGGAATCGAATTCCTCGGCCGTACCGACGACCAAATACAGTTACGCGGATATCGCATCGAACTGACCGAGGTCGCGGCGGCGTTGCGCGGCGTCCCCGGAGTCGTTGAGACGCGGGCGCTGGTCGCAACCGGCGCCCGGCCGGGTGACGAACGGCTCATCGCATTCGCGTTACGCGATGGCTTCACCGATGTCACCGAACAGGATTTGCACTCGGCGGCCACCGCCATCTTGCCCGCGCATGCGGTGCCGAGCCGGATCGGCATCATCGACCGCTGGCCCCTCACCGACACCGGCAAACTCGATCAGCGGGCGCTCCTTGAGCAATTGCCGCCCACTCCCGGCCCAACCCGCCCGCTCACCGCCAGTGAACAGATCGTCGCTGCGGCCATGCGTGAGACCGTCGGCGAGGATGTGCCGGAGTTGGCCCCGCACAGCAACTTCTTCGTCGTCGGCGGCACCTCCCTGTCAGCCGCGCGGCTCGCCGCGACGCTGAGCCATCAGGGCTACCCGATCGCGGTCACCGACGTGTTCGACAGGCCGACTGTCGAGCACCTCGCGCAACTCCTCGCGGGCACAACCCAACCCGTTGTCGGTCCGGCGTTGACCGCGATGGGCGAGGTGCCGCCGCGGACGCCGCTGACCCCTGAGCAACTCGACCTGTGGCTGCGATGGCAGGCCGAACCTGGCTTCACCGGATTCCTCATGCCCTTCGCGCTGCCGGTGCCGTCGACCGCGCAACGCGCGATGGAAGCCCTACGCACGCTGGTGCTGCGGCACGATGTGCTTCGGATGAGCTATCCCACGCACGACGGTGTGCCCTATCAACGATGGTGGAACGACGACGAGGTCGCGGCACACTGGGCCGCGCTGGACTCTGTCGACCCCGACTCGACCCTCGCGCCAATCGATCTGGCGGAATCCCTGCCGTGGCGAGTGCACGTTCGCGAATCCGATGGGCGCACATGGATTGTGGGCGCGGTACATCATATCGCCGTCGACGGTGAATCCGCCGCGATCCTGCGTGCGCAACTGACGGCGCTGCTTACCGGGGACTCCGGACGTATCGGGGATGCCGGTATCGACTACCGGCGGTACACGATGTGGCGGGATGCGACGCTGAGCTTGCGCCGACCCGAACTCGTCGACCACTGGCGCGCCACCTTCGCGACGCCGATCCAGGCGCTACGACTACCCGAGGTGAACCTCGCGGCCGCAGCGGCTCGGGAAAGCACTCGCATCCACCGCGTCTACTCGGTTCTTGACCAGCAGGCGACCGCCGCGGTCGATGCTCTCGCACTCGAGAAGCAGACCACTGCGTTCATCGCCGTACACACGGCCCTCGCCGCCGTTCTCGCCGCGCAGAGCGACACCTCTGTAGTCACCCTGGTGACTGCGGTCTCCGGGCGCACCGAACCGGAATTAGCGGGTGTAGCTGGCCAATTCGCCCGAGCTATCCCTTTACACACCCCGATCGACCGCGACCAGACCTTCGCGAAACTGCTCGCGCATATCACCAAGATCGATCTCGGCGCGATCGCCCACTCCGACCTGCCGCTTGCCGAGATCACCGCGCTCGCCGACCCGCAGCATCTCGGTGCGGGTACCCCGCTGTTCGAGATCGCTCTCGGAGTGCTGCCCGATGAACTGGCGGGGTTGGCGGCGACGCATGACGTCGAGGCATTCGGCGCGCCGCTCTTCGGCATCGACATCTCCCTGTTCCGGACCGACGGACAGATGCATCTGGCGATGGCATGCTCCGACGCGGTCGCCGACACCCAGCGCCTCGATGCCCTCTGCCGCCTGGTGGTTGACGTGCTCGAACGCGGTGCCGCAGAACCGGATCGGGTGGTGGACGATCTCCTCGCGATGTCCGGCGCCATGACACCGGCCCAGGCCCACGTGCCACCCGTCGAGACGTTGGCGGCTCTCCTGGACGCGCGCCTGAGGGTGCAACCCGATGCGCTGGCAATCATTGACGGACAACATCATTTCCCGGGCTATGGCAGTGGACTGACCAATGGTGACGTTGATCGGCTGTCCGCCGCCCTGGCGCGCCAGCTCATCGACCGGGGGATCGGTCCTGGAGACGTCGTGGTGGCGCATCTCCCGCGGTCGGTATTCGGTATCGTCGCGTCCCTCGCGATAGCACGATCCGGTGCCGCCTTTGTCAACGTCGATCCGGCAGATCCGGAGACAAGGCGACTGGGCATCATCGAACGCAGCCACCCGGTCGCGGTGCTGACCCTGAGTAGCCATCGGCTCCCCGGAGGACTATCAGCCGCGGCGGGCTCTGCCCTGCATATCATCGAACTGGACGGCGTCCAACCAGATGGCCGCGAACTGAACGGTACTGCTAGGTCTGGTGCGAACGAGGCGGTGTTCGATCCCGCCGAACGCGTCCGGCCGCTTGATCCCGACCACGTCGCCTACATCACGTTCACCTCGGGAACTACCGGCACGCCCAAGGGCGTCGAGGTGACCCACCGTGGGTTGAGCGGATGGGCCCGCGACACCGCCGCGCGCCTGCAGCTGACGGAAAACGATCGCATACTGCACACGTATGCAACCGGATTCGATGCGCATCTCATGGGTTTGGTGCCGCCGATGGTTACCGGTGCCACCATCGTGATCTGTCCGCCGGAGGTGATCGCAGGCGATGAGCTGCGTGAGGTGGTGATCGAGCATCGGGTCACCATGTTGTTCTCCACTCCATCGATTCTGGCGACCCTGCATCCCGCCGAACTGCCCGGCGTCCGGCATGTCGCGGTCGGTGGAGAACCGTTGGGTCCGGGCATGATCCGTGATTGGGTTGGGGGTCCGTCGGATCGCTCGCTGAGCAACGAATACGGTCCCACCGAGGGGACCGTTGCCGTGAGTAGTGCCCGGTTCACCGCTGGCTGGACCGGTTCCGTGGTGATCGGCACTGCGCTATCCGGCGTGCGTATGCACGTTCTGGACGAACGGCTGCGCCCGGTGCCCGCCTACACCGTCGGCGAGCTCTATCTCTCCGGAAACTGCGTGGCCCAGGGCTATCTCAACGCCCCGGCGGCAACGGCGGCGGCCTTCGTCGCTGATATCGCGGGGAGCGGGGGCCGCATGTACCGGACCGGTGACCTGGTGCATCGACGTGTCGATGGCACCCTGGTGATCCATGGCCGGACCGACGATCAGGTGAAGGTTCGCGGGGTACGGCTCGAACCCGCCGAAATCGATGCCGCGCTATCGCGATTGGACAACATATCTACGTCGGTGACGGCGGTGCGCACTACCGCCGTGGGGGAGAAGGTACTCGTCGCCTGGGTGGTGCCCGAACCAGGGGTAACGATGGTACCCGAGCGGGTGCGCCGTGAGCTGGAGCATGTGTTGCCGCGCAGTATCATTCCCGGGATTGTGGTGCCAATTGCCGAACTCCCGCTCGGTACTACCGGTAAGGCCGATTTTACGAGGCTCCCCGAACCCGATCTGGCGGGATTAGCTGCCGCCGATGTCGAGAGTGGTATCGAACTCGAAGGTGTCTCACAGCATTTGGTGGCGGGCGTGCTGGCGCAGGTGCTTGAGGTGTCCGTCGACTCGCTGTACGCCGACACCGACTTCTTTTCCGTCGGCGGTACGTCGCTCTCGGCGACGCAGGTGACCTCACGTTTGTCGGCGGCGGTTGGTGTTGATATCGGTGTCAGAGTGCTCTTCGACGCGCGCACCATCGCTGGTGTCGCGACCTGGCTCGATGAGGCCGTGGCCGACCAACGCGACGATACGCCCGCGATACCGGCACCGCGACCAGCTCCCGACGGGCTCATGCTCTCGTATCCGCAGCGGCGCATGTGGATACATCACCAATATGACCCGATGTCCACGGCTTATCACGTCCCGCTGGTGATTCGTCTCGACGGAGATGTCGACATCGCGACGCTGCGGTCGGCGATCAACATGGTCGTCACCGCTCACCCGGTGCTGCGAACGGTGTACCGCGACACGCCATCGGGACCGGTGCAGAAGATCTTGCCGGCGGCCGAAGGGCCAGTGCTTGAGATAAGTGACATCGCCGGAAGCGACGTGGAGTCTGCGGTTGGCAGGTACGTGTCCGCACCATTCGACCTGGCATCGCAGCCGGGATTTCGGGTGGCACTGTTGCGGGTCGCGCCGGATGCCGACGGGGATCGGCGATCAGCGGTTCTCGCCGCGGTACTTCACCACATCGCGGTCGACGGCTGGTCGATGCGCATCCTATTCGGTGATGTGCTGCGCGCCCTGAGTGGAGAGGTAATCGAATCTGGGCACACCTACGCCGATTACACCTTGTGGCAGCATGAATGGCTTGGCGATCCGGATACCCCGGGAAGTCGCTACTCGCGGGAGCTGGACTACTGGACAACGGCATTGGCCGGCGCCGCACCGATACGTCTACCCCTGGACCGGGTGGGGGAACTGCCCGGCCGCGCCGCGCGTGTATCCCGCACCGTTGACGGTACAGTGGTCACGCGACTGCGGGAGTTGGCGAATCGGCACTCAGCCACCGTTTTTCATGTCGCGCATGCCGCGCTCGTCGCCACATTCGGGCAGTTAACCGGGACGTGGGACACAGTGATCGGCGTACCGGTACACGGGAGGTCGGCACCCGAATGGGAGTCGGTCGTCGGTATGTTCGTGAACACCGTCGCATTGCGCACGCGCACCGCGCCGGATACCGAGGTGGGTGCAGTGGTCGATGCGGTACGTGAAGCCGCACTCGCTGCGAGCGCCAACAGCGGTGTGCCCTATGAGTCGGTGGCGCGTGCCGTAGCGCCGGATGACCGCAGCGGCAGCGACCCGCTTATCTCTGTACTTTTAGTCAATCAGGATGTGCTGCCCACCATTTCAGGTGACTTAGGACTGGGCGAGATATCGGGGGCGCAGGCTGCCGTGGTGGCGTCGCCGGGCACTGCCATCGATGCCAAATATGACCTCGAAGTACTCATTTCCGATGACGCGACATCGGAACTCGCGGTGACGCTGGTGTACTCACAGCGCCTCTCCGCCGAGCGTGCCGAGACACTACTCGATGAGTATCTGGGGATGCTGAGGGCAGCGGCTCAGGATGAGTATCGACCCTTTCCTGCGCTGCACCGCGGCGTCGTCGACGACACCTCGGCGTTGGCGGATGCGGATGCGGCTGCGGTAGCGGATGTGGCGCCCGTGGATGCCGACGCACCAGGGCGCGTTGCGGCAGCAGGTATCACCGCCATGGTCATCGAGGCGATGGCCGAGGTGCTCGGTGTCTCTGTCAGCGCAGCTGACGACTTCTTCATGATTGGTGGGACGTCGTTATCGGCGACGCGAATGGCGTCGGAGGTGAGCCGGCGGATCGATGTGCGCATACCTACGCGGCTGGTATTCGAAAATCCGACCGCGGCCGGCCTCGCCGCCGCAATAGAGATTGCGGTAGAAGAAAATTCGAGTGTCGGGGAGGCAGGCGCCACCACTGCAGCCGGCGCCGGGAGTCGGGTTGGAGAGTTGCCACTGGCGCCCACTCAGCGACGGATGTGGCTCAGTGCCCAATTGCTGAGCGAGGTGCCGATCTACGCTGTACCCACTCTGGTGCCCATACCTGCGGGGGTCGCCCGGCAACGGGTCCTCGACGCTATCCGAACCGTGGTGGTGCGCCATCCCGCGCTGCGTACCCGATACCGTGCCACGCCGGACGGGCCGCGCCAGGAGATCCTCGGGCACTGGCAGCCCGAAATCCGTGACACCGTGCGCCCCGAGGATCTCGCCGAACCCTTCGACCTCACCGTCGAGCCGCCGGTGCGGGTCTGGATCCTCGGCGACGCCGACACCCCAACGGCCGTGATGATCCTCGCCCATCACATCGCGTTCGACGGTGAGTCCGCGGCGATCGTGTACAACGAATTGACCGCGCTATTCGCTGGCGCCGCGCTGGACGCATTACCTATCGGTTTCGATGTACTCACCCGGCGGCTGGTAGCGGAAGAATTGGCCACCCACGACGGACAACTGAACTTCTGGGCACACGCACTCGACGGCTACAGTGGCGTCCTCGACCTCGTACCCGCCCGCCCTGCGGTCCGCGATCTACGCACCAGCACAGCGGACTTCAGCCTGGGCGCGGAGCTTTCCGAGTCGGTCATCGCCGCTGCGCGTCGGCATCGTGCCAGTACCTTTCATATCCTGCACGCGGCCACCGCGCTCGCACTCGGTGCGCAGGCGGGCACCGACGATGTCGCTGTTGCCACGCCGACCTCCCTGCGACGTGACCTGGAGAGCGCGGGCACAGTGGGAATGCTCGTCTGTACCGTCGTGTTACGCAGCCGAATTGACCCGGATCGGACCGTCGCGGACTTCCTGGAACAGGTCCGCGATGCAGATCTGGCGGCGGTCGACAACGCGCTCATCGCCTTCGAAGATGTGGTGGCCCTCGTCGATCCGCCGCGCGAACCCGGCCGCCACCCCCTCGTGCAGATTGCCTTCTCGACGTCCTCGGCCACCCCCGTCGAGTCGCTTCTCGGCAGTGAAACACACGGGGAGGGTTTCCTCGACTCCCGCAGCGAATTCGACCTGCACGTTGTGATGGCGGAGCAGGACGGGGAGTTCCGCTTGCAACTCAACTACGCGGCGGACCTCTTCGACGCGGACTTCATTGGCCGTATTGCCGACCGAATTCTAGCTGCAGCAAAAATAGTGGTGTCCGATGCAGATCGCCGGCTCGCCAGCGTTTCGCTACTCGCCGACGACGAGCGGGAATTCGTCGACGACCGTGCTACTGGGGGCCAGTCCACTCCGAATCACGCTGTGCTGCTGTCGGATCTGTTAATGTCGGCCATCGTCAACCATCCCACTCGTATCGCACTCGACGACGGCACCCGCGCACTGACCTACCGCGAATTCGACTGGTGGGTGTCGGAAACGGCGCGTGCGCTGCGGTCGGGAGGTCTGGGTGCCGGCGACGTGATCGCTGTCGCGATCGGCCGCTCGATCGAATCGGTGATCGCATTGTGGGCGGTTACCCGCATCGGCGGCGTCTGTGTCCCCGTCGACCTCACCTATCCGACGGCCCGCATCGAGCGCATGATCGAGGCGACCGGCGCCGTCGTTCTCGACTCGATACCGGATCAGCCGACCACACCGGTTGAGTCCGAACCTATTTCACGGGTATCGCGGGATTCCCTCGCCTACATCATCACCACCTCGGGCAGCACCGGCACACCGAATGTCGTTGGTGTACCCCATCGCGGTATTCATCGCGTGGCCGGACTCGGTGATGTCGTCGCTGACGATCGTGTCGGCATGGCATTCAGTCCGGGATTCGACGCCACATTCCACGACATCCTGCTGCCACTGAGCGCCGGTGCGACGCTGGTGGTTATACCCGCCGACATCATCGGTGGCCGTGAACTCGCGCAGTGGCTGCGTGCCCAGCGGGTGAGCGTGGTCGGGATGACACCGTCGGTAGCCGGCACTCTCGACCCGGCGGCACTCGACTCGCTGCGCCTGGTCTACTTCGGTGGAGAAGCACTGAGCGTCGACCTCGTCGACGAATGGAGCGACCACACCAGCGTATGCAACATTTACGGCCCGACAGAGACGACGGTGACTGTCGCCCGAGCACATACGCGGCCGGGCGAGCAGATCCGGATTGGCGTGCCCCGCCCCGGAATCGGCGCTGTGCTGCTTGATTGCGCGCTGCGACCGGTACCGCCCGGAGTGACCGGTGAACTCTATGTTGGGGGAACCGGCTTGGCACGCGGATATTTGGCCGACCCTGGGCTGACCGCCAGCCGCTTCGTTGCCGGACCAGGTGGCGAACGGCTTTACCGCACCGGCGATCTGATGCGCTGGGATACGGACTCGGGCGAACTCGTTTATGTGGGCCGTGGCGACCGGCAACTCAAGATTCGCGGGCAGCGAGTGGAGCCCGCCGAGATTGATGCGGTGCTCCGCAGGGCGGGCGCCACACAGGCGGCAACCGTGTTGCGCGCCGGTCCGGCGGGCGAGACGCTGGTGTCCTATGTGGTGTCCGATACTTCGGTGGCCGATCTCGACGCGGCGTGTCGCACGCTGTTGCCGCGGCATATGGTGCCTGGACGCATCGTTGCACTCGCCGAGCTGCCATTGTCGGGGGCAGGGAAACTCGACGGGAAACGTCTGCCTGAGCCCACCTGGGCGCAGGTGCTGCGCGCGCCGCAGACGATGACCGAACGGGCCGTCGTAGCCGCCTTCACCGCAGTCCTTGGCATACCTGTCGGCCTCGACGACGACTTCTTTGCCACCGGCGGAAATTCCTTGGCGCTGCTGTCATTACGCGATGAGATCCACGCACGGACCGGGGTTGCCGTGCCTGCCGACCAGTTGTTCGCCCACCCGACGCCCGGCGAGATCGCCGGTCTGGTCGATTCCCCGCACGGCGTGCAGCAGGCCCGGATAGTCGAACTATCGGCCCCCGATAGTGGCGAGAAACCCCTCCTGTGGTGTGTGCACACCGCGGCCGGAGTGGCCGAACCCTTCCGCCCGCTGGCGGCGGCACTGCGTACGTTACGAGTGGTAGGGCTGCAACTACCCGAACTCATTGACCCGACCCTGCAGATGCCCGACTCCCTCGGTGAGATCGCAGCCCTGCACGTTCGTGCGATGCGCACCGTTCAACCCGAGGGACCATACCGGCTCGTCGGATGGTCACTCGGCGGAGCCATCGCTCAGGAGATAGCCCGTCAGCTCGTCGCCGCCGGAGCCGCGGTGGAGTTGCTTGTATTGCTGGATGCGCGGACTCCCACGGAATTACGTGATGCCCCCGACGACGAACTGCGTCTTGACTCCGAGTTGCGCACGCAGGCGCTGGATCGCTATCCGGAATTGGTGGCGCTCTTTGACGCACGCACCGTGGTTCTCGCCGATTCGGTGCGCAGCTATCGCCTCGCCCCCGTTCCGATAGGTAAGGTGCTCTACATTGCGGCGACCGACAATCCCGACCCACAGGCATGGGCAAGGGAGGTGGGCGGTGTGCCGGAGACGGGCGGTGCCGTGGAGATCGTGCTATTGGACGCGGCGCATGGGGAACTCGGCGATCCGGAGATCATGCGGCAGATCGCCCGGAAGGTGGAGGAGCAGCGGTGAATGAGGCGTCGTCGTTCCTATTCGTGTGTACCGGCAACATCTGCCGATCACCGATGGGGGAGCGCATCCTGCGTGAGGTGGCGGCGCGTGCCGGGTGCCCGATCAGTGTGTCGAGCGCGGGTGTCGCCGCAGTCAACGGGCAGCCGATGCACCCGCACTCCGTCGAGGTGCTCACCGAACACGGTTTCGATGCAACAGGATTCGAATCACGTTATCTGCGGCCCGTGATCATTGCCGCCGCCGACATCGTGTTATGCATGACCCGCGATCACCGGGCCGCATGCCAGCGGATGGCGCCGGCACGGTGGAAGAGGATGTTTACGCTCACCGAGTTCGCTGAACTTTCCGAGATCGGAACACTTTCCGACATCATGGCTAACCGCGGCCGTGTCGATACCAATTCGGCACATCTGGATATCGCCGACCCGATGGGCAAACCCAAATCGGATTATGAGCGGGTATACAACGATATTCTGCCCAGAGTGGATGATGTGGTGGCGTGGTTGGCCCGCGACGAGAAGTCAGGAGTGAGCTGATCGATGGAAGACCAGAAGGGGTCGTGGCCGCGCCGGTTGCTGCGTAGTCGGCTGTTCGTGTCGATAGGGGTGATCGCGGTGCTCGTCATCGCGGCTCTCGTATGGCTCGCGGTATCGGTCGTGGCGGTGAAAGGTGACGTTGAATCGGCCCGTACCGCAGCGGCCGAGGCCCGCAGTCAGGTGCTGGCGGGCGACGAGGGCGGTGCACAGCAGGCCGCGGAGTCGGCCGCAGTCAGCTCGAAAACCGCGGCCGATAGAACCCATGGCATTGTGTGGTCGGCGGTGGCTTGGGTCCCGTGGCTCGGCAGCCCACTGCGATCGGTTCAGCAGATGAGCGACGCCGTCTCCGACTACGCCTCCCAGGTGCTGGTTCCGTCGGCGAAATTGGCATCGGTACTGAGCCCCAACAAGATCCGCAATGGCGCCACGATCAACACCGTGCCGATCGCTGCGGCACAACCGCAGCTGGCCGCCCTCGCGGCGAAGTCGCAAGAGATCGGCAAGCGGGTCGGGGCGATCGCCCCGAGCTGGTCGAGTGCGGTAGCGCAGGCACGCACAACGCTCAAAGCCCAGGTCGAGGATGCGTCGGCGACGCTGAACGGCAGTAATGTCGCAGCGCAACTCGTGCCGGGCATGCTCGGCAAAAACGGGCCGCGCAATTACTTTCTGGCAGTACAGACTCCGTCGGAATCGCGCGGAACCGGTGGTTTGGTCGGCGGATTCGGCATCCTCAATGCCGTCGGCGGCCGAATTACCGCGGTAACCCTTGGCGCGAACTCGGTGCTGAAAAACCCGGCGACGCCCCAGATTGATCTCGGCGAGCAATACGGCGACATCTACTCGTCCTACCGCCCCTACACCGACTGGCGAAACAACAATCTCTCACCGGATTTCCGGGACGCCGCGCAAATTTGGATCGCGAACTGGAAAGCGCAAACCGGCCAGCACCTCGACGGCGCTGTCGCCGTGGATCCGGTCGCACTGAGTTATGTGCTCGCGGCGATCGGGCCGGTCACGTTGCCGAACGGCGAGAAAATCACCGCGGATAATGTTATCCCGATCACGCTGTCTACCTCATATGTGCGGTTCCCAGCCGACGACTCGGTGGATAATCACGCACGTAAAGCATACTTGCAGACCATCTCTCAATCGGTCATTGACAAACTCAGTCACTTTCACGGCAGTATGTCTGCACTGTTGAAGGCGTTGGGCAAGGGTGCGTCGGAACGTCGGATCATGGTCTACAGCACCAACTCCGACGAGCAGCGCATTCTGGAGACCACCGATCTGGCACATCAGATTTCCGCCACCGATGCCCCGTATCTCCAGGTGGCCCTTGGCAATGCGGCAGGAAACAAGATCGACTACTACCTGCGACGCGACATCACTTACACATCGGGGGCGTGTACCGCTGGCACCCGCGGGAGCACCGTAACCGTGAAGCTGACCAACACGCTCACCAATCTTTCGTTGCCCGACTACGTGATCGGGCACGGGGGAGCACGCCAGCAGATACCCAAAGGCACTGCGGTAGTGAACGTAGAACTGCTTCTCACCAAAGGCGCGGTGACCAAGCAACTTACGGTCGACGGCATGAATCCACTGTATGTCGATGCCACCCTGCATGATCGGCCCTATGCGGCCGCCCTCGTGCGGATCGCGCCGGGCCAGACCTCCACGCTGACGCTCACCTACGATGAACCGACGTCGGCACACGGACAGGCGCAGGTACCCATCCAGCCGTTGGTCGACCACCCGAAGGTCACAGTGGACGTTCCGGTGTGCCGCTGAACCGCTCCCGCAACGCGCGCCGGTCGATTTTCCCCGGTCCGCGAGTGGGTAGTGCGGACAGCTCGATCACCTCGCGAGGTGCGGCGTACCGGCCTAGCCGTTCGGCGACAATACCACGAATTCTGTTGACATCGACTCGGTTTCGTCCGGATGGCACTACAAACGCAACGACTTTTTCACCGAGCCGTTCGTCGGGCAGGCCAACCACCGCGCAGTCGGCGACGGCGGAATCCTCGATGATCAGGGTCTCCACTACCTGCGGCACAATCGTGAGCCCGCCGGAACTAATAGCCTCGTCGGCGCGGCCGATGATGTGCAGCACGCCGTCATCGATACGTCCGAGGTCATCGGTGCGGAAACGGCCTGGTGATGCAAATGCCGGGTGATCGGGCAACCCGCGATAGCCGGCCGCCACCATCGGACCGGCCAGAACCACGCGGCCCACGCCGTGCGGATTCGGATCGAGAAGGTCGACGGACACCCCGGGTAAACCGATGCCATCGTAGACGCAGCCGCCGGCGGTCTCGCTCATCCCATAGGTTCGAATGATCGGTATACCGGCATCAATTGCCCTGCGCAGCAACATGGTAGGAGTTGCCGCGCCGCCAACGAGGACGGCATCCACACTTTCAAGGGCCGCGGTGGCGCGTGGCGAGTCGAGAACTTTGCGTAGCTGAATGGGCACCAGTGATGTGTAGCGTCGCGGGCCGTCGAGACCGTCGAGGGCCGCGGCGAACACATCGGGATCGAAACCATCGTGGACATCGAGCACAGCGGGGCGCAATCCCGCGGCATACGCACGCAGCAGCACCTGCAGGCCGGCGATATGTGTCGGCGACAGCGCGAGTAGCCAGTTGCCCGGCCCGCCAAGACGGTCGGTGGTGGCCGCAGCCGATGCGGCGAGTGAGGAGGGTCCGTGTTGTGCGCCCTTGGGAATACCGGTGGTTCCGGATGTGGCAATGACCAAGGAAATGTCGGAGCGGATGGGCGCGCCGATGCCGAGAGCGTCGGAAACATCCGCCGCGATCGGAGCGGTATCGGCGACGGGGAAGTAGGCAGCCGATCCGTCGAGGATCTGAGCCAGCTCGCTGGTGTGGTCGAGGACTCTCGCGTCGGCGGGCAGTGGTAGTTGCTGGAGGATTTTCAGCGATCGCCCTCATCGTAGGTATCGCCGCCCGCGGGATCGCTGCCAGGGAGATTGTCGGGTGTTGTCGCGGGCGGGGCGAGCGGATTGTCATCGAAGGGCCAGCCAAGCGCTTCGAGATGCTTACGTACGTGGGCGATGTCAGCCTCGTGCGGTAGCTCCTGAGTGACCTCGGTGATCTTGACTCCGGCGTCGATCTTGGAGATGGGTTCAGGTGGTCGCGGCGACTCGCGGATCAGATCGTGGGTGACCTGAGTGACCTCATCCTCGGTGAGCTGACGTCGTAGCAGTGCGAGAAGCGGATTGAAATCGTGGTCGGGTACACCGTTGGGATAACCGGCCCGCAGCCAGTCAACGATCCTCTTCAGGAATTGCGGTCGGTCGGCCACGGGCGCTCCTCTCGACGCAATGCAGCGATCCTTGTGCAGCGAATTGTAAGCCGGTCCGGCTCCCGCCTCGAAGGGCGGGCGCCGGACCGGGGGGTAGCGGTATGCGTCTGGTGCCTAGAGCTCGGAATTTTCCTTAGCCGAATCCAACTGGGCCGAATCCTGCTGGACTGCCAGCGGCCAGCCAGCGGCCGCCAGTTTGCTGGCAACCTGGTTGATCTCTTCCTGCGTGGGCGGCTGATCGGTTGCGGCGGCAATGGCGGCGTGGATGCGCTCCTCGGTGAGAGGTGCGTCGATACCGTGTTTGCCGGCCAGCTGCAGTGCGATCTGCATGATCTGGTCATCGGTGAGTACGCGGGTCAGCAGGGCGAACAGCGGTGGGAAATCGGTAGGGGGAATGCCTTCCGGATAGCCTTTGCGGATCCAGTTGACGGCGGACTCGAACAGGGATGCGGTAGCCATGGTGGCTCCTCCGGGTCGATATCGTGTGCGGACGTTGTAGCGGCGCGAATTACTTGGAGTACGCCCAGCTGGGGAAAATCTTCAAGTCGAAGTAGTAGCTCAGTGTTTGCCGGGTGATCCAGAGCAGCCCGATCACGATCGCGACGGCGACTACCGCGAATAAGACGTAGCCGAACGCGCGTAACGCGGGATTGGCGCCGACAGTGGTTCCGTTGGGCCCGGCTTCGCCGGCACCACGCGACTCCAGTGCCATCCCGATGGCGAATAGTGCGGGTAATCCGGCGCCCAGGACGAGTCCGATGGCAAAGACCTTGACGATCGATTCAACGATATCCATGAGAGTTCAATTGTCCTTTCAGGCCATCGCCGACGGCGCGGGCGCATCGACCGGGATGATCGAGTTGGTGGACTCATCCCAGTTGGCGTTGACATTGTTGGCGTCGACCTTGTTCTGCTGTGCGCGCCAGTACATGTAGCCGGCCGCGCCGAGCAGCAGGGCGAAGATGACGATCGCACCGGCGACGTTGCCGAGCAGGTGTCCGAGGTAGTAGCAGACGGCGCCGACAATGCCCGCGGCCGGCAGGGTGGTGACCCAGGCGACGACCATGCGGCCGGCAACCGCCCACCTGACCTCCGCGCCCTTCTTGCCGACGCCCGAGCCGAGGATGGAGCCGGTAGCGACCTGCGTCGTCGACAACGCCATGCCAGCGGCGCTGGAGGTCAGGATGATCGCCGCCGACGATGCCTCGGCCGCCAGACCCTGCGGTGAACTGATCTCCACCAATCCCTTGCCGAGGGTGCGGATGATGCGCCATCCGCCGAGGTAAGTGCCCAACGCAATCGCGCCAGCGCAGGAGAACACCACCCAGATGGGCAGACCATGTTTGACCGAGGACGCCGAGAGATGGCCGGTGGAGATCAATGCGAGTGCGATCACGCCCATGGTCTTCTGCGCATCACCGGTGCCGTGCGCCAGCGAGACAAGCGAGGCGGTGACGATCTGTCCGGTGCGGAAACCAGTTTCCCGCCGAGAGGCGACGACGCGGGTGGTGAGCGTGAAGACCAGCCAGGTGCCAGCGGCGGCCACCGCGCAGGCGATGAACGGTGACGCTAGCGCCGGGACGATGATTTTCGAGAAGATGCCGTTCCAGTTGATTCCGCTAGCGCCGAGGGCGGCCAGGCCGGAACCGATGAGCCCGCCGAACAGGGCATGCGAGGAACTTGACGGGAGGCCAAACAACCAGGTGACGAGATTCCACAGAATGCCGCCCACCAGACCGGCGAAGATGATCAGCAGTGCGGTGGTTGGGGAGATTCCCGTCACCAGATCGCCCTTCCCGCTGCCCGAGGTTTGCTGCAGCTTGAGTACGTCCTTGGTGATCGTGGCGGCGACCTGTACCGACAGGAATGCGCCAACCAGGTTCAGGATCGCCGACAATGTGACGGCAACCTTTGGCTTGAGGGCGCCGGTGGCGATGGAGGTCGCCATGGCATTGCCTGTGTCGTGAAATCCGTTGGTGAAATCGAACCCGAGTGCTGTGATGATCAACAGCACGAGAATTAGCCACTCTCCGCTCATGGCTCACATCATGCGATGCCGATCGTGGATTCACCTAACATCGCATCTTCCTCGATCATCCTACTGACCTGGCAGTTTCGCGGAGGGCGCGACGTGTTCACCGAGTGTTCACGTTTATGTTCGCGCGTGGTTACCGGTTCGGATGCGGCCGATGTGGCGAGGACCATCTGTGACCGGCCAGCTCTGTGGAACAATTGTGACTTATGACATCGATGAAGCTGGGTATGCCAATCAACTATGCTGGCGACTTTCGTGAAACGATCGACAATCTGCGTGACTTCGAGCAGGCGGGTGTGCGTCGGATCTCAGTGCCGGAGGCATACAGCTTCGACGCGGTGAGTCAACTCGGCTACATCGCCGCCCGCACCGAGACGATTGAACTGCAGAGCGGCATCCTGCCGATGTATTCACGCACCCCGTCGAATCTCGCGATGACCGCAGCAGGTCTCGATTACATCAGTGGCGGTCGTTTCATCTTGGGCATTGGCGCGTCGGGACCGCAGGTCGTCGAAGGCTTCCATGGAGTGAAATACGACTATCCGGTGGGCCGCGCTCGCGAGAACGCGGAGATCTGCCGACTCATCTGGCGGCGGGAGCGGACGCAATACCGCGGCAAGCACTACACCTTGCCACTGACCAAAGAGGATGGCGGTACCGGCCTGGGTAAGCCGCTTAAGATCATCAATCATCCAGTGCGGGAAAACATTCCGATGCTGCTCGCGGCCATTGGGCCAAAGAACACCGAACTGGCCGCGGAACTGTTCGAAGAGTTTCAGCCTTTCCTATTCCACCCCGACTACGTCGACGTCGCGTTCGGTGAGTCGTTGGCCGCGGGTAAGGCGAAACGCGATCCGTCGCTACCGGAGCTGGGAATCGTGGTCCAGGCAACGGCACTCATCAGTGAGGACCCCGAGCAGATCGAGAACGCCAAGCAGGCGGTGCGTCATCAGGCCGCGCTCTATATCGGCGGGATGGGTGCCCGCGGCAAGAATTTCTACAATCAGCTCACCGTGCGTTACGGCTATGCCGACGAGGCCAAGCTCATCCAGGATCTCTATCTCGACGGCAAAAAGGCGGAAGCCGCGGCGGTGATCCCCGACGATCTCGTGAACGCGATGAGCCTGATCGGGCCACGCGCGCAGGTCGCGGAGCGAGTGCAGGCATACCGCCAGGCCGGTGTCACCCGGCTACTTGCGGCCTTCGTCGCGCCAACCCATAAGGAGCGGGTCGCCGACGCCGAGCAGTTGGCGGAGATCATCGGCGAATAGGGGCCAGTCGCGCAAGCGCCGGAACGCTGTCGAACAAGCGCTGGAACGCTTTTGTTGCAGGGGCGGGTGTTGGCCATTTTTGGGTGCAGCCTATAGGGTGCGGTGTCAGAATGTGGGAGGGGTGACCAGCGGCACCGACCCGAAGCTGTTGAACAGGGGGCTGATGCGACCTCATGATGACGTGGGCGGCGCAGTAGTTGCGGTACTCAAGGTGGATCCCTTTGACCAGTTGGCATGTGTCCTTGGGGGATCGGATATCCCGCGGGTGGTCCAGTCCGGGATTGGGGAGCTTGTTGGGTCGCTGCATGTCGATGTGATTGTGGAGCCCGTGGCCGAGCGTACGTTTGTGTTGAGCGCGCCGACCAAGGGGCGCTATGTCGCCGATGAACTGGCCAGACGAATCGGGGCCGGCTACCAACAGGTGACCTTCGAAGGCATCGCATGCTTTGTCGACATCAGGGTGGGGGTGGCCCTTTCCCGTGACTTTGGTGGCGAGACTAATCGCGATGAGCTGCAACGCTTTGCCCACATGGCTTTGGCCCACGCACTGACTCAGGGCCGTCGTATGGTGTTCGCCGATGCGGACTTGGTTGCCGGCGCGCAGGAACTCTTCGCGCGTAGTCGGGTGCTTTCGGCGGCAACACCGCAGGATTTCTATCTGCACTATCAGCCGGTCGTTGACCTATCCGATTTCCGCGTCGTCGGGCACGAAGCGCTGATGCGCTGGCGCGATCGTGACGGCATTACGCTGAGCCCCACCCATTTCTTCCCGATCATCGAAGAAACGGCATTACTTGCCCCGGTAACGCGGTCGGGTATCCGGACCGCGATCGGTGATCTGGCCGCCGGTGCGCTCCCCGTTGAACGGACGGATTCGTTTGTCGCCATTAACCTCTCCGAACTGCAGCTCATCGACCCGGCAACGGTGGACGTGATCGTTGAATCGATCGGACGGGCCGGCATCGAACCGTCCCGAATATGGGTGGAGGTACGAGAAGACCGGGTGATCGAACTCGACAGCGAAGCGGCCCATGCGATCGAGAGTCTCAGTGAATTTGGGTGCACGATCTGCATCGACGATCTGGGTGCCGGGTACTCGGCGCTGAGCTATCTGTTCGACCTGCCGGTCGATATCGTTAAAGTCGACGTAACCCTCGTCACAAAGCTGGCCACGGACCGAACCGCCGTCGCTGTCGCCCGGGCGATCCGCGATCTTGCGCACGCGAGCGGTGCTCGGACCGTCGCGGAGGGGGTCGAAGAGGCCGGGCTGATCGAGATCCTGCGAGACTTGGGATTCGATTATGCGCAGGGGTACCACCTCGGGCGCCCGGGCCCCTTCGGTCGTGCATAGCCCCGATTCGCATCGGGTACGGGAATAGTTACTTCTCACATCCCAAAATGAGGGCCTTGGCCAATCCGGCGTCCTGATAGGCGAACTGCCAGGCCCAGGCACTCGCCGAAAGGTTATAACTTCGTCGCACGCTGTGCATCACCACATCGCCGTCGAAGCACTGACCGAAGATGAAGCGTGCCCGGACCAGGTGATAGCGCCACGTGGTGACGATGACCGAACGCCAATGCCGTTGTTTGGCGAGACGCTGGACGAACATCGCCTCACCACGAGTGGTGGACGGATCGGGGGCGAAGCAAATCACCTCGACCCGTGCGGTAGTCGAATTACAGACCCTGCGCATCAGGTCGGAGCCGCTGTGATCGAATCCCGGCTGGTCATACGGGTTGGAAATGACCACGGTATCCGCATATCCGCGGTAGGCCAGCTCCAGCCCGTAGTCTTCGCGGCCGTCGTGTTCACCGCCGAGAACCACGATCGCGTCGGCCTTACGCAACGGATCTGAATGCTCACGGTGATAGAGCTGGTAGCCGCTGACGACGAAGGCGGTCACCGGGATAAGCGCCACGACGACCGCGGTGACAAACAGCCGGCGCCGCCGCTCGCGTTGATGCCGCCGGCTGATGCGTCGCCGATGGCGGTGCGGTGACGCATGAGTCGGCGGCGGTCGGGTTTCTGTCATGCATCCAATTGTTCCAGAAACCCCACCCGGGGCGGCTGTGACGACGACCTCGGGGCCGGGGGCTGGGGAGACTGATCAAGCCTGCGGTATTCCGGCTAATTCCAGTCTTGGCGACGAATACGGTACGGATTCAGGTATCGCCTGCTTATATTTGGTGCGGTTTAACGGCTAGTAGCCCGTATCATTCGACTGTGGATGTCGAACAAGGTCCGCTGCCTTCTGGATGCCGCGAGTGCGTCGGGCGGGTGGGTGGTGTGCTGATGGTCCGCCCGTGTGATCGGCATGATTTCCGCGGGGTCGATGATCACATGGGGATATGAATGATCACCCGAGTGAGTATCTCGACGGAACAGCAATACCTACGACTGGGAAAGAGACACGCTCCCCATGGATGAAAACTTGCGCCGGAAAATCACTGCGAGGCGAGCGATTTTGCCGCGGCGCGTGGTGATGCCCAAGTTTTCCATCACCATCGGCTCACCAGTGTCGCACCCCGCATTGTGGCGCGAATACCTGAGTGGCGCGGAAAAGGCATATCGCAGGTATGGCTGCTCAAGCGCATTGGAATACGACAGAGTTGTGGACGGCGAAGGAACGCTGTTTTTCTTTGCGATCACAGATTTCGACGGAAAGGTATGCGGCGGACTGCGAGTGCAGCCCTGGCTGACCGCCGCGGCGCAGAGTCATGCGCTCGAAGAGTGGTCGGGTGAGCCGGGGCAGGTGCATCTGGTGAACGCGATCGAGGAGCGTCTCGCGGAGGGCCTCGTCGAAGTGAAGACCGCCTGGTCCGACGAACGATCACCGATAGCCAGAGATGTCGTCGGTCAGCTTTCTCGACTCGGGTTGGTGATCGTCGAGCTGTGCGACGTCCGCTACATGATGGCCACTGCCGCCGACCATGTTTTGCGTCTATGGAACTCAGGCGGAGGTCGCGTTGACGCCAGGATTCCGGCGACGCCGTTTCCCGATGATCGTTACCGCACTCAACTCATGTGGTGGGACAGGCAGAAACTGCAGTCGCTGACCACCGCCGCCACCTGGGAGCGCATGCGCGCCGATGCCGACCTGCTGCACGGCGCGGTGTCGCCGGATACGGACGCCATCCGATGGCCCTGATCGTTGGTCACCGTCTGGGTTGCGGGGGGACCTGCGCCGATCGCAGCATGGCGGTGAGCTGATCGGGACTGAGCTCATTCCAGCGGTACGGTTCGCTGTATCCGCCGAAGAGAGCATCCTCAACGTCGAACCGGTATCGCCCCGATGTGATCGGGCGGCCGCAGATGATGTTTCGAGCAGTGGCCGCGACAATCGCACCCGACATAGTCGCGGTTGACCCCAGCTGCGGCCACGAGGCGACGCTTCGGCCTATCTGACTGGCGGCATACGCCATCCTGGGTGTCAGAACGTCGCCGACGATCTCCACGGCCATGCGAAGCCGCTGCTGTGGGTCTTCGGCATCGCCCGCGCTGAATGATTCACCGCGTCCGTGGAAGATCGGATAATCGGGATCGATATCGTACCGTTCCACATCAAGGATCACGTTGTCGCCGACATCGGTGGCACTCACCACGGGGATACCGGCGGCACGGGCGCGTCGGCGCATGTCGATTTTCATCGCGATGTCATCGACCTCCTCGATGACGATCGATGCGCGCTGCTCACCGCCGATCCCCAGGAACGCATCGGCGACACCCGGGCGGTAGCCGAGCGGAAATGGCGTGATGGTGGAGTACGGATCTCCCTCAAGGGTCCGGCGCGTGGAAAGATCGATTTTGGTGATGCCCAGATCGCACACCGAACCGATGATCCGGTTGAGATTTGTCACGTCGAGGGTGTCGGCATCGGCAAGGTGAAAACGCCGGGCACCCGTCAGCGCACAGGCATTCACCGCCGATGATCCAACGCTGAGCCCGGCCACCGCGATGAGGGACTGACCCCACTTCTCTTGTTCCTGAGCCGTCAGCAAGTAGCGATTACGCGCCGTCTTAAGCCGGTAGAACAGCTCCGCATCGGGGAGCCGGATGATCGTGCGACGCCACGGAAAGACGATGTAGCGCGAGCGTCGCTCCACCGCAGCCTCGTCGTACACGTCAAAGGGGGCCGGTGGCGTCGTATCCGGATCGACGTGTTCGAGCCCGTCAAGCGCGCTCAAAGCGGCTGCGGCGTGTGTCCAACCATCGATGTATTGATAGTTGCCGCCGCCGCGCAGCTCGCTGATCTTCTGGCAGTCGTACTCCGGATGCAGGATCTCGACCATGGCACCTTCCTCATGTGCTATTCGGGGATACGACGGCATGGGTGCCATGGACTGCTCGGGCGCCATCGCCGATTCCGGCGGCGTGCGTCGTAAACGGCTAAGGCGCACCTCGCCCCGCCGCGCGGATCGTGGTACATCAGTGGATTCCGGTGCACTTCCGAGGAAGTCGGTGACCGCGGGGGTATCGCGCCAACGCAGCATCGCCAGCGAGGCGGTCTCAGATCTATTACGACCGAGCGCTTTGGCCGCGTACAGCATTTGATCCGCCTGTGACGATAACTGGTCCATCAGAGCCGCCGGCGATGCGGCATCGTGATCGGCCTCGGCAATGACGGCGCAGACACCGCCGACGCTCACAGTTGCGTTCCCCGATGCGGCGATTGACGCGCGGATCTGCTCGCAGACGTGAGCCAGACCGAGATGGTCATCGACGACCGTGAGAACAACGAACTCCTCGCCCCCGGTGCGCGCGACGAGTGAATTCGGCGGGGCACCCGCTTGTAGCGTAGTGGTGATCTCCACCAGGATCGCGTCGCCGGCGGAGTGCCCATGGGTGTCGTTGTACTGCTTGAAGTAGTCGATATCGGCAACTACGAAGGCCACGAGCCGATGCGAGCGTTCAGCCGTGCGGAAGAGATGTGCGGCTCCGTCGAGTAACCCCCGCCGGTTGAGTGCGTGGGTGAGCGGGTCGGTGATGCTCAGCTGGGCCTGCGTCTCCAGCAGTGTGGTAAGGCGTCGGCGCAGCGTGGTCACCATGTACGTCGGCACCGCAATCGCCAGCAGGACGGCGCCGCCGCCGATGGTCAGCGCCGTCAGCGAGGAAGCACGCACCGTGACCACCACACATGCGAGCACCGCCGCAGTGCCGATAAATCCCAGCACGACGATGGGTTTGGACTCCATTGCAGACAACGCGGGGACCGCGGCGAGAAGCACCACGACCGCGAATGCGGTTCCGCTATCGACGATCAGGTACGCCGATACCGCGACGCCGACCATACCGCCGAAACCGAGCACGATGAACTGGCGGTCGGTCAGACGCCCGGCAACCAGCGTGACCACCACCGAGATCGCGGTAAAGATACCGACCAGGGCGAGTAGCCACCTATCGTTTTGCGGGATGATCGACGTCGATACCAATCCCAAGATGATCAGCGGAATGGCGCCGATCTCGCTGGCGAGCACGCCGATCGTGCGTTGATCAAATCGTCGTGAAGATTCCACGGTGGTGTTTCTGGGCGGTTTCCGGCGCCGTGAGAATGCCGTCATCGGCGCACCGTCGATGCGTGGCCGGAGTTTATCCACGATAGGTGCGTGGCCGGTGTGAGTATGTCGCTGCGCAATGGTGACTGATGCATTGGATGCTGAAATATCTGAGGATTGTGCGCTCACGAACGGCCGCTCCAGAAATGGGGCAATGCGCGTGTGGCACGCACTGGCGTACAGGGTGTGGGTTATTGCTCGGAACTATGGCGAACTACTGCGGGACGAACTACTGCGGGGCGAACTACTGCGGGACGAATTGCTGTGAGGCGAATTGCTATGGCCCGGAGCGAAACGGTACTCGCGGATGGTTGCGGTATCGGTTTGATGTGCCGCGGAAATCCGGAACACCGCACACGCACTGGCGACAACATATCGCGCGCCCGATAGGCGCGCGCGAATAGACGGCATGTTTAGCTCCGTTCGTGAATCTACGCGTCCATATCGAGAGACACAATCTGCAATTTTAGGGATTCAATTCACACTATCTGGTGTTCAGACGATACCAGACGCGGCTGTCAACAGGAGGTAAACGCGACGAGAGTATCGGGTGCACGTGCCCCGTGTCCGGTTAGTGACGGGGGCAGTAGCGATGGATATCAGTAGTAATAAGGAAAAGCGTCCCAATCCGGTGACCGTTTCTGCAGGAAAGCGTCGCGGCCCTCCACCGCTTCATCGGTCATATATGCCAGTCGGGTTGCCTCTCCGGCGAACACTTGCTGACCCATCAGTCCGTCGTCGGTGAGATTGAATGCGAACTTGAGCATGCGTTGTGCGGTAGGTGATTTGCCGTTGATGAGTCTGGCCCATTCGATCGCGGTCGCCTCAAGCTCGGCATGCGCGGCGACCCGGTTGACCGCTCCCATCTGATGCATGGTCTGCGCATCGTAGGTGTCGCCGAGGAAGAAGATCTCCCGCGCGAACTTCTGCCCGACCTGCTTGGCCAGGTATGCGCTGCCATAGCCGGCGTCGAAGGAGCCGACGTCGGCGTCGGTCTGCTTGAACCGTGCGTGCTCGCGGGAGGCGAGGGTCAGATCGCAGACCACGTGTAGTGAGTGGCCGCCGCCGGCCGCCCAGCCGTTGACCACCGCGATCACCACTTTTGGCATGGTGCGGATGAGTCGCTGCACTTCGAGGATGTGTAGCCTGCCGCCCTCCGCTTTCACGCGCGCCGCATCGACACCGTCCGCCCCTGCGGCATCGACGTCGCTATCGTGGGAACTCGCGTACTGATATCCCGACCGTCCACGGATGCGCTGATCGCCGCCGCTGCAGAAGGCCCAGCCGCCGTCGCGCGGGCTGGGGCCGTTGCCGGTGAGCAGCACCGTGCCCACGTCGGCCGAGCGCCGGGCGTGATCGAGGGCCCGGTAGAGCTCGTCGACGGTATGCGGGCGGAAGGCGTTGCGTACCTCGGGGCGGTCGAAGGCGATGCGCACGATCCCGTTGGCCCGGCCCGCACCGACATGTCGGTGATAGGTGATGTCGGTGAGGTCGGTGAAGCCCGGCACCGCCGACCACTGGGTCGGATCGAAAGGTTGGCCGCAGGAGGTTTGGCCGCAGGTGGCTTCGGTGCCGTCGGTACTCATGTGAGAAAGCGTAATGCGCGGGTGTAGGTGTCCATTCATCGCGCTCAAGCGGCAATTTGGTCACATATGGAAACATCCGGTGGCAGGCAGTGTGTCATTTAGTCGAAAAATGGGTGCTGGTCTGGCACTCTTGGTGTTATGTCGTTCGAGGTTGCCGCCATCGTGGTTGTCGCATGGGCGATGATTTCTGTGGTCGCCGCCCTGGTGGTGGGTGCGATGATCCGGCTGCGCGATCACAAGGAAGTGCCACGGGAACTCCACGTCGTGGGCCGTGACTGGACGCCGCATCCCGAGGACGACGATTTATCAGGCCTCTGACAACACTCCCCGCCGGTGAGTGTCCCCGCCGATGAGTATCACTGGCGAGGGATGACCCCGGGGTTCAGGCCGGTTTCGGTGGTTCAGTGCAGTTCGCTGACCTCGATGCCCACTCCCGCCTTACGTAGCCGATTGACGAGTGCATCGCCCATCGCCACCGCCGGAGTGAGTACCCCGGCGTGTGCGGGTAAGGCGGCGCGGTCGAGGGCCAGCGTCAGAGCGCTCTCGCCGAGCATGACCGCGGTCGCTTTGTATCCGGGATCGCCGTGGGCGCGGAACTGTGCGCGGTAGCGTCGCCCGGTGCTGGTCTTAGTGAACGTTTTGATGACGAAATAGCCTTTTTCTCTGGACTTTTCGTTGGGTCCCTGGCCAGGTTTCGGTAGCAGTCGGTCGAGGGCCGCGCGGGTCGGGGCGAAGCTCATCGCACCGAGGAATGCGCCGGTGCCGACCCCCACTGCGCCTGCGATCACTGTGGACAGCCCACGAACGTTACCCACCGCCATCGTCTCGGCATAGTGGAAATCCTGGCCGTAGGCGCCGTCGAGTAAAGCGTTGGAGCGCCGCACCACTCGGGTGTTGTGTGAGGCCATGAAGAATGGCGCCAGCGTGCCCTTCAGGGAGGGATCGACCTTGCGGGCGTTGATGATCCCGATGTCACTGGGCTCCGAGGAAAGACTCGGCCGAGGGGTGTCGCCGGGGGTGCCGGAGAGGGCATGCGGGTTGAGGAGTAGACGGCGAGTCTGCGGCTGCTTGGCCTGTTCGGCGATGACGCGCATCGAGTCGATGGTGCCGCCGGATACGCCGCCGCGCATCGCGGCTACGACGAGGGTGGTATCGGTCATCTCGCCGGCGTCGTCGGCCACCACTCGCTGGTGCAGCACCCAGGTGCTGATGTCGGAAGGTACCGAGTCGAAGCCACATGAATGCACGATGCGGGCGCCGGTCGCGGCGGCGATGTCATGCGCCTTATCGATCGCGAAGTGCACAAACGGAACCTCGCCGGTCAGGTCGACGTAATCGGTGCCGGCGGTGGCCGCGGCGACGACCAGTGCTTCGCCGTAGCGCAGATATGGTCCCACGGTGGTGGCGACGACCCGGGTGCGGGCGACCATGGCGTCGAGGGAGGCGGGAGAGGACGAGTCGGCGACGATCAGCGGCCACTCCGACGCGCGGGTCGGTAGCCGGTCGCGAACCTGTGCCAGGCGTGCCTGGGAACGCCCGCCGAGCGCGATGCGAGTGCCCTCCGGAGCATGTTCGGCGAGGTAGCGGGCGGTGAGTTCACCGACAAAACCGGTCGCGCCGAAAACTACCACGTCGAACTCCCGGTCAGCGCCGGGCAGATCGGATTCGGGCAGATCGGATTCGGGCAGATCGGATTCGGGCTGTATGGATTCGGGCTGGGCGGCACCGGTCATGAGCACCAACTTATAACGGAGGTAGCGCACGGCAACAGATGGTTCAGAGTCGGATGGTTCTTCAGGGCCGGATGGTTCAGGGCCGGGTCGGTCAGTGTTGCAGACGCCGTGCGGCGAGTCGGGCAGCGAAGGGCGCGACAAACAGCATGAGCAGGACGCGCAGGATTTGCGCGGCGACGACGAACGCCACGTTGCCGTGGGCCGCGGTGGCCGCCGCGAGCACCGCATAGATGCCGCCGGGTGTAGTAGCCAGATAGCAGTCGAACATCGACTCGTGGGTCCATGCCGATAACAGCACACCGAGCATGGCGCATCCGGCTCCGATGGCGAGAATCGCCACGGTGGCCAGTGGCAGTATCCGTCCGACGGTTTTCAGTCGCCCCAGCGTGAAACCCAGCCCCGCCTGCCAGCCGATCACCGCGTAAGCGACCGCCAACAGCCACGGTGAGATGGTCGCGGCGCCGGCGACGCCGGTGAATTCGGCAACAGTGGATAAAGCCAGCGGTCCCAGCAATCCGGCGGCGGGCACATGCAGCACACGGCCAACCCACCGGCCGACGCTCAGGCACACGGCCAGCAGCAGTAACCCTCGGGCCTGATCACCCCATGTGGAACTAGCCTCGGCAACGTCGCCCGAGGCCGTTCCGAACACCAGGGAGGCACATAACGGGATGGTGATGGTAACCAGCGCTACCCGCACATATTGGACGACGGCGACGATCCGTTCGTCGCCGCCGAGTTCCTGAGTGAGCGCGACCAAACCCGACGCACCGCCGGCTACCAGTGCCAGCGATCCGGTGAGCGGGTCGACGTCGCGGTGCAACCCGAGTACGGCGCCGCCGGCGACCGAAAGCGCGAGTGTGCCCAACCCGATTATCAGGACCGGCAACCATGACGATCCCAGCCCGGCCATGGCGTCCGGTTCGGCCATGAGGCCGATGGAGACGCCGAGCGTGCCCTGCGCCGCCAGCAATGCCGAACGGGGCACGATGGGCGCGTCGGGGGCGGCTCCGACCCGTTGCACGGGTGCGCGCCCGGTGATGGCGAGCACCGCCGCGACGACGAGCCCGGCGAACAGCGGGGCGGCGTCGACATCGATCAGTTCCAACAGCGCACTGACGCCGGTGGTGAGCACGGCGAGCAGTATCCAGCGGGGCACTGGAAAGAGCGTAGTGACCTCGCTGCGCCGATGAAGTGTGGGATTCTCACTACCGTTTATGGCACCGAGGCTCCCACGCATCGAAACCCGTGCGGGTGCCCAATACTGTGGAGCGCGTGAATCCCTCAACTCTGCAGGCCCGGGTCATCGTCGATGAACTGGTCCGTGGTGGGGTACGGGAGGCAGTGCTGTGCCCCGGCTCTCGTAATGCGCCGCTGGCGTTCGCGTTGTACGCCGCTGATCAGCAGGGGCGGCTACGCCTGCACGTGCGGATCGATGAGCGCTCGGCGGGATTTGTCGCGCTCGGCCTGGCCGTCGCGTCGGGGCAGCCGGTGCCGATCGTGATGACCAGCGGTACCGCGGTGGCCAACATGGGACCCGCCGTGCTTGAGGCGAATTACGCGCGGGTGCCGCTGGTCGTGATCAGTGCGAATCGCCCGTATGAGCTGCTCGGCTCCGGCGCGAATCAGACCATCGAGCAGTTCGGTATCTTCGGCACACAGGTACGCGCCGCGATCAGCATCGGTTTGGCCGAGGCTGGCGTCGACGCCAACAGCCAGTGGCGCTCGGCGGTCGGCCGGGTGCTCGCCGCTGCGCGGGGCGCCCGGTCGGGGAATGCGGGACCGGTGCAATTCGACATTCCGCTGCGTGAGCCACTCGTCCCCGACACCGCACTCGATCCCGCACGCGACCACGACGCCGACCTGGGTGTCTTCGCCGGCCGCCCCGGTGGTGTGCCCTGGACGCACGCCGCCGTCGGCAAGCTCGACGTGCCGCTGCCCATCGACCTTTCGCTCGACACCGTCGTGATCTCCGGACACGGTGCCGGGGTGCATCCCGAGCTGGCCGGCATCCCGACCATCGCCGAGCCCACCGTGCCGCGACCGCCGAATCCGCTGCATCCGCTGGCGCTTGGCTCGTTGCGGCCGCAGCAGGCGATCATCTGCGGCCGCCCCACCTTGCATCGGGGCGTGTCCCGGTTGCTCGCCGATCCCGACGTGCGTGTCTTTGCGCTCACCACTGGTCCGCGCTGGCCGGATGTATCGGGCAATGTGTACGCCACCGGTACTCGCGCCGAGCCGGCGGGGGAGCCGTGCGAGGAGTGGCTCACGGCCTGTGCCGAGATCGAGGCGCGCGTGCGTGACGCCGTCGACGCCGAACTCGACGCGCCGGGACCGGTGACCGGATTGCATGTGGCACGGGTCGTCAGCGCGGCGATGTCGCCGGGTGAGCAGTTGGTGGTCGGTGCGAGCAATCCGATCCGTGACGTGGCGCTTGCGGGTAGGGTCGCCGACGGTGTGCGGGTGCTTTCGAATCGGGGGGTCGCCGGAATCGACGGCACCAACTCGACGGCGATCGGGGTGGCGCTGGCCGGTGAACGGCACCCTGCTGCCCAGAACCC
>JASGFW010000008.1:0-53963 GCA_047605305.1 Gordonia sp. (in: high G+C Gram-positive bacteria)
ATCCCAAAGTCAGGGGCAGATCACCCACGTGTTACTCACCCGTTCGCCACTCGAGTACCCAGCAAGCTGGGCCTTTCCGTTCGACTTGCATGTGTTAAGCACGCCGCCAGCGTTCGTCCTGAGCCAGGATCAAACTCTCCATAAAAACCTATCAACCAACCAACCCCACAGAAA
Source organism: Gordonia sp. (in: high G+C Gram-positive bacteria) (assembly GCA_047605305.1). Classification (GTDB taxonomy): domain Bacteria; phylum Actinomycetota; class Actinomycetes; order Mycobacteriales; family Mycobacteriaceae; genus Gordonia. The sequence goes on from JASGFW010000008.1 coordinate 175, forward strand.
CACTAAATGCCCCACATAGAGTCAGCCAATCAACACAACCAGGAAAGCAAAACCTGACCAAAAAAACAAAAACCAGCAAAAACTCTGACACCACACAACATGCGGTGCCACAACCAATGCCACAAAAAATAATGGCATCAAACAATCCACCAATACACTATCGAGTTCTCAAAGAACACACACCCACCAGAACCACCCCACACACAGCAGAGCGAACACCAGCAGACTAAATTATCTTCACCAGAACACTCACCCAGAACCCTGGGCAACTCTTCCAGCCTACCAGATGAGATTCGCTTTCGCAACCAGAGGTTGTTTCCGGCGATTCGCACCCGCTCCGCAGTAGTGTTGTGGACCAAGTCCGCGCACTGTGCTTCTCCCCGGTCCCTCTCGGCCCCGGGGGAGTTGCTCTCTGCGGTGCAACAAGAAAGTTACACACATACGAACAACGCGTCAAATCTGCTGGTCAGAGACCTATACGCGCCCCGGCGAAACTCTTCTTTCCGCGTCGAATCACCAACCATCGACCATGGAGCAGGTCATCCTCACCTGGTTGCCACTCTGGATCATCGACCTTGGTGTTGTTTACGTACGCACCACCCTCTGCGACGGCGCGCCGGGCGGCCTTATTGCTCTCGGATAGCCCTGTATCGACCAGTAGTCCGGTAATCGTCGGCCTGGCGTCGGAATAATCGACGATCCGCGTTTCCGCCAACGCCGCGCCGAGTGTCGCTTCGTCTAGATCAGCCAGTTCAGCGCGTCCGAATAACGCCTGGCTGGCCAACTCCACCGCACGGGTATTGGCCTCGCCGTGAATGAGCGTTGTCATTTCCGCAGCGAGACGGCGCTGCGCGATGCGCAGATGAGGTGTTTCGGCTGTGGCTCGTTCGAGGTCGGCGATCTCCGCGCGCCCCAAGAAGGTGAACCACTTGAGATAACGGACGACGTCGGCGTCGGCCGTATTCACGAAATACTGGTACCAGGCATAGGGGCTGGTCAGTTCGGGGTCGAGCCAGAGGCTGCCCCCGCCGGTCGACTTTCCGAATTTCTTACCGTCCGACGACGTCACCAGCGGCACGGTTAGCGCGTGAACGGCATCGCCGTCCACGCGCCGGGTCAGATCCACTCCCCCGATGATGTTGCCCCACTGATCGGAACCGCCGATCTGAAGCGTGCATCCGTATCGCCGATGCAACTGCAGGTAGTCATTGGATTGCAGCAGGATATAGCTGAATTCGGTGTAGCTGATGCCGTCGGACTCGAGGCGCCGCCGCACCGTCTCGCGCGTGAGCATGACATTGACCGAGAAGTGCTTCCCTATGTCACGCAGGAACTCGATGGTGGATAACGGTCCCGTCCACTCCATGTTGTCTACGAGCACCGCGCCGTCGGCGGAGTCGTCGAAGCGAAGAAATCGACGTAGCTGTCCACCGATGCGCCCCGCCCAACCTGCGACGGTGTCGGCGGAATTCATCGTCCGCTCACCGACATCGCGTGGATCACCGATCAATCCGGTGGCACCACCGGCGAGCGCGATCGGCCGGTGGCCGGCAAGCTGGAAGCGTCGCAGCGTCAGCAGCGGCACCAAATGGCCAGCGTGCAGGCTTGAAGCAGTCGGGTCAAACCCCGCATACAGCGTGACCCGACCTTGATCGAGCGCTGCGCGCAACTCGCCGAGGTCAGTCGACTGTGCGATCAGGCCACGCCACTGCAGATCGTCGAGGATGTCGTTTCCGGTGACCGGGGTGTCAGGAGTCTCGATGCTCACCCTTACGATCTTGGCACCCCGGCAATTTTCTCAACTGCGCGAGGTGTTCATCTCATCGCCGTGACACTTCCGCAACCCGCCACCCGCTTGGTTCGCGCCGGGCAGATCAACTGGTTGCGGTGAGCGCCACGTGTTCAGGCTCACCAACCGCTCGTGCCTCATCGGCCAGCATGACCGGGATGCCGTCCTCGTCGATGCGGTAGGCCACGCGTAGCCGCGGGTTATAGAGCTCGTCGCCCGCATCGAGTAGCGGGCCGTGATCCTGCGGGCATACCAATCGTTCTCGCACAACAGGATCCAGCGATTGCGCGCGCGAACTCATCGGCGTCCTTCCCACGGTAAGCCACTATATTGACAACATCACCCTATCGGTAGCCCGCAGCGTTGCGGTGTGCCCAGCTGTACTCAACCGCTAAGTCGAGCAATCGTTCTACCAAATTGCCGTGGCATCCCTTGTGCCAATGGTAGAAATGCGTCAACGGTTTTACCTGCTGCGCATCACCGAAGGCGAGATATGGTTCTCAGATCACAGAAGCTGGCCGCGACCCTGGCAGTTGCAGCGAGCCTGGCTGGCATACCGGGAATCGCGAATGCTCAACCGGCACACGCCCAATCGGCATCACAGAACTCCGGGTACTGGGTCGGGAGCTGGTTGGCCGCCCCCACCGATGCGTTAAACGGTGCCGACGCAAATCTGGTACCCATTCTCAATATCGCCGACCAAACCTTCCGTGTCGTCATCACACCGCATAAGGGCGGTGATCAGGTCCGGGTACGCCTGACCAACGTCGAACGGCCGATCCCACTCGACATCGGTGCCGCAACCGTCGCGATCGCCGGTTCAGGTGCCGCGATCACAACACCGGCTGTTGCGCTCACCTTCCATGGCAAACGGTCGGTGACCATACCCGCCGGCGGCGACGAGCTCAGCGATCCGGTCGCACTCGACGTCAAATCCTGGCAGCGCCTCGCGGTCTCGGTGAACGTGCGTGGTCTTGCCGCATTCGTGACCCAGCACTTGAACGGCAATGCCACCAGCTACTACTCGCTTCCCGGCAGCGGTGACCGCACCACCAGTCACAACGCCAACGACTTCCCGCTCAGCACCACTGTGGTGCCCATCGTGAACCGGATCGATGTGCGAACCGCCGAAAAGACGCCGGCAGTTGTCACCTTCGGCGATTCGATCACCGACGGTTACGTCGCTAGCAACTATCTCGTGGTGCCGCAGGATCGTAACGTGGTCGACCGTAACGCCCGTTACCCCGATTTCCTGCAGCGGCGCCTCGACTCGGCCGGGGAAAACCGATCTGTTGTCAACGCCGGGATCAGTGGTAACCGGGTGACTGCCGACGGCTTCACCGTGTTGTTCGGCGATTCCGCCACCGCCCGTCTACGCCGCGACGTCCTGGAAGTCCCCGGGGTGAAGGACGTCATCCTCCTTGAGGGCATCAACGACCTTGGCATACCGATCGGAGCCAACCCCGACCAGGTGATCGCCGGATACAAAAACATCATCGCCCGGCTTAAGGCTCACGGGATCCGCGTCCACATCGCGACCCTCCTGCCCGCCTCCGACGCGCTGTTCGACGGTTACACCGCACCGCTGTCTGATCCCGCCCGGCAGACGATCAACCACTGGATCCGCACGCAGAAGCTCACCTACAGCGTCTTCGACTTCGACAAGGCGCTGCGCGACCGGCACAATCCCACCATCCTCGACCCGCGGTACTCCGGTCCCGACCGGTTGCACCCGAATCCGGCGGGATACCAGAAGTTGGCCGACACCGTCGACCTGGCCAGGCTCAGCTAATCCTGCGAACCGGCCAGCCTTGAGTCAGGAAATCTCGGCGGCCCCAGCTACGAGCCGCCAACACTAGCGAGCCGCCGCCTCGGTGCCCGCAGCGGCGGTTACCTCGCCCACCCAGCCGAGTTGCGCTGCGGCCCTGCGGGTATAGCGCCGATACTTTCCTTCGGCATCCCGGTACCAGACCTTGGTGCCCGGCTTGGGCACACCGGCACGAATAAATCCGGCGGCAATCGGCCGATACGATTCCGACACCGGAATGTCGTCGACCAGCGCAATCACGTGCGGCCGCGTCGCAGCGGCGAGGCCGCCCAGCCCGATGCGAAGTTGAGTCACAGTAAGCGCATCCGCGCGGGTATCGCGCCGCACGGTGACCGCCGCGACGCAGATGGGTCCAGCCGGAGTGTCCACGCCGTAACTGACGACCTGGTCGATACCTCGTATCCGCGATAACGCCGCCTCGATAGGCGGCAGGTACACCGGTCCGGCGGCCGAGTGCACCACGCTGTCTGCCGACCCCATGAACCACAGATCGTCATCGGTGTCGCGCCGGAACAGATGCCCCGACACCTCCCACCGGTCACGTACGGCAAAAACATCGCGCAGCACCCTGGTCGCAGCATCAGATCGTCCCCGCGCGCGGGCCAACAGCATGCCGACCTCGTCGGGCTCGGTACGGCGCACGAATCCCTTCTTGCCGACGATGAGACGCCCTTCATCCACATCGAATCCTGCGACGGCCACCGGATTGGTTTCGGGCAGCGCTTTGCCCATCGAGCCGACCTTGTCTCCGGCGACATTGGCCAGGATCGCGGTGCCGGCCGCGCTGGCGAAGAATTCCAGCACTCGTGCCTGCGGAAAGAGATCGAGAAGTTCCTCCCATAAACCCGCGGGCAATCCCGACCCCATGAACAGTCTGATCGGATTGTGCTCGTTGAGGGCAAAATCCTCGGCGCGGATGATCTCGCGCATCATCGTCCAAGTGTAGGAGACCACGGTAACCCCGTAGCGATGTACCTCGGTGGCGAAGGTTGTGGCGTCGATGCCGTTGGAGAGCGCGATCCGGGCACGTCCGACGACTGTCGCGCCGAGGCTGGTGAGCAGGCCGGAGGCGTGATGCAGCGGTGGCAGGCAGTAAACGGTGTCACGGTGCGTGAGCCCGGCGGCCGACGCGGCGCCGAATGCCGAGATCGCGAAGCGGTGGTTGGTCACCGGCCATCGGGTGAGGACTCCCCCCGACACGGTGAACAGGATGAACGCAAGATCTCCGGCCAACCCTGGATCGGGTCGATACCAGACCGGCAGTTCAACGGATTCGGGATCGATTCGCTCCATGTCGATGATGGAGTGGCCGTCGGCACGCTCGATCAGGCGAGAATCATCGTTCCCGCCACCGAGGACTAAGACCCGGTCGCTGTGGATGACCGCCTGATCTAGATGCGTCGGATCGGAGATGAGCACCGCACAATCAGACAGGCGCAGCATCTCCCCGATATCGCCCTCGCCGGCGAGAAGTACCGCGACCGCGCCCAGCCGCGATAGTGCCGCCACAACGACGAGAGCGCTTGGGCGGGTGTCCATCAGTACCCCGACGTGTTCACCGGGGCGTACCCCGCATTCCACAAGGCCGGCAACCACGTTGTCGATACGGGTGTTGACCTGCTGATGCGTCAACACCCTGTTTTCGAACAGAAAAAGCTCGCGGTCGGCACCCCAGCGAGTGTTCTCCGACATCAGTTTGCCCAGTGAGATCCGGGTGCCCGACTGGATCTGTCCCAGTCGAAACAATCTCGGCACGGTACGAACGGATTCGCGGACCATCACCCGTGACGTACGCTGCACACCGTCGGCCATGCCGACGAGGCGATGCGACACATCCGTCCCGGCATCCGCGAGCGCACCGACGCCATGGGTGAGCCGCGAGAGCATCCCCACGCCCGTACCTGGCGAACCCGTTGGCACCTGCATGGGCTCGATCTGTTCAGGTTGCGGTCCGAGTCCCTCCTGCCAGTTGATCCACTCCGCGGTGGTGGGCCAGGTACGTGCTCCCGAGGTACTGCCCACGACCAGCCCGAAGTGCCCCACCGGCAGATCCAACTCGTACACCTGTGCCGCCGGAGCCGCCCGCACGATGCCGCGAACCGCCACCGGCTGCCCGATGTCGTCCACCTCACCCACGAATGCCATGACCGGACAAGTAATCTCGGCAAGCGTCACCAGTTCGCCATTGATCACGAAACCACCGGACACCATCCGGTTGTGTGCCACGAATTCCCGCAGGAGTTCAGCGATCGCCGGCCCCGACCACGCCACCCATCCCTCTGACTCGAGGAAGCGGCGCTGATCCTCCCTGGGCAGCAAAGCATCACGGTCATGTAATTGCCGCAGGAAGTCGATCCGACTCCGCGCGGTCTTGACCGGGTCGAGCATCTGGAAGCCGACCCTGGCCAACCAACTGGGCACCCACATATGGGGAAATACCTTGTCCGCCAGCACTTCTGCACCGGGAGCAACGATATTTGCCGGCAATCCGAGCGGCAGTGCGGCCAATACGTCTACCGGACTCCCATAGGTGATGACGCTCGCCACGCCGGCCGATCGACGCAGCGCCACCGCTTGATACGCCCACATGCCACCCTGGGAGTAGCCCGCGACATGCACATTGCGGCCGGTCGCCTCGATGATGAAGTCGATCGCCTCGTTCACCGCGACGATATGGTCGGCGAGGTCACGTTCCATGCCGCCCTCTTCGGTGTCTGGAGACCCGAAGTCGATGACCCACGGACGAATCCCGCTGCGATGGAGCACCGACACCGCCCCATTGTGTTCGGTGACGTCATACACGTTGGCCGACACCATCATCGGCGGAATCAACACAACATTGGGTCCAGTTACGGCTCCCTCCGGGAAATACCGCCGCAGCCGGAACATCGCGGTCGTCTCGGCGATAATGAAGGGCGCCGGTTGCGTCCCGGTCTGTAGACCCCCGTACCGAAGCACCTCCAGACCGTTCTGCGCGGTCGCGAGAATACGGTCCACGATCGCACCCACGTCCGGTATTCCGTCGAGATCGACCATCAGACCAGCACCCCCTTGTTCACGTCCGTGATGCGAGTCACTCTACTCACGTCAGGCTGGCCCGATGTTGCGCATTACCGCACGAGCGGAACCGTCCACCTGGCACGCTGCCGGTCAAGCTCATTCGCCAATGTATCGAGTTGACGCGATACCTGTGAGGATGCGGTTCCACCATAGGCATCGCGAGACTCGATGGAACCCCGAACGGTGAGCACCTCGCGGACCTGCGGGGTCAGTACCGGGTCTATCGAGGCGAGCGTCTGGTCATCGAGTTCATCGAGTCCGACGCCACGGCCCTCAGCGGCGCGCACGCAGGCACCGGCCAGTTCATGCGCCACCCGGAACGGCACACCCTGCCGCACCAGCCATTCGGCTATGTCGGTAGCCAAGGTGAAACCTGCCGGAGCCAGTTCCGCCATCCGCTCGGTATGGAATTGCAGGGTGGCCACCATTCCCGCGATCGCCGGCAGCAGCAGTTCCAGCTGCGCCACCGCGTCGAAGACCGGTTCCTTGTCTTCTTGCAGATCACGGTTGTAGGCCAGCGGCAGACCTTTTAGCGTCGCCAACAGACCGGTAAGGTTACCGATCAGCCGGCCGGCCTTACCCCGGGCAAGCTCTGCTACGTCGGGATTCTTCTTCTGCGGCATGATCGAACTACCCGTCGACCATGCGTCGGCGAGCGTCACGTAACCGAATTCGGATGTGCTCCAGAGAATCACTTCTTCGGACAAACGTGACAGATCCACCGCGATCATTGCGAAGACGAACGCCGCCTCGGCGGCGAAATCACGCGATGACGTCGCATCGATCGAATTCTCGGCGGCCTTAGCGAAGCCGAGGTCAGCCGCGATCGCCTCTGGGTCGAGGCCGAGCGACGAGCCGGCCAACGCACCGGAACCATACGGGGACACCGCTATCCGGCGATCCGCGTCGGCCAGCCGGTCCAGATCGCGGATCAGCGGCTGTGCATGGGCCAGCAGTTGGTGGGCCAACAACACCGGCTGCGCGGCCTGCAAATGGGTTTTCCCGGGCATCACCGCATCCGGATGTGCGATCGCCTGTGCGCGAAGCGCTTCGACGACGTCGAGTAGCCCCGCGGCCACGCGCTGTATCCCATCGCGCAACCACATCCGAAACAGCGTGGCCACCTGATCATTTCGCGACCTGCCGGCCCGAAGACGGCCACCCAGTTCCACCCCAACGCGCTCGATGAGTCCGCGTTCGAGGGCACCGTGCACATCTTCATCGGACGGCGCGGCGACAAATGATCCGTCGGCCACGTCACGCGCGAGCGCATCGAGTCCGTCGAGCATTGCGACGAGATCGTCGTCACTAAGGAGCCCGGCCTTATTCAGCACCCGTGCATGGGCCTTCGAGGCACGGATATCGAACGGCGCGAGTGCCCAGTCGAAATGGGTGGACTTGCTCAGCGCGGCCATCGCCGCAGCGGGGCCGTCGGCGAAGCGCCCACCCCAGAGCGAACCCTGGTTGGTGCTACCTCCACCGACGCCCCCCGACGCCTCACTCACCGATCAGATCCCGCCTCGCCGCGATCTTCGACGACAGACCGTGCAGTTCGACGAAGCCCTTAGCGCTGGACTGGTCGAAACTGTCGCCCTCGTCGTAGGTGGCGAGGTTGAAGTCGTAGAGCGACTCGGAGCTACGCCGACCGTTAGCCGAGATATGTCCGCCGTGCAGGGTGAGCCGGATTTCTCCGCTCACATGCTCCTGAGTGGAGTCGATGAACGCGTCCAACGACCGCTTCAGTGGCGAGAACCACAGACCGTCGTAGACGAGTTCGGCCCACTTCTGGTCGGTGTGGCGCTTGAAACGTCCCTGTTCACGTTCGAGCGTGACGTGTTCGAGCTCCTCGTGGGCGGTGATGAGCACCATCGCTCCGGGTGCCTCGTAAATCTCACGGCTCTTGATACCGATGAGCCGGTCTTCGACGACGTCGAGGCGGCCGATGCCCTGTGCTCCCGCCCGCCGGTTGAGCTCGACGATCGCCTCAAGGACACTGACGGGACGACCGTCGATCGCGACCGGGCGCCCCTTATCGAAGGTGATGATGACCTCGTCCGGCGAGGACCAGTTCACCGTCGGATCCTCGGTGTAGCTGTAGACATCCTTCGTCGGCGCATTCCACAGGTCTTCGAGGAAGCCGGTTTCCACGGCACGTCCCCAGACATTCTGGTCGATGGAGAACGGCGACTTCTTCGTCACGTTGATCGGGATCGCGTTTTCCTCGGCGAAGGTGATCGCCTTCTCCCGGGTCCACGCGTAATCACGCACCGGTGCGATCACCTCAAGATCGGGCGCCAACGATGCGAAACCCACCTCGAAACGAACCTGATCATTGCCCTTACCCGTGCAACCGTGGGCAACCACGGTGCCACCGTGATCACGCGCGGCAGTCACCAGATGCTTGGCGATCAGCGGACGTGACAGCGCCGAGACAAGCGGATAACGATCCATGTACAGCGCATTGGCTGTGATCGCCGGCAGGCAGTAGTTGTCGGCGAACTCATCGCGTGCGTCGACGACCACTGCTTCGACGGCACCGCAGTCGAGCGCCCGCTGCCGCACGACCTCCATGTCTTCGCCGCCCTGCCCAAGATCGAGCGCGACGGCAACGACCTCCTTGCCGGTCTCCTTACCGATCCAACTGATCGCGACCGAGGTGTCCAGGCCGCCGGAGTACGCGAGTACGACACGTTCCGCCATGGTGATGAGCTCCTTGAGTGTTTCCGTGACGACATCCGCCTTCGGATATCGTCCCCGGGCATGCCGGGTAGTGAGATACAGGTCTTACAGGGTGTTGTGAGAAAACATCGGGTGGTCGGGGGCCCACTACACGAGACCCTCGATTCGTCGCGCGAGTTCGGCACCGTCGATCGGCTCTCGCGCACAAACGAAAATCGTATCGTCGCCCGCGATCGTACCGACCACGTCAGGCAGATTAGCCCGGTCTATGGCGCTGGCCAGGTAGTGCGCGGCTCCTGGAGGGGTACGCAACACGGCAAGGTTCGCGCTGGAATCGGTGGACACCAATAGATCCGAGAGGAGCCGGGAAAGCCTGTCCGTTCCGCCGGACACCCCGCGCACCGGCGAGCCGTCCTGTGGCACGACGTACACGCCGACACCGCCGTCGGCGGCACGTAACTTGACCGCGCCCAGCTCGTCGAGATCACGCGACAGGGTTGCCTGCGTTGCGTCGACACCCTGAGCGGCCAGTAGATGCTGTAGTTCGGATTGGCTGTGCACCTGATTGCGCGCCAGCAGATCGACGATGAGCGAATGCCGCCCGGCGCGCGTACCGGCCAGCCGAGACTCGGGATGATCAAAGGTCCCCGAATCCGGCTTTTCCGGTGTCGTCATTGGTTCTCCAACAACCAGATGAGCAGCGCTTTCTGCGCGTGTAACCGGTTCTCGGCCTCGTCGAACACCGCGCTGGACGGACCGTCGATCACCTCGTCGGTGATCTCCTCACCACGGTGCGCGGGCAGGCAATGCAGCACGATCGCGGACTCCTCGGCACGGGCGAGCAAGTCGGCGTTGATCTGGTACGCGCGGAATGGAGCCTTACGGTCTTTGCCGTCGTCCTCCTGCCCCATCGACACCCAGGTGTCGGTCACCAGCACATCGGCACCGCTGACTGCCGTCACCGGATCGGTGATGAATTGCACCGAACCTCCCGTCAGTGCGGCCCGCTTCTCGGCATCCGCAATGACGGTGGCATCGGGCTCGAAACCATCGGGAGCGCTGATCACCACATGCATTCCGGCGGTCACACCGCCCAACGCCAGCGAATGGGCCATGTTGTTCGCGCCATCGCCGAGGTAGGTCATCCGCAATCCGGCAGTATGCCCCTTGCGCTCGATGATGGTCTGCAGATCGGCCAGCACCTGGCAGGGATGGAAAAGATCGGAGAGCGCGTTGACAACCGGGATCGTCGCCGTCGAGGCGATCGCCTCGAGCCGGTCCTGGCCGAAGGTGCGCCAGACGACCGCTTCGACGAAGCGGGAAAGGACGCGCCCGGTGTCCTCCAGCGATTCGTCGCGACCGAGCTGAGTGTTGCGTCCATCGACCACCACGGCATGCCCGCCCAACTGGGCGATACCCACCTCGAAAGAAAATCGCGTGCGGGTGGAATTCTTGTCGAAGATGACTCCGACGCCGCGCGGGCCTTCCAACGGTCTAAAGGCAAACGGGTCGCGTTTGACCTGTGCGGCCAGCGCCAGCACGTGCGCCTGTTCGTCGGGGGTCAGATCGTCGTCCCGCAGGAAATGGCGAGTCATGCCGATACCTCCTTGCTTGCCGCATCAAGAATGGCCGGCAGCGCCGACACGAACTGCTGCCCCTGTTCTTCGGTGAGGATCAACGCGGGCGCTAGACGCAGGACATCGGGTGCCGGCGCGTTGATCAGAAAACCCTCGGTGCGAGCGGCAGCCTCGGCGCGCGCCGCGACGGGGCCGGTGAGCACCACCCCGAGGAGTAGGCCCGCGCCACGGACATGCGAGATCAGCGGGTGGTGTAAGTCCTCGATCCCGGCCGCAATCGATTTGCCTACCGCCGCCACCTGGGTGGCGAGATCGTTGTGGTCGATTTCACGCAGCACCGCCAGCGCCGCCGACGCGCTCACCGGGTTACCGCCGAAGGTGGTGCCGTGCTGACCGGGGGCGAACAGTTCCGCAGCCGCCCCGGAGGCGATACACGCTCCGATGGGCAATCCCCCGCCGAGGCCCTTCGCAAGGGTGATCACATCGGGCACCACTCCCGCAGCCTGGTGGGCGAAAAAGCTTCCCGTACGGGCGATCCCGGTCTGTACCTCATCCAATATCAGCAAGGCGCCATGCTCGGCGGTGATCTGTCGGGCCCGGGCGAGATAGTCGGCCGGGGGAACCACCACGCCGGCCTCCCCCAAAATCGGTTCGAGAATGACCGCTGCGGTCTCGCTCGACACCGCCGCCGCAAGGGCGTCAGCATCGCCGTAGGGCACGAAATCCACGCCCGCCGGCATCGGCTCGAATGGCTCACGCTTTGCCGGTTGGCCGGTCATCGCGAGCGCACCCATCGTACGACCGTGGAATGCCTTCTCCGCCGCGATGATCTGCGGGCGCCCGGTCCGCCGGGCCAGCTTGAACGCAGCCTCATTCGCCTCGGTCCCGGAGTTGCAGAAGAAGACACGCCCGGGATGGCCAAATTTGTCGAGCAGTTGCTCCGCCAATTCGACGACGGGCGCACTGATATAGAGGTTGGAGACATGTCCGAGGGTCTGCAACTGTGTGCCGACGGCATCGACGATCGCCGGGTGGGCGTGACCGAGCGCATTGACCGCGATACCACCGAGCAGGTCGAGGTACCGGTTGCCGTCGGCATCCCACACGTAGGCTCCCTCACCTCTGGTGAGCGCGAGCGGCGGGGTGCCGTAATTGTTCATCAGCGCGGACGACCATCGCTGCTGCCAGGGTGCGGTCATGACTGTGATGCTCCGTCCGTCGGGATGGATGTCTGGTCGGATGCGGCGACGACGGAGGTTCCCCCACCGCCGCCGGTGAGTAGTTGCGCGAGAACGGCATGCGGCACCCGACCGTCGATGATATGCGCACGTTCGACGCCACCGGTCACCGCGCGCAGACATGCCTCCATCTTGGGCACCATGCCCGCGTCGAGTCGGGGCAGCAGGGCGGACAGCGCGTCGGTGGAGATCTCCGCCGCCAACGACGATTTGTCCGGCCAGTCGGTGTAAAGACCCTCCACGTCGGTGAGCACGATCAGCTGGGCGGCACCCAGCGCCTCGGCGATAGCTCCCGCCGCGGTATCTGCATTAATGTTGTGCACCACTCCATCCCGGTCCGGTGCGATGGTGGATATCACCGGAATACGTCCCGCCGCAAGAAGATCGAAGACGGCCGAGGTATTGACCGCGACGATGTCACCGACCAGTCCGATATCGGTAGCAACACCATCGACCAGCACGCTACGCCGCTGCGCGGTCAAGAGACGGGCGTCTTCCCCGGTGAGTCCGACCGCGTACGGGCCGTGACTATTGATGAGTCCGACAAGTTCGCGGCCCACCTGGCCGAACAGCACCATTCGCGCCACGTCCATAACCTCCGGGGTAGTAACCCGGAAGCCACCACGGAATTCGCCGGAAATCCCCAGACGCTTGAGCATCGCCGAGATCTGCGGTCCACCACCGTGGACCACCACCGGCCGGAGACCGCACAGTCGGAGGAACACCATGTCGGCGGCGAACGCCCGTTTGAGGTCATCATCGACCATCGCGTTGCCGCCATATTTGACGACCACCAGCGCCCCATGTAGCGAACGCAATGCGGGAAGCGACTCGGCGAGCACCGCGGCTTTATCTATCGAACTCACGATCCCAGCCCCGGTGGGCGCCGCATCCGTGCCGAGTACTTCATCCGGGACGGTCACGATGAATATGCCGAATTCTCTTCGACGTAGGCGTGCGAAAGATCCGTCGTCCGGATCGTGCCTGACGCTGTTCCCAATCCTAGATCGATCAGTACCGCGATATCGGCACCACCCAGATCGACTTCACGTGCTCCGGGAGCTCCCGTACCATCGATGCAGACCGCATTCCCATTGAAGGACACAGAGATTCGATCCGGATCGATCGTCACCGGGGAGATGCCGACGGCAGCAAGTACCCGCCCCCAGTTAGGGTCTGAGCCGAATAGCGCCGTCTTCACCAGCGAGTCACGCGCCACCGTGCGGGCAACGGCGATCGCATCATCCTCCGTGGATGCGCCGGTAACCGTGATGACGATCCGCTTCGTGACGCCTTCCGCATCAGCCATGAGCTGCGCGGCGAGATCATCACAGACCGCCAATACCGCGGCATCGAGTTCGGACTGGTCGACCGGAATCTGACTGGCGCCCGAACTAAGCAGCAGCACAGTGTCATTGGTAGACGTGGAGCCGTCGATATCGAGACGGTCAAAGGTTTTCGCGGCAGCACGACGCAAGGCGGTGTCAAGTTGCTCCGCACTGGCCTGCACATCGGTGGTGAGGACACACAGCATCGTCGCCAACGAGGGCGCCATCATGCCTGCCCCCTTGGCCATGCCGCCGACATTCCAGCCAGCTGGATGGTGTAGCGCAACCTGTTTGGGCACCGTATCCGTGGTCATGATGGCGTGCGCAGCATCGCTACCACCGGAGAGTCCGCGAGCCATCCCGTGCACGATCTCGGTGACTCCGGCCAGCACCCGATCCATCGGCAGCCGGTCGCCGATGAGTCCGGTTGAGCACACCGCAACTTCGATCGCGCCCGTCTCGGAGCCCCAGTTACTCAACTCCTCCGCGAGTGCTTCGGCCGTCTTGTGCGCGTCCTGGAATCCACCCGGCCCGGTACAGGCGTTGGCCCCCCCGGAATTAAGGATCACCGCACGTAGCCGGCCGGTCGTAAGTACCTGCCGGCTCCACAGCACCGGCGCGGCCTTGACCTGATTACGCGTGAAAACACCTGCCGCAGCGTACTCGGGGCCCTCGTTGAAGACGAGGGCGAGATCGGGTTTACCGGACTTCTTGATACCCGCGGCGATCCCCGCCGCCCGGAAGCCCAGCGGTGCGGTCACGCCCTGCCCCGCAACCAGTCGTGGACCGTTCTCCGGTGCGCCGCCGGCAATCCCATCCCCGATAATCGGTTCTTCCGCAATTGGATTCACGGTAATCGGATTATCATGCGCGGTCACGGTGCCACCCCTACGGTGCTCAGTCCCTCGGTTTCGCCCCAGCCGAGAGCAAGGTTCATCGATTGCACTGCGGCACCACCGGTGCCCTTGGTCAGGTTATCGATCGCGCCGACAACCACCAGCGTGCCCGACCGCTCGTCGACGGTCGGAGCGATCTGCACAGCGTTCGAACCGATCACCGATCCCGTCGCGGGCAACGATCCGACGGGCAGCACGTGAATGAAATGTTCGTCGGCATACGCCTTCTCATAAATTGCCCGCACCTCGTCGGCGCTGGCCGTAGTGCGCGCTGTGGAGGTCGCGAGGATACCCCGCGACATGGGTGCGAGCACCGGCGTGAATGAGACGGTGACCGGCGCGTCGGCAGCCGCGGAAAGTGCCTGCGCGATCTCCGGCGTGTGCCGGTGCACTCCGCCCACCCCGTAGGCGCGGGCGGAGCCGATGACTTCGGCGGCGAGCAAATCCACCTTGGGCGAGCGGCCCGCACCCGAGGTGCCGCTGACGGCGACGATGGTGACGTGCGGTTCGACGATGCCGGCGGCGAGTGCGGGCAGCAACGACAAAATCGACACCGTGGGATAGCAGCCCGGCACCGCGATCCGGCTCGCGTCACGCAGCACATCGCGGTTTCCGGGAATCTCCGGCAACCCGTAGGGCCAGCTTCCTGCGTGCTTTCCGCCGTAGTAAGCGACCCAGTCCGCCCCATCACGCAGCCGGAAATCGGCGCCGCAGTCAATGATCAGCGTGGTCGGCGGCAAGGCATCGGCGATCTCGGCGGACGCACCGTGCGGCAACCCCAGGAACACCACATCGTGACCGGCAAGGACTTCTGGCGTGGTATCGGCCAGGACACGATCAGCCAGCGGCAGCAGATGCGGGTGGTGGGCACCGAGCAATGTCCCAGCATTACTTCCTGCGGTCAGCGCACCGATCTCAAGCTCGCCCGATGCCACGCGCGGGTGCCCACACAGCAGCCGCAGAATCTCCCCGCCCGCGTAACCACTCGCACCGGCAATCGCCACCCTGATCGTCATGCAATCATTATGCATGACCATGCAAATGAATACACCAGGGGGTGGGGGTTCAGCTCGGACAATCGTGACACGTCGAACCTGTTACCGTCCCCGCTCCTGCCACCCCCGGTCCAGTCAGCGCAGCCTGGCGCCGACCCCGTCGGCCGCGCGGGCAACCGCGGCGAGTTTGGCCGCGTTAGCCTCCTCCTCGGTGAGCGTGCGGTCGTCGGCGCGGAAACGCAGCGCGAAGGTAAGCGACTTGAATCCCGCGCCCACCTGATCACCGGTGAAGACGTCGAAAAGCTCGATGGCTTCGAGCAGTTCACCCGCGCCATCGATGAGTAGCCGACGCACGTCGGCCGCCGGCACATCCTCGGCGACAACGACCGCGACGTCTTGGAGCACCGCGGGAAATACCGACACATGCGGCGCCGGCAGCGCCGATGTGAGCCCGAGTGCGTCGATATCGATCTCTACCGCGCTCAGCCGCTGCGGCAGATGTGCCCGCTCAAGTACCGATGGATGCAATTCTCCGGCGTGCCCGACCACCGCACCGTCGACGATCACCGCCGCGCACCGACCCGGATGCCACGGATCGAATGTCGCCGCAGCCAGTTCAACCTCGACCCCGGCCGCGCGGCCAATCGCCCGGGCTGCTTCGAAGGCGTCGAGATAATCTCCCGGCCGGCCGGGACCCCACGGACCTGCCGGATCCCGCAGGCCCGTCACCACCGCGGCCACATATAGCGGTTGAGCGGGTAATGACGCGTCCAGTTGCACGATCTGCGCGTCGGTGGGACGCCGGGTGACATCGATCGCCGCCACCGGTGTCACATTATCGCCGGAGAGCACCACCTGCCCGATCGCATAGAGCGACAGATCCCGCTGGCCACGAGCGATATTGCGCGACACCATCTCTAACAGTCCGGGCAGCAGTGTGGTGTTCAGCTCGGGACGGTCGGCTTCGAGCGGGTTGAGAACCCTGGACGTGCGGCGCCGCGGATCGTCGGCAGCCAGGCCCCACTGATCAAAAACTCCTGCGGGCAGGAAGGGATAGGGCAACACCTCGACGTAACCGTCGAGGGCGAGGGTGCGGCCGATGCTGCGTCGGCGACGCTGCTGCGGGGTCAATCCGCGCCCGCCGGGCGCACTTGGCACCACCGCCGGGATGTCTTCGAGTCCTTCGAGTCGCACTACCTCCTCAACGAGGTCGGCCCGCCCGGTGAGGTCGGGCCGCCACGAAGGCGGGATCACCTGCAGCGGATCGGTTCCGGTAACCACACAGCCGACTTCGCGCAGTCGTGCGGCGGTGGTACCGACGGGGTAGGTCACTCCCGCGGTGCGATCGGGTTCATCGGCCGCGATGTTGATCGGTGCCGCAGCCGGTGTATCGACCCGGTATTCGGCGAGCGGTGCGGCGACCCGGCCGCCTGCGAATTCGACGATGAGCCCGGTCCCGCGGTCTGATGCGGCGACGGTGATCTCCGGATCGACGGTCCGCTCGAAGCGTTTACTGGCCTCCGAGGTGAGTTTGTGCCGTTTCCCGGTACGGAATACCCGGACCGGATCGAAGGTGGCCGATTCCAGCAACACCCGTGACGTGTCGGGGCCCACCTCGGTGGCTTGGCCGCCCATCACTCCGGCAAGCGCGATCGGCCCGGATTCGTCGGCGATCACGACGTCCTCGGGATCAAGCGCACGGATCACTCCGTCGAGTGTGGTGAGCTTCTCCCCCGCCCGGGCATTGCGCACCGTCACCGCCCCGGTCACCTTGTCGGCGTCGAAGGCGTGTAGCGGCTGGCCGAGCTCAAGCATCACGTAATTGGTGACGTCGACGATGGCGGAGATCGGCCGAACCCCGGCGACCAATAGCCTCTTCTGCACCCACCACGGCGAAATCGCAGACGGATCAACACCTTCGATGAGGCGAGCGGTATAGCGGGCGGTTCCGGTCTGGCCTTCGACGGCGATCGGCCACGGAGTTCCGTCGGCCACCGCGATCGTCTCGCCGGTGGTAGCGGGATCAATGAATTCCACACCGAAGCTGCCGGCCAGTTCACGGCCGAGTCCACGAATGGAGAACGCGTACCCGCGATCCGGGGTGACATTCACATCGATGGCGGTATCGGAGAGACCCAGTACCTCACGCGCATCGGCGCCCGGTTCGGCGGTACCGGGCGCGAGCACCAGGATGCCGCTGTGGTCGGTACCGATCCCCAGCTCCGATACCGAACAGATCATGCCGTCCGAGACATGTCCGTAGGTCTTGCGGGCGGCAATCGCGAACGGACCGGGGAGCACAGTGCCCGGCAAGGCCGCGACGATCAAATCTCCGACAGCGAAGTTGCGTGCGCCGCAAACGATTCCGCGTGGCTGCGATTCACCGACGGATACCTGGCAGAAGCGGATCGGCTTCTTGAACTCGGTCAGTTCTTCGATGGCGTCGACCCGGCCGACGACCAGTGGGCCCGTGATCTCCGGGAATGCCTCGATATCCTCAATCTCGAATCCGACACGGACAAAACCGGCGTCGATCTCCTCGGGAGTCGCCGACCACGACGGGTCGCCCGTCCGGAGAACCTCGGTGTACCAGGACTGCGGTGCCCGCATCGGTTAATCAACTTCTTTCATCAGGATCGGGATACTCGGGTGAGAGCAGGTGCAGTTCAGGCCGCCGGGCCGAACGGCAGTGTGAAGCGGATATCGCCTTCGACCATGTCACGCATGTCGGTGATGTCATTGCGGAACTGCAGAGTTCGCTCCAACCCCATACCAAAGGCGAATCCGGAGTAGACGTCGGGATCGATACCGCTGGCGCGCAACACATTCGGGTTGACCATGCCGCAGCCGCCCCACTCAACCCACCCGGCGCCACCCTTCTTCGCCGGGAACCAGACGTCGACCTCCGCGGACGGCTCGGTGAAGGGGAAGTAACTCGCGCGCATCCGGGTCGTGGTCTCCGGACCGAATAGCGCACGCGCGAACGCCTCAAGGGTGCCACGCAGATTCGCCAGGGTGAGCCCCTTATCGACGGCCAGGCCCTCGATCTGATGGAAGACCGGGGTGTGGGTGGCGTCGAGTTCGTCGGTGCGGAAGGTGCGGCCAGGGCAGGCAACGTAGATCGGCAGATCTCTGGAGAGCATGGACCGCACCTGCACCGGTGAGGTGTGGGTGCGCAGCACCTGCCGGGATCCTTCGGGCGCAAGATAGAAGGTGTCCTGCATCGAGCGGGCGGGGTGATCGGGCAGGAAGTTCAACGCGTCGAAGTTATGGTGCTCGGTCTCCACCTCTGGCCCCTCGGCGATCTCCCACCCCATCCCGACGAAGACGTCGGAGACCTGCTCGGAGATCACCGTGATCGGGTGCCGCGCTCCGAGCGGACGGCGCCGACTCGGCAGCGTCACATCCACCGACTCGGCCACCAGGACGGCGGCATCGCGTTCGGCCGCCAGCACAACGGAGCGCTCGTCGTACGCTTCGCTCACCGCACCACGCACCTGGTTGACCAGCTTGCCCGCCGACGACCGCTCATCCTTGGGCAACGAGCCGAGCGCACGCCGCGCCAATGCGATCGGCGACCTATCACCCAGGTGCGCGCTCTTCGCCGCGGCAAGCGCATCGAGATCGGTTGCCGCCGCAAAGGCGGCCGTGGCGGCAGCGGCAGCGGCATCAAGTTCATGCGGTTCGGGAAACCGCAGCGGTGTATTCGGCTGGTCGTCGGCGGATGGTGCCACGGTCGACGGACTCCTCGGATCTCGGTTCGGACTCTTCAGCCGTCACCACCGCCGGCCCGCAATATCGCCGGTCACTGGGCGTGACGATTCCCTTCGAGGGTAGTCGACCGGGCGAATAGGTCTGCCGTAGGGGATCCGCAGTTGCCGCCCCGCTTCGCCAGGTCATCCCGCCGACTCATCGCTCGCCGCCGAATTCATCGAAGCAAAGACTTCTCACCATGACGCCGAAGCCATACCTCACGCCACCGAGACGGTATTCGCGGAATACACCAGAGCACACACCGTGAACACCCGAATACTCGGATAAGCCACCCGATGGCCGACGACCAGCCCGTTACGACGTTCGCCCCACGGGAGAGGTCGTGGCCCTTACTCTGCGGTCAGAGGCCACTATTTGGTCCAAGAGGCCGGGGAATGCCTTCTCAAGGTCGTCTCGCCGGAGTCTCGTCATACGGCCGTTTCCCACGTCGCGCTGCCACACGAGGCCAGCGGTGCGGAGCACCTTGAAGTGGTGCGTGCGGGTCGATTGCGCCCAGGGCACACCGAAGACGCTGCAGAACTGCTCGGTACCCTCGGGCTGCTCGGCGAGTTGGACGATGACACTGCGCCGATTCTCGTCTGACAAGGCGTGCAGAATCTTCGACAGATCGAACTCGTCGAGGTCCGGGTGTCCGTCCTGATCGGCCATGGCGGCAGTCTCCGTTTCGCGAAGGAATCGAGGGAACCTCCCCTACTGATGCTACCTACCATGTTTATGGTTGGTGGCATGCCCGTCGGATAGCCGCCGTGGCGTCCCGCCGATATCTCTAGGGGGCGGGCGATAGGTGTGTCATCGCTCCCCGATGGCCCGGGCATGCTTGCCGCGGACGACCACGATCGCGAGGGTGAGGGTCACAAGCAGGACGATCAACACGAGAACGGTGATGCCGAAAGCGCTGCGATAGACCTCCGGGTGGCCAGGCTGCCCGGCCGCCGTGTCTGCGGCCGCGCCGCCGGTGAGTCGCCGGTCAACGAGAGTGGAGAGGACGGCGGCGTAGCCGGCGACGAAGATCGCCTCGCTGCCGATGCGGAAGAAGTTGAGCAGGCCCGCGGCGGTGCCGACCCGGTCCGCGGGGACGACAGTCAAAGCGTGTCCGTCTATAAGGCCGATGGGCAGACCGAAGCCGACGCCGAGAAGAATCATCGGAACGATGATCCTGGCGATGGAGTGCGTCTCGGAGAGAGGCAGGATGCCAATGTTGCCGAGGATGAGCGCGACAAGACTGGCGTACACGACGGCCCCGACAGTGACCGATCGGACGGTGTTAACCAGCGTGGCGATGGCGGCTGGTACGACGAGCACGGGAATCGTCATCACGAGCATGGTGACGCCCGTGACACCGGTACTCATGGACTTGATTCCACTAAAGGCCGAGGGGAGGTAAGTCAGCAGCGTGACAAAGCCGATCGATCCGGCGACAGGAACCAAGCACATGGCGAGGAACTCGCGATTACGCAGGAGCGAAAGATCCAGCAGCGGCACACGTGTCGCGCCCACCGGTGCCACTGCGGCCGACAAGCGGGGCAGTACTCGCGAGCCGAGGGCAGCAAGAGCGAGGACGGCGGCGTGAACGCCGAACACTCCACGCCAGCCGACGCCGGCGACGAGTAGGCCCGAAATCGTGGGGCCCAGTGCGAGCCCGAGCCCATTGGTGGTGCCGAACAGCGCGAAGGCCCGCGTTCGTACGGTGCCGTCGAAGATGTTGGAAAGCATGGAGCTCGCGCCAGTGAGGATCGCCGCCGCACCAAGACCGGCGACGATGCGAGCAGCGTCGAGGGCAACGAGGACAGGTGCGGCGGCGCTCATCACGCTGGCTACAGAGAACAGAATTGCACCAAGGGCGAAGGTGGCACGGTAACCGATGCGATCGCTGAGCGATCCCCAGCCGAGAACGCCAAGGGCAAAGGAAACGTTGAACCCGTTGACCGCCCATTGCAGGGCGGTAGGCCAGGCGCCGAGGGCGGCGGAGATTGGCGGCAGGGCGACCGCCGTGCCGGCAATGGCCATCGGGGTGACGAACTGCGCGATGAGGATAACCGGGAGAGTCAACCGGCTCGGCGTAGGCGTAGCTGGTTCCATGGAAGCGAGCGGACGTGCAGCCATCGGACTCCCATTCCCCATAGGTACTATATATATGGTACCTATCATAATAATAGGAGCGATGCAAGGGTGAGGACCAAAGCGCCACCCCTCACCCGACAGCTACGTACGACAAACGCCTTTTTGTATACTTCAATCCAGAATGCTGTAGGCTTCTGCCATGGGCAGACCGCGTAGCTTCGAGGCGAACGCCGTACTCGATGCGGCCGCCCGCGAATTCCGGGTACACGGCTTCGCCGAGACATCCACCGAGCAGTTATGTGCGGCCGCGGGCGTACGCCGCAGCAGCCTGTACAACACATTCGTCTCCAAAGACGAGCTATTCGTCCGTGCCCTTGAGCACTACATGACGACGATCAGCGAGATTCAGACGCAACTTCTCACCGACGTCACAAAATCGGGCGCGCAGCGCTTACGCGAACTGATCGATCTGGTCATCGACGAGGAGCGACACGCGGGCGCCCACGGACATGCGGCCGGCTGCATGGTGGTGCAGAGTTTCATGAGCCCCGATGTGCGCGAGCGCGATTCGCGGGTCACCACACTCCTTGAGCGCGACCTGGCCAGCAGGACATCACTTCTCGCCGACACGATCCTGGCCGGTCATAACGACGGGTCAATCGCCCGGAACATCACTCCCACAGATGGGGCAATCCTTGTCATCACCATCATCTCCGGCCTGCGGGTGACCGCACAGACAGGCACAGACCCCGAGACCCTCCACCGAATCGCACTGGCCGGGCTAGGCGCTCTACTCGGCTAACAAGGCTCATCCAGGCATGGCTGGCATCCCTGCATCCCCATTTTGGATAGTGCAATACAGAAAGGTTGTGGTGTGACCACACGCTCTACTTCCAGTCCCAGAAACACCGTCCCAGCCTCGGTCTACATCCTCGCGGCAGGTGTCTTCGCGATGGTAACCAGCGAGTTCACCGTCGCCGGACTCATGCCGCAACTCGCCGAGAGTCTCCATACCGGAACCGAGCAGATCGGCTACCTCGTCACCGTCTTCGCCGCCGCGATGGCGGTAGGCGGCCCGCTGCTCGTCATCGTTCTGCAACGCACATCACCGCGATTCGCATTGATGGCGGTCTTCGCACTCTTTCTCAGTGGCAACATCACCGCGGCGCTCGCCACCAACTATCAGACAATGATGACCGCCCGCATCATCAGCGGCGCTGCATCACAGGCATTTTTCGGCATTGCGGTATCAATGGCCGTCGGGATGGTCGACGATCAGATCCGCGGCCGGGCGGTAGCGGTGGTGATGAACGGGTTGATGCTCGGGACGCTACTCGGCTTACCCCTAGCAACTTTCATCGGTGGCCGATTCGGCTGGCATGCCGCGTTCTGGGCTATCTCGGCGATCACCTTCGCCGCCGCAGCACCAACCTTCGCATTCGTGCGTAATCCGGATACATCGGCTGCCGATGCCAGCGCGGCGTCGTCGCAATCCCTCCTAGTAATTCTGCGCAAACCTCAGTTCTTGCTCGCGCTGGCGTCGAGCACCCTCATCATCGGGGCGACATTTTCGGCGTTTAGCTTCTTCACTCCGATACTCACCGAGGTCACCGGGTTTTCCGACGGCATCGTGCCGGTATTGTTGCTCGGCTACGGCGCCGCGACAGTAGTCGGCAACCTCATCGTCGGGAGAGTGGCCGACGCACATACGATCACGACGCTACTCGTCGGCACCAGCCTCAACGCACTGGCACTCATCGGCTTCGCCGTCTACGCCGAGATTCCGGTACTTGCCGTGATATTCATGCTCGGCATCGGAATTGCCGGGGTAACGATGAACCCGGCGATGGTGGTACGCATTCAACGCGCCGGAAGCGCTGCCCCCCTGGTGAATACGATTCACGGATCGTTCATCACCCTGGGAATCATCATTGGTTCGGCGGCCGGAGCCGCACTCATCGGACACCACGGCCTACGTGCCCCGATCGTTCTCGGCGCCGGCCTGGCGACGCTGGCACTTATCGCGATCCTGCCGGCCCTGACCAGCCCCTATCTACGTCACGGTGCGCACCATAAACCTTGCGCAACAACAGCTTCCGTGGCCGACGGCTACGCCGTATCCACCGATTGAATACGGGCACTCTCGTATAGGCAGATCGACGCCGCGGCAGCAAGATTGAGGCTCTCGGCGCGACCACGAATGGGAATGGAGACACGGTGATCGGCGAGGGCGGAAATATCGGCCGACAAGCCGTGAGCCTCATTGCCGAACAGCCACCCAATCCGCCCGGCCAACACACTGCCCGCATCGTCAAGGGCCAATTCTCCATCGGCCGCCGTCGCCAACAGCGTGACACCGCGCTCACGCAATCGCCGCAACGCAGTACCGGTGTCTCGTTCACGAACGATCGGCACATGAAAGATACTGCCGGCGCTGGCCCGCACACACTTGCCGTTATGCGGATCGACGGCGTCGCCGAGGAGGATCACCGCATCGGCGCCCATCGCGTCGGCACAGCGGATGAGGGTTCCGACATTGCCAGGTTCGCGGGGCTCCACGGCAATCGCCAGCAACCGGGCGCGCGCCTGCAACACCGGTGCGAGTTCACTGTCCAGTAGCTCACATTCGGCAAAAATACCTGGCGCCGTGGTGGTTTCAGCCAATTTATCGGCAGCGCGCACCGAGAGCCGATACACCGGGACCTCGTTGCCGACCGCCGCGGCGAGAAGTTCGGCGAAGCGCTCGGCCGCATCGTCACGGACGAGGACGGAACGGGCATGGCCGGTCGCCAAGGCGGCGTCGACGGAGTTAGCGCCCTCGACCAGGAAACGTCCTTCGCTGCGGCGCACCGACGAGCGATGCAGCTTCGTCAACGAGACGACCCGTGATGAGCGCTCGGTAAGAACGTCCATCACGGGTCGGTAATCGCTGTGCGGTGAAATCAGGCAGCCCGGTTATCAGGCAGCCGGAGCGTTCACGTCGGCCGGCAGCGCCTTACGCGCGACCTCGACGAGGCCGGTGAAGGCTGCGGGGTCGGTAACGGCGATGTCGGCTAGCACCTTGCGGTCAACCTCGACACCGGCGGCTTTGAGGCCCTGGATGAAGCGGTTGTAGGTGATGTCGTTGGCGCGGGCCGCGGCGTTGATACGCGCGATCCACAGCTTACGGAACTCACCCTTGCGGGCGCGACGGTCCCGGTAGGCGTAGGTCAGCGAGTGGAGCTGCTGCTCCTTGGCCTTGCGGTACAGCCGCGAGCGCTGCCCGCGGTACCCCTTGGATGCCTCCAGCGTCGAACGACGCTTCTTCTGGGCGTTGACAGCCCTTTTCACACGTGCCATGTCAAAATCCTCTTATTCGTCAGTGCGATGGTCTCAGGTATCAGCGGTTGAGCAGCCGCTTGATGCGCGGCGCGTCGTTCTCGCTGACAACGGCGATGCCGTCGAGACGGCGCGTGCGGTGCGAGGACTTATGCTCCAACAGGTGGCGGCGGTTGGCCTTCTGACGCACGATCTTTCCGCTTCCGGTCACCTTGAAACGCTTCGCGGTGCCTTTGTGGGTCTTGCTCTTCGGCATTCTTTATTCCTTCGTTGCGGCGAACACCAGCCACACCCGGGGACGTCGGGTGTGACGCGTTCGCAGTGGGTCTGCCGGCCCGTCGGCCCGATGATCGGGCGTCGGACCGCTCGGCTAGCTCGTGGCCTCGCCCTGCGGCCCTTGCGGGCGGGGCGAACGATCACGGGACTGCTGCTGCGCTTTCACGCGAGTCTTCGCGCCCTTGTGTGGAGCGAGGACCATGGTCATGTTGCGACCGTCCTGCTTCGCCGACGTCTCGACGAAGCCGTAGTCGGCGACATCGTTCCCGAGGCGCTGCAGGAGCCGGTATCCGAGCTCGGGCCGCGACTGCTCGCGGCCACGGAACATGATGGTGACCTTCACCTTGGAACCCGCTTCGAGGAACCGGATCACGTGGCCCTTTTTGGTCTCGTAATCGTGGTCGTCGATCTTGGGCCGGAGCTTCTGCTCCTTGATGACGGTCATCTGCTGGTTACGACGCGATTCACGCTGCTTCTGGGCGGCTTCGTACTTGAACTTGCCGTAATCCATGATCTTGCACACCGGCGGACGGGCATCGGGTGCGACCTCAACCAGGTCCAGATCGGCCTCGTAGGCCAAGCGAAGCGCATCTTCAACACGCACGATGCCCACCTGCTCCGAATTCGGTCCGACGAGTCGAACCTCAGGAACGCGGATACGCTCGTTGATGCGGGTCTCAGTGCTGATGGGGCCTCCTTGATAAATCCTTACAGGGTGGCCGCCGCAGCAGAATCCGGGTCGCTCGGGAAATCGAGCCCTCAGCAGAAGAGCCCCGCGATGACCAACGTCATCCACAGGGCTCCGATACCGACCGGTCCAGCGCGAACATGCGCACCACCGATGACGTGGCTGAATACCCAGCCTCATCGGTGGGACCGGACCGTACAACTGCTCAAATCCGTGAGTGGGATTCGACGCGTCGTAGCGGTGGGAGCGGAACTCCACTTACGACCCCGGCGCATACCGAGGCGGTCGTGCTATGGGAGTCTATCAGCCATGGCCGCAAACTCCTATTTACCCTCCGGTGACGCCGCTGGTGAGGGCCTCGTGCGTGAGCTAGCCACCATCCCGGCAATCGAGGTGATCACCCGCGCGGCGGTGATGTTGATGAGCGCGGCCGCAGAGAAAGTAGGCCCCGCCGCGGGCGGAGACGAAGAGTTTCAGGATCTCCCGGAGGCCCGCGCGTTGATCACCGCACTCGCTGGCCTGGTGAAAGCCGCCGAGGGCGATCTGGGACTGCATCGCACCCCCATCACCGATGGACTGTCAGCGTTGCAACTCGCTTTCCGCGACGCCAGCGCCTACCCGGACGCACCCGGCGATGGGCCCGGCGAGAAGTTCACCGGTCCCGTCCGCGACCGGCGCGGTTAGCAATAACTCGTCGAATCCCCCAACCGATCAGCTCACAGACGCCGCGCGATTGTCCCGGAGAATCTCCGCCAGGAATTTCCCGGTATGGCTCGCGGGTACCTCCGCGACGTCCTCGGGCGTGCCTTCGGCGATCACTGTGCCACCTCCTGTGCCGCCCTCAGGCCCCATGTCGATGACCCAGTCAGCGGTCTTGATGACGTCGAGATTGTGCTCGATGACGATCACCGTGTTGCCTTTGTCGACCAAACCGTTGATCACGGCCAGTAGTTTTTTGATGTCTTCGAAATGCAGGCCGGTGGTCGGCTCGTCGAGGATGTACACCGTGCGCCCGGCGGACCTCTTCTGCAGTTCGGCAGCCAACTTCACCCGCTGAGCCTCGCCCCCGGAGAGTGTCGGCGCGGGCTGACCAAGCCGCACATAGCCAAGCCCCACATCAACCAATGTCTTGAGATAGCGGTGGATCGAGGTGACGGGCTCGAAAAATGCCGTGGCCTCCTCGATCGGCATATCCAGAACCTCCGAGATGGTTTTGCCCTTGTAGTGCACCTCCAGGGTCTCCCGGTTGTACCGGGCCCCATGACACACCTCGCACGGCACGTACACATCTGGCAGGAAGTTCATCTCGATCTTGATGGTGCCCTCGCCGGTGCACGATTCACAGCGGCCGCCCTTGACGTTGAATGAGAACCGACCCGGTTGATAGCCACGGACTTTGGCTTCGGTGGTCGACGCAAACAACGTGCGCACCTTGTCGAACACACCGGTGTAGGTGGCTGGATTCGATCGGGGCGTGCGCCCGATCGGCGATTGATCGACCTGCACCAGCTTGTCGAGGTTGCCCAGACCATTGATCCGGGTGTGCCGTCCCGGCACCTGGCGGGCACCGTTGAGTTTATTGGCCAGCACCGTCGCCAGGATGTCGTTGACCAGCGTAGATTTGCCCGATCCGGAAACCCCGGTGACCGCGGTCATCACCCCGAGCGGGAATGAGACGTCGATGCCGCGCAGATTATGCTCACGCGCCCCAACCACGGTCAGTTGCCGCCCCTTCGAGATCGGCCGGCGAATCTCGGGAACCGCAATGGACTCCCGACCGGAAAGGTATGCGCCGGTGAGGGATTGGCGATTACGCAACAGTTCCTTATACGACCCGCTGTGCACCACTTCACCGCCGTGCTCCCCCGCCCGCGGTCCGATGTCGACGATCCAGTCGGCGGCGCGGATCGTATCCTCGTCATGCTCGACAACGATCAGGGTGTTACCCAGATCGCGCAACCTGGTCAAAGTATCGATGAGCCGACGGTTATCACGCTGATGCAGACCGATGGACGGTTCGTCGAGGACGTAGAGCACACCCGCCAAACCTGAGCCGATCTGAGTGGCAAGCCGGATCCGCTGGGCCTCACCACCCGATAACGAGCCCGCAGCCCGCGCCAACGACAAGTACTCAAGGCCCACATCGAGCAGGAACCGGATCCTCGCCTGCACCTCCTTAAGTACGCGACCGGCGATCGCCGTCTGCCGTGCGTCAAGGGTCAGACCGTCGAGGTAATCGGCGCAATCGGCCACGGACAAGGAACAGACCTCGGCGATCGACTTCGCACCGTACGTCGGATGGTCAAGGGTGACCGACAAAATCTCCGGCCGCAGGCGCGCCCCACGGCATACCGGGCACGGTACGTCGCGCATATAGCCCTCGTAGCGTTCCTTCATCTGCTCCGACTCGGTCTGGTCCATACGTCGGCTCAGGAATGCCATCACACCCTCGAACTCGGTGTAGTAGGACCTGCTACGGCCGTACCGGTTCCGAAATTTCACGTGCACTTGGTGATCGGACCCGTTGAGCAATGCGTGACGCGCCTTTGCCGGCAGTTTGCGCCATGGCGTGTCGACATCGAAACCCATCTGATCGGCGAGTCCGGTCATCAGCCGCAGGAAATAATCGGCGTTATGCCCGCTCGACCACGGCGCTATCGCCCCCTCACTGAGCGTGAGGTCACCGTCGGGAACGACGAGTTCTTCGTCGACCTCCTTGCGTATCCCAAGACCATCGCATTCCGGACACGCACCATAGGGAGAGTTAAAGGAGAACGACCGCGGCTCAAGGTCATCGATAGCGATCGGATGCCCGTTGGGGCATGCCATGCGTTCGGAGAATCGTCGTTCACGTGCGGGATCGACCTCCGCTAGATCAACGAAATCGAGAACCACGATCCCCTCGGCCAGCCGCAGTGCTGTCTCCACCGAGTCGGTGAGACGCTGCTTGGCGTTCGGTTTCACCGACAGCCTGTCGACCACGACGTCAATGTCGTGTTTCTCCTGCTTCTTCAACTTCGGCGGGTCGGTCAGTTGATAGACCTTGCCGTCGACGCGAACCCGCGAGAATCCCTGGGTTTGCAGTTCGGCGAACAGGTCGACGAATTCACCCTTGCGGGTGCGTACGACCGGAGCGAGTACCTGGAACCGAGTGCCCGGCTCCATCGCGAGTACCTGATCGACGATCTGCTGGGGTGTCTGCTTGGCAATCGCCGCAGCACACACCGGGCAATGCGCGACTCCGGCCCTGGCGTAGAGCAGACGCAGATAGTCGTAGACCTCGGTGATGGTGCCGACGGTCGAGCGCGGATTGCGGTTGGTCGACTTCTGATCGATCGACACCGCGGGCGAAAGACCCTCGATGAAATCGACATCCGGCTTGTCCATCTGGCCGAGAAACTGCCGCGCATACGCCGACAACGACTCCACGTAGCGGCGTTGCCCCTCGGCAAAGATCGTGTCGAAGGCCAGCGACGACTTACCCGACCCGGACAGACCGGTGAACACCACCATGGCATCGCGCGGGAGATCCACGTCGACGCCACGCAAATTGTGTTCGCGGGCACCTCGGACGATCAGACGGTCAACCACGTGCAATCCTCATTCGCTTGCCGAACCGGCGCTCGGCCGGGATCGAGTCATCTGTCGGGCTAGTCGGAACACACCGTAGCGGCCGCCCCCGACAGGATCAGGAATCCAAGGATACGCGCGCGTAAAGCATCCCGATGCCCGCGACCGGGGTCGTAGCCTGAAAACCATGACCTCATCCGGCCCCGCCATCTCCGACACCTACACCGGCGATCTTTCGCAGTCGCCGACACCCCAGCGCCGCACCCTCGGCTCCGCGAGCATCATCAAGCTCTCCGTGGGGCCGATGGATAACAACGTCTACCTCGTCACCTCGAACGCGACCGGCGATCAGCTCATCATCGACGCCGCCAACGACGCCGACCGCATCATCGACCTGGTTCGCGAGATCGGCGCTACCGTGCGCCTCATTGTCACCACTCATAAGCATTACGACCATGTCCAGGCGCTCGAGTCACTCGCCCAAGAACTGCGCGTACCGACCGCCGCTGGCCGCTTCGACGCACCCGAACTGCCTATCGCCCCCGACCGACTCATCGACGACGGCGACACCATCGAGATCGGCGACCTGCGCTTGGACGCCATTCATCTTGTCGGCCATACCCCCGGTTCCATCGCGCTAGCCCTGCGTGACGGCGACGTCGTGCATCTGTTCACCGGCGACTCCCTCTTTCCCGGCGGAGTGGGTAAGACGTGGCAGCCCGGAGATTTCGAACAGCTTCTCGGCGACGTCGAGACCAAGGTGTTCGGCCGCTACCCCGATTCAACGGTCGTCTATCCCGGCCACGGCAAAGACACCACCCTCGGCACCGAACGCCCCTCACTCGGGCAGTGGCGTGAACGCGGCTGGTGACCGGGGTCACCGGACTTCGGTACGGCCCGGGGAGGTGCCTGCACGTCTCGCCTGCGACCGGTAGCCTCGATACGGTTCGCTCGCCCGCCCGCGGGGCGAGAAATCACCAGTCACGCGCAAGGAGGCCGTCAGTGTTGGAAGGCCATCAATATTGAGAGGCCACCAGTGTTGAGAATCCGCCAGTGTTGACATGCCGAACCCCACGTCGTCCCAACCTCTCGCCCGAAAGCACAGCCCTACAGTGAGTTCGACCGATATTCAGCCTCCTGAAACCCACGTGCCCAATGACGACGTGCCTAATGACACCGCCGACACACGCGTCGCCGAGGAACAGCGTCACCTCGACAGCGTTTACGCTCGTCTCGACCGGATGCGCGCCAATACCGAGCGTCGGTTGTCGGCGACGCTGCGTGAGTCGGGCGGCACCCCGCAGGCGCGCTCCGAACGCGAGTCGTACGAGCGCATGTACACCGACGACCTCACCAAATTTGATGCGGCCGAACATAATTTGTATTTCGGACGCCTCGATCTCGATGACGGTGAGATCCGGCGTATCGGGCGTATCGGCATCCTCGATGACGACGCCGCCGACACCACCCTGCTTCTCGACTGGCGCGCCCCACTGTCGCGGCCGTTCTATCTGGCGACGCCGGCCGCACCCGAAGAGGTCGACCGGCGTCGGCATATCCGTACCCGCAGCCGCAAGGTGCGGGCGGTTAACGACGAATTCTTGACCGTCGGCGCAGACTCCACCGATGGTGTCGGATCCGGCAATACCATCGGACACGGCGATGTGGTCAACGAGACCGCGCTGGTGGCCGCGCTCAACGCGGCACGTACCGGCGAGATGACCGACATCGTGGAAACCATTCAGCGCGAACAGGATCTGATCATTCGGTCCACCCACCGCGGCGTCACGGTCATCCAGGGCGGCCCCGGCACAGGCAAGACCGCCGTCGCACTGCACCGCGCCGCCTACCTGCTGTATACGCATCGGGATATATTGTCGCGCAGCGGAATCCTGATTATCGGTCCCAACGCCGATTTCCTCGACTACATCGGCCAGGTGCTACCGTCGCTGGGCGAGTCGGGCGTACTGCTATCGACCATCGGCGATCTGTTCCCTGGAATCCACGCCGCCGCAACAGAGTCGCGCGCGGTTGCCGCTGTCAAAGGCAGTCTTCGCATGGTCGATGTATGTAAACGGGCGGTGCGGGCCCACGAATCATTGCCGAGCACACCAGTTGCGGTCGACTTCGACACGTACCAGGTGAAAATCGATTCCGCGCTGATCAAGGCGGCGCGCGCGCGAGCCCGCAGTTCGCGACGCGCGCATAATCTCGCGCAATCGATATTTCTGCGGGCCGCACTCGACGGTCTGGCACAGACGCATGCCCGCACCATCGGTGCCAGCCTGCTCGACGGCAGTCAACTTCTCAGCGGCTCGGATATCGCCGATATACGTGACGAGATGAGTCAGGATGCGAACATTCGGCGCGCCCTTTTACGCTTCTGGCCGACCCTCACCCCACAGACGATGCTGCGTGAGTTCTACGCGGACCGGGCCGCTATCCGCAAAGCCACTCCCGGCTGGAGCGACGCCGACCGCGCTGCCCTGCATCGTGATTCGCCCCTCATGCCAGACGGTGCCGATCTGACCCCGGCCGATGTGCCGCTACTCGATGAGCTTGCCGAGTTGATCGGCTATGGCACCGACGAAGCGCAACGCGCCGAACGGGCCCGTTGGCGGCGCCAGATCGCTGATGCTCAGGATGCGCTCGATATCCTGACCGGCTCGGCGCCACAGGATCTCGAGGATGAAGTAGATCCGGAGATCCTGATGGCCTACGACCTGATCGATGCCGAACAACTCGCCGCCCGCCAGAGCGAAACGCAACGGTTGACCACGGCCGAACGCGCTCACGGCGACCGAAACTGGACGTTCGGGCACGTGATCGTCGATGAGGCACAGGAACTCTCGGCAATGGCCTGGCGAATGGTGATGCGCCGGATACCGAATCGGTGGATGACCATAATCGGCGATACCGCACAGACCGGCGACCTCGCCGGCACACGATCGTGGGGCGATGTGCTCACGCCGTATGTGGCCAATCGCTGGCAGTTACGCGAGCTGACGGTCAATTACCGGACACCCGCGGAAATCATGACCTACGCAGCCAAAGTGCTACACCATATCGATCCCCAGCTATCCGCACCCGCGTCGTTGCGAAGCAACGGAATTGAGCCGTTCGCCATGCCAGCCACCGATGCGACCCTCGCAACACTGGTCGCTCGGATCGCCGCCGATACCGATCCGAGCGGTCTCACCGGCGTGGTGGCACCCGATAGCCGGATCGGCGAGATCACCGGGGCCACCGCAGGTGCACCGCACCCGCCCCGGGTACATACCGTCGCAAGCTGCAAGGGCCTGGAATTCGATACCACCATCGTTGTCGACCCGGCGGCCCTCATCGAACAGTCACCACGCGGATACAGCGACCTGTACGTCGCCCTCACTCGCAGCACACAACAACTGATCGTGATCTACACCACACCCCTGCCCGCCGAGTTGACCAGTTTACCGATCCGTGATCCTGCCAGCGAGGACGTGTCCTACACTTCCTGACATGCTCTCCGATCGGCGGTCCACACTTCCGCAACGGATCGTCACCCAGAAAGTGCTGAACAACAACGTCGTCATCACCCTCGACGCAACCGGTGCCGAACGCGTGCTCATGGGTCGAGGCCTGGGCTTTCAGCGCAAACCGGGTGACGTGATCGATCCTGCCACCGTCGAGAAGACTTTCGTTCTCGACGACGCCATCAACCGCGACCACGTCCACCACCTGATCGGTGAGGTGCCTTACCAGGTCGTGGAGGCGGTGTCTTCGGCGGTCGATGAAGCCGAACGATTCCTCGGCCATGACCTGGGGCGCGGCATCGTCATCGCGGTCATCGACCACGTGGCCTACCTACTCGAACGGCTCGCAACGTCGACATCACTTCCGGCGACCGAAAAACCGGAGCTGCAGATCCTGCATCCCCGCGAGTTCGAAGCGGCGTCGAGAATGGCTGCGTCGATCGGCGCAGCGCTCGACGTCGAACTGCCACCGAATGAAAACGTGTTCCTGACGATGCACGTTCTCAATGCGACACGCGACGAACCGAATGGCACGGCAGCCTTATTGCTCAGCCGGGTACAGCACGTCGTGGCCACGGTCGAGTCGTCGTTGGGCGTCTCACTCCACACCGACAGTGCGATCTACGCACGCTTCGTGGTCCACGTGCAGTTCCTGCTGCAGCGGCTGGTCACCAAGACGATGCTCACCAATGCCGACAGCACATTCTTCCAACTCGCGAGACGCTCCTATCCGAGGTCGGCGGGCATCGTCGACGCGGTGAAGGCATATGTCGCCAGGGAGACGGGACAGGAACTGAGCGAGGAAGAATTGCTGTATCTCATCTTGCACGTCGAGCGTCTGTCCCAACAGATCAACGGCAACGACACCACCTCTGGTGGAGTCGGTTCCGCAGTGCTAGCCTGATCCCGGCGGTACGCCCGCGTTCCGCCACATACCTCCGGATTGTTACTGCGACAGCAGGCAAAACCTGGGTTCACCCGGCATTGGTCGGGCGGACCCAGGTTTTTTGTTGCCTTGCGCCGGTTGATCCCGGGAGGCCAGAACCATAGGCCGCGGCAGCGGCAGAGAAAGCGAGCTCGACGATGGACTACTCCACCACCGCGGCCGGCGTCCTGAAGGGCGTCGGCGGCGAAGAAAACGTTGCGTCCCTTGTGCATTGCGCAACCCGTCTACGATTCACCCTAAAGGATCGCACCAAGGTCGACACCGCAGCAGTGCGGGCCACCGATGGCGTCATCACCACCGCCGAGGCCGGCGGCCTATACCAGGTCGTCATCGGCAATGACGTGCCGGAAGTGTATGAGGCGATCCGTGCCTCCACCCGCCTGGGTTCGGCCGCCTCTGTCGGCGGGGACACCAAAGCGGAAGCACCGAGCGGTAACCTCTTCAACCGGGTGATCAAGATGGTCTCCGAAATCTTCACCCCGCTGTTGTGGACACTGGCCGGCACCGGCCTGCTCAAAGCTTTCCTGGCGGCATCGGTCACCTTCGGGTGGATCGACAACACCGGGTCGAACTACGTCATCCTCAACGCGATCTCCGACGCGTTCATGCACTTCCTGCCGTTCGCGCTGGCTATCACCGCCGCGCGCTACTTCAAGGCATCCGAGTTCACCTCGCTAGCCTTGGCCGGTGCGATGCTTTACCCGGCCATCGCGGAGCTGGCGACCAAGGGCGGTGCGGCATTCATCGGAATCTCGTTCACCATGGTGAATTTCACGTCGAGCGTGATCCCGATCATTATCGCCGTCTGGCTGCAAAGCCACGCAGAGAAATTCCTCTACGCCAAGTTACCTTCAGCCATTCGACGCTTCGTCACACCGATGATCGTAATTCTCGTATTCGGCCCGCTGATCTTCCTCGTGATCGGACCGATCTCCAATTTCGTGAGCAGCGGTATCGCCGACGGCATCCACTGGCTTTTTGAATTCGCGCCGTGGCTCGGCGGTGCGCTTATGGGCGGGTTGTGGCAGGTATTCGTCATCTTCGGTGTGCACTGGGGATTCGTCCCGCTGATGACCCTCGAATACCAGACCACCGGCAAGATCCTGCTGATGGCACCGGGTTTCGCAGCGGTAATCGCCCAGGGAGCCGCGGCGGCCGGAGTGTGGGTGCGTACCCGCGATTCAAGGCTGCGGTCACTTGCGGCACCAGCCGCGCTCTCCGGATTGCTCGCCGGCGTGACCGAACCCGCAATTTATGGTGTGACTCTTCCGCTCAAGCGTCCCTTCGCATTCGGTATCGTGGGCGGTCTTATCGGTGGCGCGATCATCTCGGCCGGTGGCGTCTCGTCCAATAGTTTCGCGTTGCCGTCGTTGCTGTCGCTACCATCGCTGATCGGGTCCGGAAATACCGTCCTGATGTTCCTTGGCATCGCCGTTGCCCTGGTCGTGCCGTTCGTATTGACGATCGTGATCGGATTCAAGCAGCCCACCGAAGAGACGCCCGACACCACCACGCAGGCCGTCGACAGTGTCGAAGGTGAGGCCGCAGACGGCGACTCCACGATCGCCAGTCCTCTCGACGGAACGGTTGTACCGCTCTCCGACGTCCCCGACGAGGCCTTCGCATCGGGCAAGCTCGGCCAGGGTGTCGCGATCGAACCGAAGTCCGGGGCATTGTTCGCGCCGTTCGACGGCAAGGTTGTGATGGCTTTCCCCACCGGGCACGCCATCGGCCTGCGCGACGCTTACGGTCTGGAATTGTTGATCCACGTCGGCATCGACACCGTGAAGCTGGCCGGCGCGCATTTCTCGCTCAAAGTTGCCGCCGGGCAGCAGGTTCGATCCGGTGACCTGTTACTGGAGTTCGATGTCGAGGAGATCGCCGCGGCGGGGTATCGCCTGACCACACCGGTATTGGTCACCAATGGCGCGAAATTCCCGACCGTCGCCAATACCGCTTCCGGTCCGATCGCACACGGAGATCCGTTGTTTATCGCGATCGCCAAAGCGACCGAACCTTCCGCATAAACATCCCAACACCCACAACGGAGTGCATCTGATGAGTGAACCGACCACCTCGTTCCCCAAAGGCTTCCTATGGGGCGGCGCGACCGCCGCCAACCAGATCGAGGGCGCCTTTGATCAAGGGGGCAAAGGTCTTTCGGTGCAGGATGTGATGCCGCAGGGCATCAGCGGTCCGCGGACCGAGGCACCGACGCCGGACAACCTGAAACTCGAGGCCATCGATTTCTATCACCGATACGCCGAGGACATCGCGCTGTTCGCACAGATGGGATTCGGTGTCTATCGCTTTTCCATCGCGTGGAGCCGCATCTTCCCCAAGGGAGACGAGACTGAACCCAACGAAGAAGGCCTCGCGTTCTATGATCGGGTCCTCGACGAACTCGAGAAGTACGGTATCGAACCGCTGGTGACGATCTCGCACTACGAGACGCCACTGCACCTCGCCGAAACCTACGACGGCTGGGTCAACCGTGAGTTGATCGGTTTCTACGAGCGTTACGTCCGCACGCTGTTCGGGCGGTACGGTACCCGCGTCAAGTACTGGCTGACGTTCAATGAGATCAATTCCCTCCTGCACGCCCCGTTCATGAGCGGGGGTATCAACACACCGAAGGATCAGCTCACGCCGGCAGCGCTGTATCAGGCGATGCATCACGAGCTCGTCGCCAGCGCACTCGCAACAAAGATCGCGCGCGAGGTGATCCCGCAGGCTCAGATCGGCTGCATGGTGCTGTCGATGCCGACATACCCGCTCACCCCTGATCCAGCCGACGTGCTCGCCACACTGCACGCCGAACATGCCAATCTGGTCTTCGGCGACGTCCACTGCCGCGGACGCTATCCGGGCTACTTCCTGCGCCAGCTGCGAGAAGAGGGCATCGAGCTCGATATCACCGACACCGACCGGGACATCCTCACCAACACCGTCGACTTCGTGTCGTTCAGCTACTACGTGAGTGTGTGCGAAACCGGGGATCCTGCACGCCGGGTGCCTGGCGAGGGTAACCTCCTGGGCGGTGTTCCCAACCCCACGCTGCAGGCGAGCGAATGGGGTTGGCAGATCGACCCGGTCGGGCTGCGGATTGTGCTCAACCAGTTCTGGGATCGCTGGCAGAAGCCGTTGTTCATTGTTGAAAACGGGCTCGGCGCGAAGGACACGGTCGTGGAGGTGGACGGAGTTCCGACAGTGCTCGACGACTATCGGATCGCCTATCTCAATGATCATCTCGTTCAGGTCGGCGAGGCCATCGCAGACGGTGTCGAGGTCCTCGGCTACACCACCTGGGGGTGCATCGATATTGTCAGCGCGAGTACTGCCCAGTTGAGTAAGCGGTACGGCTTCATTTATGTCGACCGCCATGACGACGGCACCGGTACACTGCAACGGTTCCCGAAGAAGTCGTTCGGGTGGTATGCCGAGGTGATCCGAACCAACGGCGCATCTCTGATTCACTGATCTGGAGGCACGAGTACCCGTATGTCCAACGCCCGGCTGGTTTTCCTCGACATCGACGGCACTTTGATCGACGAGCGCCAACAACTGCGCTCATCAGCTGTGACGGCAGTCCAGGAGGCCCGCCGGGCCGGGCACCGGGTGTATTTGTGCACCGGCCGGTCCAACAGCGAGATCCCGCCGCTGGTTCTCGACATCGGATTCGACGGAGTGATCTCCGCGGGTGGCGGGTTTGTTGAGTCCGATGGCGAAATCGTGCTCGCTGCGACGATGCCGCCAGAGGCAGTCACCGAGACCGAAGAATTTCTGGTGGCACATGACATTGAATACAACCTCCAGGCGCTGACCGAGACATATCCCAGTCCGGGTTTATGGGACCGGGTCGATCCGTTATTCGCCGCACGCGGCGTCCTAGATCCCGACCACCTCGCGCGATTGCGGCAACGACTCACCTACCGTGGCCCCGCACCACGCGACGGGATCGCGAAAGCCACTTTCTTCGGCCGCGACCACAGCACTTTCACGACGGTTCGGGACGGTCTCGGCGATCGGTATCACGTGATCACCGGCACGATGCCTCACCTGGGCGAGTCCGGTGGAGAGATCAGTATGCCGGGGATGCATAAAGGTTCGGCGATCGTCGGACTCGCCCAGTTGCTCGGTGTCTCCATCGACGACACGATCGCCATCGGTGACGGATCCAACGATCTTGAAATGCTGGATGTCGTAGGCGTGGGAATCGCAATGGGCAACGCCAATGACACGGTGAAGTCGCATGCGGACGAGGTCACCCGCTCGGTGTCTGAAGACGGGGTGTGGCATGCATTTGCCCGCCATGGCCTACTCGGTCAACCAGCGACGCCGCTGAGCTAAGCAGTCGCCAGCGGCGGGGCCGAGGGTCGGCGGATCGGTCGGCGCGGCCCGGGTTACGTGGTGTGCACGATCAGGACGTCGCTCGCCGATTTGCGGGCGACATCGGCGGGTACCGAACCCAGCAGTCTGCCGGCAATCGAATTGAGGCCGCGGTTGCCGACTACGAGCAGGTCCGCCTGGACGTCGGTGACGAGTTGCAGTAAGGCATCTACGGGCGCACCCTTGACGGCCCGTTGCACCACAGTGGTCGCTCCGGCACGCTGTGCCCGCTCCTTGGCGGTGCGCAGGATCTCGTCTGTCGGCGCCGACCCGGTAATCTGGTATGCCTCGTCTTTCAACACGTCGGCCGCAACGCCCGCATCGTGGTCGTTCGGGAAATACGCGCAGGCAACGACCAGAGTCGCGGCCTCACCCGCGATGGCCCCGGCCCGCTCCACCGCCTTCAGAGAAGAGTCCGAACCGTCCGTGCCCACGACGACAGTCCTGTATGCGCTCATCCTGGCCTCCACTCGTCCGCAATTCCACGCCCTCGTGGAATCGGTCGTCCCCCTACTCTAGGGACACCTGCATCGGCAGGATAATGTGCGGACTGCGATTTGTCCGGTGTTCACCTGATCTCGTCATGTGATGCCCGCGGCATCCATTCCGCGCAGTTCTTTCTTGAGATCTGCGATCT
Source organism: Gordonia sp. (in: high G+C Gram-positive bacteria) (assembly GCA_047605305.1). Classification (GTDB taxonomy): domain Bacteria; phylum Actinomycetota; class Actinomycetes; order Mycobacteriales; family Mycobacteriaceae; genus Gordonia. The sequence goes on from JASGFW010000008.1 coordinate 38,736, forward strand.
CATCCCGTAGCCGACCCGCCAGCTCGAACTGCAAATCGCGCGCGGCAGCCATCATCTGTTCGGTCAGCGATGCAACCAGATTCGCCAGTTCGGCACGGGGCATCGTCGACGCATCACGATTCTCGATCACACCGGCACTTGCCGACGTCTTCGACACCTCGCCCTGTGCCCGGCGCCCACGACTGGAGTTGCGGCCCGATCCGCCCACCTCGACGGGTCCGTCCTCGGCCTCGCGATACACCTGGTCGAGGATGTCGGCGATCTTCTTACGCAACGGCTTCGGATCGATACCGTGCTCGGTGTTGTATGCGATCTGCTTGGCTCGGCGACGATCGGTCTCGTCTATCGCCCTGCGCATCGATTCGGTGACCGTATCCGCGTACATATGCACTTCACCGGATACATTGCGGGCCGCACGACCGATGGTCTGGATCAGTGAGGTGGTCGACCGCAGGAACCCTTCCTTGTCTGCGTCGAGAATCGCCACGAGCGACACTTCAGGCAGGTCAAGACCTTCTCTGAGCAAATTGATGCCGACCAGCACGTCATAATCGCCCGATCGCAACTGCCGCAACAACTCCACTCGGCGTAATGTGTCGACCTCCGAGTGCAGATAACGCACCCGGATACCTAGTTCCAGTAGATAGTCGGTGAGATCTTCGGCCATCTTCTTCGTTAGCGTCGTCACTAACACGCGTTCATCGCGTTCCGTGCGCTCACGGATTTCGTGGACGAGATCGTCGATCTGCCCCTTCGTGGACTTGACGACAATCTCGGGATCCACGAGTCCGGTGGGCCTAATGACCTGTTCAACGAACTCGCCGTTGGACTGGCCGAGTTCGTACGATCCAGGCGTCGCCGACAAATAGACCGTCTGACCGATTCTGGCAACAAATTCATCCCACGTCAGCGGCCGGTTATCGACGGCCGAAGGTAGGCGGAAACCATAGTCGACGAGGTTACGCTTACGCGACATATCTCCCTCGTACATGCCGCCGATCTGGGGCACCGTGACGTGGGATTCGTCGATGACGAGTAAGAAGTCTTCGGGGAAATAGTCGATGAGCGTTGCCGGGGCACTGCCCGCCGGGCGTCCGTCGATGTGGCGCGAATAGTTCTCGATACCTGAACAGAATCCGACCTGCCGCATCATTTCCAGGTCATAGGAGGTACGCATCCGAAGCCGCTGCGCCTCAAGCAACTTGCCCTTCGCCTCGAGCTCGGCCAGGCGTTCCTCCAACTCCTGCTCGATACTCGACATCGCCTTCTCCATACGTTCCGGGCCTGCGACGTAGTGGGTCGCCGGAAAGATCCGCAAGGAATCGACCTGCCGCACCACGTCACCGGTAAGTGGATGCAGGTAATAGAGGGCTTCCACCTCATCGCCGAAGAACTCGATCCGAACCGCAAGTTCCTCATAGGAGGGGATGATCTCGACGGTGTCACCGCGTACCCGGAAACTGCCGCGCGAGAAGGAATAATCGTTGCGCGTGTACTGGACATCGACGAGTAACCGCAGCAGCGCATCCCGGTCAATCTCCTCGCCCACCTCAACCTCCACCGAGCGATCGAGATAAGACTGCGGCGTACCAAGTCCGTAGATGCACGAGACCGATGCGACCACCACGACATCGCGCCGCGACAGCAGGCTCGATGTGGCCGAATGCCGCAGCCGCTCCACATCGTCGTTGATCGACGAATCCTTCTCGATGTAGGTGTCTGTCTGAGCGATATATGCCTCGGGTTGGTAGTAGTCGTAGTAAGAGACGAAGTACTCGACGGCGTTGTTCGGAAACATCTCGCGCAGTTCGTTCGCTAGCTGTGCGGCCAGCGTCTTATTGGGGGCCATCACCAGCGTGGGGCGCTGTACCCGCTCGATGAGCCAAGCCGTCGTCGCCGACTTGCCGGTGCCGGTGGCCCCCAGCAGCACGATGTCCTTTTCGCCTGCGGCAATCCGACGTTCCAGTTCATCGATAGCCTGCGGCTGATCCCCGGCTGGTTCATATTCGCTGATCACCTCGAAGCGACCCTCAGTGCGTTCGATCGCACCGACGGGCCGGTGCTCGGAATGAGCGAGAACCGGATGTTCGGTTGCAAAGGCCATATCACCAGGGTAGACGCGGGGTACGACAGAAGTCAGCCACGCGGCGAGCTGGCGGCCGTCGGACCGGTACCCTCATCCCATGGTCCACTCGCCCAAATGCGAGGTATTCGATGTCCTTGCGATGACTAATACCGACAATAAGGGCATTCTACGATCCGTCGAACGTTACGAGAGCACACCGTTTGGCTTGTACATGTCGCGCACGGCCGACCACCCGCGGTTTTCTCATCTCGAATCCTGGCTGCTCCCTACGCTCGGGTTGCGCGCCAATATCTTTCATTTCGTCTCCGAGTACCGATCCGCCCAGCGTCTCTACCTCGACATCGGTCGATTCAGCGGACCCGATGACACAGGGTGTTGGCATGCGCAAGACTGGTACCTCGATTTGGTGGATATTCCTGGTAAACCCCTCGAACTCATCGACGTCGACGAATTATTCGAAGCGCACGCCGCCGGCCTGCTGACCACTAGCGAATGCACTCAGGCTGTTGAGATCGCTACGCGTGCGCTGGTCGGTGCCGCCGAGCACGGTCATAATGTTCAGGCATGGCTCGACTCCGCTACAAATGCAACGCTAAGTTGGCGAAATCGATGACCTTTGGTCAACGCATCACAGCGAACGCCCAACGATGTGGCGAGGAGCGTTCCACGCACCCCATCACGACTTCATTCCCCTAACGCCCGGAGTTCCCTCGCCATCGTGCGACACGCTCGTACGCCGCATCGAACCACGGCTCCTTCACGGTGGCGTAGCGCTCGCCATCACCGGCCGAGGATGCCAACGCCGCGCGCTTGACATCGGCATATTCGGCCCGCGCGGCGGAATCGGCGCGCAACCAGTCCCGAAAGTCGAGGGCGAAGCGCTGGCCCGGTGAATTCACCGCCCGCAGATGGATATTCGCCGGGCGCCCCGGGTCGGCCGATCCGTGGAATCGTTTTTCCCATGCCCGCGCATCCACTGCTCCGGTAACCGGATTCGGTTTCGGGTTGTCGCTCACGACGCTCGCTATACGAGGGAATCCGCCATCGGCGAGCACATCTGCCAGCGAATCGGCCACGCCGAAATCGGTAACCGTGATTTGGATATCGAGAGTGGGCTTGGCGATCAATCCGGGCACCGCCGTCGAGCCGATGTGGTCTACGGCGATGGCGTTTGCGCCGACGAGTGCCCAGAGCCGGTTAACCAACCTGCTGCCCGCGTCGGCCCACTGCGGATCCGGATCGGCGAGTGTCAGCGGAGTGCGCACAACGCTGCGCGATCTGACATTCGATTCGAACGGCAATAGCCGTTCGTCCCAGACTTTATCCGTCGCGGCGGCGAGTTCCTCGGGTGTGCCCGAATTGTCGAGCCACACATCGGCCACAGCCCGCCGCTGCTCATCCGTTGCTTGTGCCGCGATCCGGGCCCGCGCGTCGTCGGCAGCCATCCCGCGAATCTGCGTGAGACGGCGCAACCGCTCGTCGGCATCAACCCCGATGATGACAACGAGGTGGAAGAATGGTGCAGTGTGATTCTCGACGAGCAACGGGATGTCCTGGATGACAATCGCATCCTCGGGTGCGGCGGAGAGTAGCTCTTGGGTCCGCGCGCCGACGAGGGGATGCGTGATCGAATTGAGCAGCAATCGGTGCTCATCATCGACAAAAGCACGGGCCGCCAGTTCAGGCCGGTTCAGCGCGCCGGTCGCATCCAGAATGCCAGGCCCAAAAGCATCAACGAGTTTCGCAAGTCCCGCGGTACCCGGCGCAACCACCTCACGCGCCAACACATCGGCATCGATGTGATACCCGCCGCGACGCACCAGCGCCGCAGCGGCAGTCGACTTACCCGCACCGATCCCGCCCGTCAAACCAACCCTGATCATGCACACAGTGTGACAAAGACGATCCTGGTCACCACCACGGAGTCAGCCGCGATACTTCCCCCCGGTAGCGGCCGGGCCGGTGATTGAGTGCGATCACACCATTCAAAATCACCGCGCCGAGCGTCGAAATCACCGTCACTCTCACCGGCGCCACGGCAAGCGAGCCGAGCAGGACGCCCGCATCGAGCACCATCTGCACATAACCTGCCCGCCACCGAAGACGCTCCTGCGCGATGAGCGCGACAATACCGAACCCACCAAGACTTGCTCCGTGGCGAAACAAAATGAGAACACCGATCCCCGACACTAGATTTCCCACAACGGCGGCGTAAACGGGTTCGATCTGCAGGGGACCGATCAGGTGCGCGTTGACCGCGGCCAGCGCCGACGTCGCCGCGACCGCCACCGCAGAACGAACGGCGAAACTCCATCCTTTACGCCCGATTCCCAGCGCGAAGAACGGCAGATTGACCAACAGAAACAATACCGGAAGCCCTACCGGTAACGCATAGGACAACAGCAGAGCCAGACCTGCGGTACCCCCGGTCACCAAATTGGCCGAATGCATAATCGATATCCCCAGTGCCGCAACGAAACACCCACTGGCCATACCAAATATGTCCTCGACAACCCCGTGGCGCAGTGTCTGCCCCGACCGCTCCTGCGCTACCGCCACATCATCAACAGCCACCGAGTACCTCCAATACACGATCATTGGTCTTGTTGTCGGCCAGGGTGATCCGCACACCATCACCAGGGTAACGACGCACCACGATTCCCGCGTCGGCGCAACGCTCGACGAGATACTCACCTTCGTCATCGGAGAGGCGCAGCCACAGGAAATTTGCGTCGCTGGGGCCGATTTGCCACCCACTCGCCCGAAGTTCATTCACCATCCGGGCGCGTTCTGCGATCACCTCGGCAACCCGGTCACGCAGTTCATCCACCGCAGCAAGGGAAGCGATCGCCGCCTGCTGAGCAACCGCATTCACAGCGAACGGAAGCGCCACCCGGCGGATACCACCGGCAATCTCCGGACGGGCAACAACGTAGCCGATCCGCAGCGCCGCCAACCCGTATGCCTTGGAAAAGGTCTGCAATACAGCAACATTCGGGTACTCACCAAATGCTTCCCTCGCATCAAGGACGCTGGGGTCAGTAACATATTCACCATAGGCGGCGTCGATGACGACCAGCACCTCACGCGGCACCTGCCGCATAAACTCGGAGAACTCGGCGGCAGCGACAGAGACCCCAGTGGGGTTATTCGGCGAACAGATAATCACCATCCGCGTGCGCGGCGTGATCGCCGCCAACATGGCAGGAAGATCGTGGGATTCATCGCGACGTAACGCAACCTCGGTTGCCCGCACCCCGGCGAGGCGTGCGACGAGCGGATACGCCTCGAAAGATCGCCACGCGTACACCATCTCGTCACCTGGATTGCACATAGTCGCCACCAAGTCAGAGAAGACACCAAGACTCCCAGCACCTACCGCCACACAATCAGGGTCAACACCCGTATGTCCGGCGATTGCGGTCCGCAGAGCACCGCTGGTGGTGTCGGGATAGCGGTTGATCCGACCAGCGGTTGCAGCGATCGCCTCAAGTACCGACGGCAACGGAGCGTGATGACTTTCATTCGACGCGAGCGCCGCGATCTCGGCGGCATCCGCACCCACGCCAGGCGTGTACCGAGGCAACCGATCTACAAGCGCCCGCACCACCGGCGTCTTCATCTCTGCCCGATTCTCCAATTCAGCGACCGTCATGCAATCCATGGTCGAATGTACTGATCAGATGAGCAAGTCAATAGTTTTTGGTTGAGCATTTTGTTCAACTAAAATGAACTATGATGACATACTGCTTCATATGACCGCGCTAGACTCGCTCGATACCCGATTACTGCTCGCCCTCGACGACAATCCCGACATCACCACCCTTGCCCTCGCACAGCAGCTTGGCGTAGCCCGGAATACCGTTCACGCCCGGTTGCGACGCCTGACCGAAGCCGGCGTGATCGGCGGCTTCGGTCGACGTATCGATCCCGCCGCCCTCGGCTATCGACTGGTCGCCTTTGTCTCACTCTCCATCAGCCAGATCCGGGGCGCGAGAGCAATGACGGGAATCGAAGCGATCCCCGAAGTCGTCGAAGCATATGCGATCACCGGAGATTCGGACTTTCTACTGAAAGTCGTCGCCCGCGACACGGCCGATTTACACAGGATTACCAACGCGATCGTCACGATCGAAGGCGTTAACCGCTCCTCCACAGCGGTCGCACTTGAGGAGACTCTGCCGATGCGGTCGCGTCAGCTCCTCGATATTTCACTCCGCCCCGACCACTAACGGCGAATCCTCGGCGTCACCGACTAGGAACGGCCCCGCGACCACAACGGCGGGCGTCGACGCCTATCCGGCGCGATTAGGTGCACCTGCAACGCGGACACACATTCCAGCGCATGCTCGACAAACCACCCCAACCTCTCCGTAGTGATGACGTCGGGCGAGGAACGCAACGCCAGCGCGAATAACGCTCGGTCGTCGACATCTAGGATCGGTACCGCGACCGTACGAATCCCAGCCACCGACTCGCCGTCATTGACCGCGAATCCCCGAATACGCGTCTGCGCCAATTCTTCCCGCAGGCGCGCCAGATCGGTGATCGTACGATCTGTCAGCGCCGTCAGTGGCGGCAGCGATTCCAGATCAGCGGCACCGGCATCGGGCCAGGCCAAAAGTACCTTGCCCAACGCGGTGGAATGCAGCGGCCGACGCACTCCTCGACTGTGATCGTGATCGAGTGAGCCACCCGCAAGGATCACCGCGCGCGAACCGACCCGCACGGCCAGATCCGCTGTCGCTCCGGTCCTCCTGCTCAGCTCCGCCAGTTCAGGCTCGGCCCGGTGCAACCCTCGCCGATGATGGGCAAGCCTACCCAGCTCCGCAGTCACCGGCCCGAGCCGGTAACGCGTCGTCACCGGATCTTGTTCGAGAAATCCCGTCGCCGACATCGCCTGAAGCAACCGATGCGTCGTCGACAACGTCAGGCCGCGCTCGCGGGCGAGTTCCGATGCCGACAAATCCTCCGGAAAATCCGCGAAGCACTGCAATAGGCCAAGCGTTCTATCCACCGCCTGCGTGCCGCCGTGTCTGGAACTCCTGGCCCGCCCTCCGCTATCCTGAACCCTCTCCGCACGATCATTCACACCTACAATCTTCCACATTGTGGAAGACAGCAACGTGTTTCCTGTTGGATTACAATCACAGGAATTCATAATGTGGTGTTAGGTGCACTCACCTACGCATGCTGATCCACGTGCCCGATGCCTCCCCCACCCCTGCGCTCGACACGCTCTGGTTCACCCGTTGTCCTGTACCAACCGCCACCGGAATCGCCGCCGACCTGAACTGGCTCACGGAGGAGTTCAGCCCGGATGCCATCGCCGTGCGGACACTGCAAGACGCCGGACAAGACGTTCCTCGTGCCTCGCATTTCACCCATGATCTGACGGGACTTTTTCGCGAAGGCGGCAATGTGCCCGCTCTGTGGGCGCGTGCCAGCGGGGAACGCACCCGCCTCATCGGTCTGACCTGGATCGAAGAACGTCAGGCCATCGCGGTGCGCCCCGGATCGATCATCGACGGCCCGCATGCGCTGGCCGGCAAGCGGATAGCCGTACCCAGACGCCCCATCGCCATCGACTTCTGGCGGGCGATGGCTCTGGCCGGATTTGCCGGGGCGCTCGGTGAGGCCGACGCAACGCTGGCTGACGTCATCCACGTCGATGTCGATGCCGCCGCCAACGCGCCTCAATGGGACGCTGAGTTACGTGCCCTCACCGAGGAAAAAGTCGACGCCGTCTATCTCAAAGGCGCCCTGTCAGTTGAGGCAGCCGCCCGGCATGGCGCTGTGATCGGCATCGACCTGGACGCTTTACCCACCCGTCGCGCACGCGTGAACAACGGGACACCGCGACCGGTGACCGTGCATCAACAACTCCTCGATGACCACCCGGATCTGGTTATCCGCTTCTTGCGGGTACTGACCGAGGCGGCCAGTTGGGCGAGCACGAATCCGCCGGAACTCGCACACATCCTCGCCACCGAAACCGGGGCCGGACGCCACGGCGTCGACGGCGCCTACCGCTGGTTGCACAACGCCGACCTACGCGTGGATCTCTCTGCTGAGCGTCTAGAACTCCTCGACCACCAAGCGAAATTTCTGCATCAGCAGGGCTTCCTGCCCCAGACCGTCGACGTCATCGACTGGCATGATCCCGCCCCGCTGGCCACCGCACAGGCGGCGGCCAACCCCCACCGGACATTTTCGAACCTCGACTGGAGACCACAGAAATGAACGTGAACCGCACTCGTCTCGCGTCACTCATCCTGGCCGCCGCCATGGCAGTCGGCCTCAGCGCCTGCTCCGATGACTCCACCGGCAGCACCACATCAGAAGCAACGGTGACGATTCGTATTCCCGATCCCGGCAACTCCGGCGGCCTCGCCAAAGCCAAAAAGGACGGAAGCCTCGACGCCGCACTCGCCAAGGTCGGCGCAAAGGTGGCCTGGACCGGCAGTTCAGGTCCCTTCGCCCCGGCGGCCCTGTCGCTGGACAACAATCAGATCGATGTAGCCGAGGGATCGATCACCTCAGCGATCGCCGCGCTCGCCCAGAAGGCCGGATTCAAGCTGTTCTCCGCGATCGCACCCGACAATGTCGCCGAGGGCATTCTCGTGAAGGATTCGTCGAATATCCGGACCGTTGCCGATCTCGTCGGTAAGAAAGTTGTCGTCTGGCATGGCGGTTCCAGCGAGTACCTACTCCTGAAAGCTTTGCAGCTCAATAATATTCCGGCATCATCGGTCGAGCGGGTATACCTGCAACCCGGCCAGAGCGCGGCCGTATTACATTCCGGTCAGGTAGACGCGTGGGCGACGTGGTCGACGTTCTCCATTTCCGAACGCGCTAACGCCAACGAACATTTCCTGGTCGACGGCGGCCAAATCGGCTCCAAGAACTATGCGGTATGGGCGGTGCGCAACGGATTCCTCACCGATCACCCCAAGGTGCTGCGCGCATTCTATGACTTTGTCCGGCAACAGAATACAAAAGTGGCAGCCGACCCTGAGCCCTATCTCAACGTCGTACACACTTCGGGACCGGACGCCGTCACGGGACGCGAGAAGGAATTGCTCATAGAAAAACTGCGGGCTCAGGCTCCCGAAGCACCGATCGGAGCAACTGAACTCGCCGATTTCCGCGAAGTCGCCCAGTTCTTCGCCGACCAGCACGTCACCGAAGGTGTTTTCAATATCGAGCCGCACGTAGTCGATATCACCACGGTGGGATCGTGACTCCACAATCCGCACACGTCCCGACACCACCAGCGACATGACGAACTCTGCGAGAGCGGCGAGCTCTGCGGCGGATACTGATCCGGAAACGACGCTGATCACTCCGGATGCACCTGCGACACAGGAACATTCCCGGCGACGAGCACTCATTCTGCGCAGCGCGGGGCCGGTGCTGTTACTGGCCATATGGTGGATACTTTCGGCTACCGGCGTACTCACCGACGATCTCCTGGCCGCACCACCGACCGTCGCGCACTCGGCCTGGGAACTGTGGCAGAGCGGGCAACTGAGTGACGCGCTGGTGGTATCGCTCGGACGTGCTGGCGCCGGCCTCGCCCTCGGCGTGGCGACCGGCCTCGCCCTCGGGCTCCTCGCCGGTACCTGGCGCATCGGCAAGGATGTACTCGACTCCGCGATGCAAACTCTGCGCGCCCTGCCGTTCCTGTCCCTGGTGCCGCTGTTCATGGTGTGGTTCGGGATCGGCGAATCGGCACGAATCGTCCTCATCGCCGTCGCCACTACCTTCCCGATGTACGTCTCCACCTCCGGCGGCGTACAGAACACCGACCGCAAACTGTTGGAATCGGCGCGGGTATTCGGGATGCGGCCATGGACCGTCATCAGGAAAATAGTTCTTCCCGGTGCCCTACCCTCCTTATTCTCCGGGCTGCGGCTGTCCACCACGCTCAGCGTCATCGCATTGATCGCCGCCGAGGAAATCAATGTGACCGCAGGTTTGGGTTATCTGATGTCACAGGCGCAGAACTTTTCACGCACCGACATCCTGACCGTCGTAATCATCATCTACGGCCTGATCGGGTTGATCGCCGACGTCGTGATCCGCGGCATCGAACGCCTCATGATGCCGTGGCTACGTGCCGGGGGCGCACGATGAGCCCAAGCCGGAGGCGCACGATGAGCACAGCCGGAGGCACACGATGAGCACAGCCGGAGGCACACGATGAGCACAGCCGTCGATGTACACGGGGTCACCCGCACGTTCAGTGGTCGAGCCGTTCTTAATGATCTCGGATTACAAATCGAACGCGGTGAGTTTGTCGCACTACTCGGAGCCAGCGGCTCCGGAAAGACCACTCTGCTACGTATCCTCGCCGGTCTCGACCGGCCCGATGCCGGCACCGTGCTGGTCCCGCAAGCACGTACCGTCGTCTTCCAGGAACCCCGGCTCATCCCGTCCCAGAGAGTATTGGGCAACACCACCATCGGGTTGCCGACCGGCGCCCACACCCGCCAGATCGCGCGTGACGCGCTCGCCGAGGTCGGCTTGTCCGGACGCGAACAGTCTTGGCCGGCAACTCTTTCCGGCGGCGAAGCACAACGCGTCGCGCTAGCCCGGGCGCTGGTACGTGAACCCGAGCTACTCCTCCTAGATGAACCGTTCGCGGCACTGGATGCATTGACCCGGCTGAAAATGCACGAGTTGGTGCGGGCGCTGTGTGAACGCCACCATCCCGCCGTGCTGCTGGTCACCCATGATGTGGAGGAGGCGATCCGGCTCGCCGACCGCGTGGCGGTGCTACGCGAGGGAACGCTGATCACCGATGTCCCGGTGGAAATCGAACACCCCCGCGAACCCAGCGATCCGGGATTCACCACATTGCGCCGCAGACTCCTTGCCGATCTCGGTGTGACCGGAGTGAACGCATGAGCATCGGCACCGACGACCTGACGACTCGCCTCATCCGACTACGACGCACCATCCACGCCGACCCTGAAATCGGCCTGCGACCGGAACGCACTCAGGCACGGATACTCGCCGAACTCGACGGTCTCGATATCGACATCCACACCGGTCGTTCAGTGTCGTCGGTGGTGGCGGTCCTACGGGCCGACGCTGCGCGGCGCGATGCGCCACCGGTCCTACTGCGCGCCGATATGGATGCGCTGCCGCTTACCGAAGCGTCCGGAGTTGACTACGCCTCAACCAATCCACATGCCGCACATGCATGCGGCCACGATCTGCATGTGGCGATGCTCGTCGGAGCGATCCACCGGCTCGCCGCTGCCCGCGACCACGTGACCCGCGACGTGATTTTCGTCTTTCAACCCGGGGAGGAAGGGCATGATGGCGCCCGCCACATGCTGGACGAGGGTCTGCTGGAGGTAGCCGGCGATAGACCCGGCGCCGCATTCGCGCTCCACGTCGCCGCGACGGCGCCGGCGGGGCTGTTCGTGCTTCGTGCTGGCCCTACACTGGCCGGGTCGGGGACGCTGCGGGTGACTTTTCGCGGCGCCGGCGGGCACGGGGCCTGGCCACACCGGGCCCGCGATCCGATTCCGGCACTCGGCCTGGCGATCGGCGCACTGCAAACAATGGTCACCCGACGCTTCGACGCCCTCGACCCGGTGATCGTCTCGATCGGCGTCGTACAGGCCGGTACCGCCGCGAACATCGTGCCAGAAACCGCGACTTTAGAAGCGACGATCCGCGCATTCGATACTGACACGCGCACCGCCGTACTTGCCGAGGCCACCCGGGTATGCCAGTCGGTGGCCGCCGCATCCGGAGTCAGCGCGGAGGTCGACACCGAACTCGGCTATCCCCCAACGGTAAACGACCCCGGCCAGGTAGCCGTGGCGCGCACACTCCTGCGTGATCTCGTCGGCGAGGACAGGGTCATCGAGGCGGACCGGCCAAATCTGGTGTCCGACGATTTTGGCCGGATCCTCGCCGAAGTACCGGGCGCCATGATCACGCTCGGCGCCCGACCACCTGGGCTCGACCCGCACACCGCAGCCGGAAACCACTCACCGGCAGCTGTTTTCGATGACGCGGTCATCGATGACGGCGTGCATGCCTTCGTCACACTCGCAATCGGGAGCCCACTGCGATGACCCACATCGTCTTACCCAGCCCGACGACCCAACCATCATCGGTCGCACTACCCGGCTTCATCACCGACATTCGGCCCCCTCGCACCCCGTCTGCGCTCGCCCTGACCCGAGCGGCCGATCTCGCCGGACTCGACGGTATCGTCATCCCCGATCGGCCAACCGATCCCGAACCGCTGATGACCGCCGGCGCACTACTGCGGATCACCCGTTATGTGCAGGTGGTTGCCGGTATCTCCAGCTGGGTGGCCACCCCTCAGTACGCCGCCAAGTTATCGGCGAGTCTCCAACGATTTTCCGGCGGCCGACTCGGCTGGCTTTTCGCCACCGACGACGACGGCGCCGATGATTTCATCCGGGTCGCCCGCGATTTCTGGACCTCACCCGAGGGTTTACCGACACCTTTGCGCGACAACGATTTTCCCGCCGTATACATCGGTACACAACCGTTTTTCGTATCCGTCGGACACGACCCGGGTCAGGTACTGCGCCTCGGTGAAGAATTGGCGACCGGTCAGGAGCAGAGCCATGTCCACTGACATCTATTGGCGGATCGCCATGGAAGGCGACCAGACCTCGCTGCGCCGCCCCGGCAGCAGCCGCGGTGGTTTCGCATCACACCTACCCGATGCGTTGGCACCCGGACGCCGCGCGGGTGGCTGGGATGAGTTCACCCATGCCGATTACATGGCTGAGGTGATCCGCTCCGCCGAGGACTCCGGATTCGTCGGCGGCCTGCTCCCTTCCTTCCCGCACACCGACGACCCGTGGGCCGCAGCCGCCACACTGGCTGCCGAAACTCGCACATGGCGTTTCATGATCGCCTTCCAACCCGGATTCCTGCATCCGGTGCAGGCCGCACGCATGTCGGCGACGCTGCAGCGTGCCACCGGCGGCCGCATCGTCTACAACATCATCTCCGGTGGCGGCGGCCCCGCGCAGCAGTGGTGGGGCGACACTATCGACCACGACGACCGATATGCGCGCACCTCAGAATTCCTCGACGTCCTCTCCGGGATCTGGCATGCCGACGGGAACTTCCGCTACGAGGGCCAGCACTATCACATCGATTCTGCCGGACTACCCGATATCATTGCCGGGCAACCCTTCCCGGAGATTTTCTTCTCGGGATCGTCTCCCGCCGCAATCGCTGCCGCCGGTCGGCACGCGGACTACTACCTGTCATGGCTCGAACCGTTCGACGAACTCGCCGCCAAATTCGCTGCGGTGCGCGCCAGCAGCACCACACCGCCGCGCTTCGCCGTACGCGTCGATCTACTCGCTCGTGCCACCGAGGAACAGGCGTGGCAGGAAATCGAATTGGGCTGGGCTGCCGTCCGCGCCGAGGCCGACAACTCCGTCGGCGATTCCGTAGGGGCCCGCCGTAGCCGTAGTTTCACCGCCGATGCCGACCCCCGCGATTACCGTTCGTGGGAGCGCCAACCGAACGTGTGGGGAGGCTTTCACCGTCTGCGCCCCGGACCGGCATTCGGTCTTGTCGGATCGTATTCCCAAGTGGCAGCACGCCTTGACGATCTGATCGATCTGGGCGTCGACGCCTTCATCCTGGCCGGTGTGCCACACCTCGAAGAGGCACAACGGATCGGCCGCAATGTTCTGCCCTTGCTCCGCCCTCGTCCCCGAAAGGAAACTCTCGCATGACTTTACGTATCGGATACTTTCCGCAGAACAATTCGCTGTGGGTATTGCGTCACCTGGGTCTGCTCGAACAGCACGTACCCGACGTGGAGTGGGTCGATTTCCGGACCCTCGAAAATGCGCGTGTCGACCCGCATAGCGGGCTACCGTCGGCCCACGGTGATCATCTCTTCGACGGGGGATACGACATCATCGGCACCGGTTCGACGCCGCCCGTCACGGCCCAGGCCAAAAACCACGACATCGTCTATCTGGGGATATCGGAGCCCCGCATCGAAAATGGCCGCCTCGTCGTCCATGCCGATTCGGCCATTCATGAGCCGGCCGACCTCAAGGGCCGCAGCGTCGGACTCGGTCACGGATCATGGCAGACAACACTGCTGCTGCTCGCACTGGAGAAGGCCGGACTCCGGTGGAGCGACATAGAGCCGATCGATGTCTACCATGACGCCGGCGACCGATTCTCCCGGCGGGAATTCGACGCCTGGGTCGGCTCATATCCGTATCTGAGCGCGGTAGAGGCCGCCAATGACCTGCGTGATGTGATTGCCACCGACGGATTATTCAGCCACCGCTCACTGTGGTTCACCCGCCGTGACGTCGTCGAACAGAGGGCCGATGACGTCACGGCCGTGCTCACCGCGATCGATGACGCCGACCGGTGGATCGCCGCGAACCCCACCGAAGCTGCTGAACTCTTCGCCGCAGACGACGGACGGCCAGTCAGCGAATGGGTACACGCCCTGCAGACCCGGCCGTGGGGTGTGCGGCCGGTGAGCGCAGAGTTCGTCGAAGAACAGCAGCATGCGGCCGATCTCTTCCACGCCAACGGCCTCATCGAACGCCCGGTCACCGTCGCAGATGCGGTGAGCAGCGAGCTTGCCGCGACCGTCGAGACCATCGCCGCACGTTAACGGGGTCGCACGTGTGGGAGTTTCGCTACCGTTTATGGCACTGAACTTCCCACAGATCCCCCGACATATACGCGAACTCCCCGGACCAAATTCGGTCCGGGGAGTTCGCGTATAGATGGAGCGCTAGCAGATCAGGCGTTACCCGACAGCTTCTCGCGCAGTGCGGCAAGCTGCTCGTCACTGGCCAGCGATCCGCCCGCCGACGCACCGGTCGAACTCGACGACGAGGACGAACCGCCGCGAGACTCCGACGCAGACGAGTAATCCGACGGCGCCTTCTCAGCCTCAGCTGCAGCAGCGGCGAACTTCTCGATCTGAGTGGTGTGCAACTTGTGACGACGCTCAGCCTCGGCGTACCGAGCCTCCCATGCCTCACGCTGCTTCTCGAAGCCCTCGAGCCATTCGTTGGTCTCGGGATCGAAGCCCTCGGGGAAGATGTAGTTGCCCTGCTCGTCGTAGCTGTCGGCCATGC
>JASGFW010000009.1:0-51702 GCA_047605305.1 Gordonia sp. (in: high G+C Gram-positive bacteria)
GGTAGTCCTTCAGTAGGTCATGCCAGCTGGGGTCGACGGAGTTCGGGTCCTTCTTATATTGCTGGTACATCTCCTCGACCAGCCACGTGTTTTGTCCGAAATCTGAAATCGAACTGCTCACAGCGGTATCTCGCCTCAATTCCCTCTGGTGTCGGGTCGCCTGTCTCGCTGGAAGTCTCTGGTGAAGACTAACGGTGGACCACCTGCAGATGCTACGCGTGCGGCCGAGTTGTGGCTCGTCCCGCCCACGGTTAACGGCCCGTAGGTTCTCCCGATTCCGCGCTCGTCGAACGTCACGGTCACAGGCCATTCTCCGTAGGAACCGCACCGTCGGCATAGTGGACCACGCCCGCATCCCAGAACGTCCGGTACCTCCCACCCAACGCGAGCAATTCGCGGTGTGTTCCCAACTCCACTACCCGTCCGCCGTCGATGACGGCGATGCGATCGGCGCGGGCCGCTGTCGCGAGGCGATGGGCGACGATCACCGAGGTGCGTCGATGAGCCAGGGCTGCTCCGGCGGCGAGCACGAGACTCTCGGTCGCCTGATCGAGAGTGGCGGTTGCTTCGTCGAGGAGTAGGAGATCCGGGGAGACGAGTTCGGCCCGGGCCAGTGCCACCAGTTGGCGCTGGCCAGACGACAGGCCAGAGCCGCGTTCTCCGATCCGGTGACGCATGCCGCCGGGCAGATCGGCGATCATATGGATGGCGCCCACCGCGGCGGCAGCAGCGGTGATGGCGTGCTGATCGGCACCGGGGCGGCCGTAGGCGATGTTGTCGGCGACGGTCCCGGTGAACAGATGCGGCTCTTGCGGGACCAGACCGATGCGGCTGCGATAACCGCTGAGCGTGATGTCACGGATGTCGGTGCCATCCATGCGTACCGATCCCGAGGTCGGGTCGTAGAAGCGGGCCAGCAGTTTGACGACCGTCGATTTGCCGGCACCGGTGCGGCCGACCAGTGCGAGGGAGGTACCGGCGGGAATATGCAGATCGATATCGGAGAGCGCGTCGCCGGCGGCCCCCGCGTAGTGGAAGCCCACCGCGTTGAGCGAAGCGTCGCCGGAGAATCCGGACGGTCCCACGTCGTGCGCGTCCGGACGCACCTGGAGCGAACTGGGTGTGCGCAGCAGATCACCGATGCGCCGCAGTCCGACCGCCGCCTGTTGATAGCCGTCGAAGACCTGGGAAAGCTGCTGCACCGGACCGAAAAGCATCGACAGATACAGCACGAAGGCGACGAGAGTGCCCGCCGATAACGTGCCGGCGGTGATCTGATGGGCGCCGGCGGCGACCGCGACGGCGGTAGCCACATCCGACATGAGTGTGATGAACGGAAAGTAGATCGCTATGGCTCGCTGCGAAACCATCCGCGCGCTCACCCAGTCGAGGGTGAGCGCGGTGAACCTCGCTTCGGCGGTGGCGGTATTGCGGTATGCCTGTGCGGTCTTGATGCCGGCGATGTTCTCCTGGAAGTCCGCGTTGACTACGCTGACGAGTTCACGCGAATGGGTGTATGCGCGCGCCGCCACATGTCGGAACACGATCGTCGCGATGACCAGGATCGGGAATATCGGCAGGATCAGCAGGCCAAGGTGGAGATCGGTGAACAGCAGCGCGCCACTGACCCCGACAAGGGTGAGCGTGGCGACGATCGCGGAGGTAAGCCCGGTCTGTAGGAAGGTCGACAACGCGTCGACATCGGTGGTCATCCGGGTCATGATGCGGCCCGAGAGTTCCCGCTCGTAGTAGTCGAGGCCGAGTCGCTGCAGGTGTGCGTAGCTGCGTACCCGCAGCCCGAACAGCACCCGTTCACCCGCGCGGGTGGAAGTGAGCGTCATCGCCGCGCCGACCACCCAGCCGATCGCGACCAGCGCCACGCCCACAGCGGATACCTCCCACAGGCGTGCCTCGTCGGAATGGGTGGCGGCGGTGATGACCGAGTTGGCAAGGGAGGGGAAGACCAAGCCGGCGAGGGTGTCGATGGAGATGAATACCACCGCGGCCCCCAGTAGCCAGCGGACCGGGGCGAGAATGTGTCGAAGTGTGAAATGTGTGTGTTGCCCGCGCAACTCGTCGATATCGACCTGTGGGTCCTCGTTGGCGGGTGCGAGTCTGGCCACCGCGCGCAACAGTTCCGGAGTTGCCTGCATCGCACCGAGCGCGCCCGAGACCCCCATACCGAGCGCGCCCGGGCCGCCGACCCCGCGTCCGCCGGGCGCGGGTGGTTGGGGCGGGGCCCTGGTGCCGCTGGTGCGGGTGTCGCGGATCGTGTTGGGCGGTGTGACTTCTGCGGGCCACAGCCGGGCCAGCAGAGTGGTGTCGGGGTCGGTCGCCGCGGGTGCGCACATCTGCGATATCTGGTGGAGCCCGGTATCCACGGCGGTGGCCGGGCTCGTCATCAATTCCCGAAAGCGCGGGCTGCGGGCGTCGAGTTCGGCGACGGTGCCGATGTCGGTGATACGCCCGTCGTCGAGTATCGCGACCCGGTCGGCGAGCATCAGGGTGGAACGTCGGTGCGCGAGGATCAGCATTGTCGGGCGGTGTGCCGACCCGCCCGAGACTGCTACCCCCGACCGGAGCTCCCGCAGGATGCGCAGTTCCGTGGCGGCATCCACCGCCGACGTCGCGTCGTCGAGGACGAGTATCCGTGGATGGGTGTAGAGCGCCCGGGCCAGCGCGATGCGTTGCCGCTGGCCGCCGGAGAGGGTCAGCCCGCGTTCACCGACGACGGTGTCGAAACCGCGGGGCAGTGCCTCGATGAATTCGAGGGCGTCGGCGCGGGCGGCGGCGTCACGTAGTCGCGGGTTGCTGCCGCCGGTCGGATCAGGGCCCGCATACACGCCGAGCGTGATGTTGGTGGCGATGGTGTCGGAGTAGAGGAACGGTTCGTCGAAGACGACGGTGAGCGCCGCGTGCAGTGCGTCGGGGGCCAGCGCGTCGATCGGATACGCGTTGTCGTCGTCGGCGGTGAGGGCGATCTCGCCGGCGTCCGGCCGCAGGTGCCTGCTCACCAGATCGGCGATCGTCGACTTACCGGAGCCGGGCGGGCCGACTACTGCCACGCATTCGCCCGGCGCGATAGTCAGGCTGATGGTGTCGAGTACGGTGCGTTCGCCGTGGGCAAAGCTCACCTCGCGCAGTCGCAGGCCGAGCGGCCCCGGCGCCACGGTGGCGGTTTTGGTGTTAGCGGGGTCGGTTGGTTCATCGATGATGTCGAAGACGCGCCCGATGGCGGCCTTGGCCAGTTGCGCGCTGACCACCATATTGGTGAGGAGCCGGGCGAGTGCTGTCATCGATGCGACGTAGGTGGAGAAGGCAAGGAAGGTGCCCGCGGTAATGGTTCCATGCAGGGTGAGATAGCCGCCGAGGGCGATCACCGCGACCATGCCCAGCTGCGGTATTGCCGACATCGTCGGGCTGAAACGCGAATTGATGCGGCCGGCGCGTAGCCGTTTGGCGTACAGGTCGCGGCCAAGGGCGACTAATTCATCGACGGCCCGCTCCTCCTGCCCGAATCCCTTCACCACGCGCACACCCGTGACGGTTTCCTCGACGTGGCCGGCGATGTCGGCGGCGGCTTGCTGTGCCGACCAAGTGGCAGCGAACAGCGTGCGACGAGTGGAGAACACCACGATCCCGACCACGGGGATGACCGCGAGCGCCACCACGGTGAGCAACGGGGACAGGTAGGCCATGATGGCGATCGCGACAATCACCTGCACCACCGCTCCCGCCGACAGCGGAAGCATGGAAAGTAAACCCTGCACGATCTGCAGGTCCGAGATTGACCGGGAGACAACCTGACCGGTGCTGATGCGGGCCTGGGCGGCCCCGTCCAGATGTAACAGCGTGTGCAGCAGGCGTCGGCGCAGCGCGTTCTGCACATAGATGGAGAGTCGGCCCGCGGTGAGTCGGCGGCCGGACTGGCATGCGTAGCGCACCACGGCCAGTGCGAGTAGCGCGCCGACGAGTATCGGGATCGTCGGCGTGCTGTGCACGGCGCCGGTGGCGCGGTCGATGGCGGCCTTTGCCAGCAGCGGTGCGCACAGATCGACCGCAACCGCCGCCAACGTCAGAGACAGGGTGATGAGGACGAGTGTGCGGTGCTCCCGGCATTCGGTGACAAGTCGCCGGATCCAGCCGCGGTTGGTCGCCGCGGCATGCGCACGGGTGTCCGTTATCGGTTCGGTCACCGATCCCCGGACGGGAGCCCGGGTTCGGTGACGACGCTGCCATCGATGATCGTGGGGCCGACCGGAGCAGGCCAGGTGACCGGTGGCGGTCCGAAAGCCTCACGGGCACTAGCGATTACCCGTTTCCCGAGGGCGCGGTTGCCGGCCCCACCGATCACCGCGCCGATACCCGCGGGCATCACCTTTCCGACGATCAGCGGTGCACGTTTGAGGGCGTACTTCTTCACCACTTTGTTGACCAGCCACTTATTGAGCGGAGTGAGGCGTGCGCTGGGGATGGTGGTGGTGCCCAGCCGCTGTAGCGCGCCTCCCCGGGTGCCGACCAGCCGGCCCAGTGCGGCCACGCCCTCCTCGCCGAGTGCGACGGAGAGCACCAGTGTCTTACGCCGCTCGACGTCGTACACGGGAATACCGTGCACCTCGGCGATCGCCAGGGTCAGCAGTGCGGATGCTTCCAGGAAGAGTGCGGTTTCACCGGCCATCGCACCCAGTGCGGCGATAGTGCCGATACCGGGAATCGCGGCGGTGGCGCCCACGGCGGTGCCAGAACCGGTCACCGCGTTCAGAAAGCGTCGTTCCAGGCGTTCGATGATCTGCGCGGGGGAGTCTTCGGGGTGTGCCTTGCGCAGCCCTTCGACATACTTGTGGACTGCGGGTGCTTGCAGTTGCTGCGCGCGGTCGAGGAAGTTGCCGGTAACCTCAACAGCCTTCTGTGATGGATGTTTTTGGGATGGATGCTTTTGGGATGGATGCTGGTCGTGCTGATTGCCGGTGTCGGTCATGATGCGGGCACCCAATCTGTGGTGGGGACGGTTTCGTCGGGACGTGGGCCAGGCGGTGGCGTGCCGTCACCGAACGGACGCCCGCCGAGTTCTTCGCGGTGATGCGGGGTGAGCCAGCCCCGCAGGTCGGGACCGGCGGGCACGATTCCGGTCGGATTGATATCGCGGTGCACGAGGTAATAATGCTGCTTGATCTGGGTGAAGTCGGTGGTGTCGCCGAAACCCGGGGTCTGGAACAGGTCACGCGCATATGCCCACAGCACCGGCATCTCCGACAACTTGCTCCGATTGCATTTGAAGTGGCCGTGGTACACGGGATCGAACCGGGCCAGTGTGGTGAACAGCCGTATATCTGCCTCCGTGATCGTATCGCCGACGAGGTATCGCTGCGTGGAAAGCCGTTCGGAGAGTTCGTCGAGCTTGGCGAACAGACGCGCGTAGGCCTTGTCATAGGAGTGCTGGCTACCCGAGAAACCACACCGGTACACGCCGTTGTTGACCTCGGTGTAGACGCCCCGGTTCACCTCGTCGATCTCGGTGCGCAGATGCTCCGGGTATAGCTCTGGGGCGCCGTCGCGGTGATAGTCGGTCCATTCGAGTTCGAAGTCGATGGTGATCTGTGCGAAATCGTTGGTGACCACCTCTCCTGTTGCGATGTCGACGATGGCCGGGACCGTGATTCCCTTCGGATACCCCCGGAACCGCCGCTCGTAGGCATCTTTGAGGCGAGCGATGCCCAGTACCGGGTCTACTCCGCCGGGATCGAGATCGAAGGTCCAGGAATCTTTGTCGTGGGTTGGACCGCACAGGGCGAGGGAGATTGCATCCTCAAGTCCCAGGAGGCGGCGCACGATCAGGGTGCGGTTGGCCCACGGGCAGGCGCGGGCCGCGACGAGGCGATAGCGGCCAGCTTCGACCGGGTAGCCATCGCTGCCGTCGCGGGTGATCCGGGTGGTGATGTATTTCGTATCCCGGATGAATTCCTCACCGGAGGTGACGTAGGAACCCTGCGCACTCGTATCGGCGGTGGTCGCATCCGTGCTCATGGCAACCACACTAATAACCCGTACCGACACTTGGCGGATCATCGTCGCCGCAGTATATTCCAATTGGAATATTCGGTATCGATCATGTGTCGCAGGTCGATTACATGTCGTAGGCGGTGTCATGACGGGTGACGAGCAGCTGGCGGGTCAGCGGTTGGCGCCGTTGGCGATCCTCGTGCTCGGCCTGCTCGTGGAACGTCCCATGCATCCCTACGAGATGTTTCAGACGACGATCGAGCGCAATGAGGATCGCCTGGTCAAATTCCGGCCGGGGACCCTCTACCACACCGTCGACCGACTGATGCAGCAGCGGTTGATCGAGGTGTCTGAAGTGCGCCGGGAGGGCAACAGGCCCGAACGCACCGTATACGCGATCACCGACATCGGCCGTCAGGTGCTGCGCCGCGGCGTCGAAGAGATTGTGGGACGCCACCCCACCGAGTATCCGGAGCTCTATCTCGCGTTGTCGGAGGCGCATGGTGTGGCGCGGACGAGGGTCGTCGAACTCTTCACGACTCGGATCTCGGCGATGCGTTCGGATCTCGACTTCCTCCTCGATGCCGAGGCTGATATGCAGGCACGTGGGGTGCCCGAGATGTTCTATCTCGATGTCGGCTGCCGGATTGCGACGCTGCGCACCCAGATCGAGTGGCTGGAAAACCTCGTCACGAGGTTATCGGATCGCGCCATTGAATGGCTTGACGACAACGATTCCCTGTGAGCCGCAAGGCAATTACCGCCTGCTTCTATTTTAGAGAAAGTGCGTAAACCATGAGTTCTCCCCAATTCAAGCCGGTGACCGACCGGCCATGGCTCTCGCTGGTGGCGTTGTGTATCGGTTTCTTCATGATTCTCGTCGATATGACGATCGTCGCCGTCGCGCAGCCGCAGATCCAGGTGGCGCTACACACCGACGTCAACGGCATCGTGTGGGTCACCAGCGCCTATCTGCTGACGTATGCGGTGCCGCTGCTGATCACCGGACGCCTCGGTGACAAATTTGGGCCGAAGCGGATGTATCAGGCCGGGCTGGTGGTGTTCACCGCCGCCAGTGTGTGGTGTGGTTTCGCCTCGTCCATCGGCGAGCTCATCGCCGCCCGCGGACTACAGGGAATCGGGGCGGCGCTCATCACCCCGCAAACGATGGCGATGATCACCCGGATCTTCCCGCCGGAGAAGCGCGGTGCCGCGATGGGGGTGTGGGGCACTGTTGCCGGCGTGGCGACCCTCGTCGGCCCGCTGCTCGGTGGAGTACTCACCGACAATTTCGGCTGGGAGTGGATCTTCTTCGTCAATCTGCCCGTGGGGCTGGTTGGCCTGGTGTTGGCCGCGACCCTGGTGCCTGAGGTCGACACGCATGATCACCACTTCGACTGGATCGGCGTGGTGCTTTCGGCGGTGGGGCTCTCCGCTCTTGTTTTCGGTATTCAGGACGGCGAGAAGTACGACTGGGCCGGTTGGATCTGGGTGCTCATCATCGGCGGTGTGGTGACCTTCGCGCTGTTCGTTTACTGGCAGTCACGGATCACCACCGAGCCGCTGGTGCCGCTGTCGTTGTTCGCCGACCGCAACTTCTCGCTGGCCAACATCGGTATCGCGTCGATGGGTTTCGCAATCTCCGGCCTCATGATCCCGGTGATGTACTTCCTGCAACTCGTTGGTGGCATGACGCCGACCCAGTCGGCGGTGATGATGGTTCCGATGGCGGTGATGACGGGTGTGCTGGCTCCCATCGTCGGCCGGATTCTCGACCGCGTACATCCCAGCGTCGTCATCACGACGGCGTTGCTGCTCGCCTCGGTTTCGGTCGGATACCTCGGGGTGCTGGCCACTCCGACGACGCCGGTATGGCAGCTGATTGTGCCGCTCGCGTCGATGGGTGTCGCATCGGCCGGTATCTGGGCGCCGTTGGCGGCCACCGCGACCCGCGGACTCCCATGGCATCAGGCCGGTGCGGGTGCGGGGGTGTACAACACCACCCGGATGATCGGTTCAGTGATCGGCTCGGCGGCCGTCGGTGCGCTGATGCAGACGCGCCTGGCGGCCGAACTGCCCGGTATCGACACCGACGAGCACACCGATTCGGTGCATCGTCTGCCGATCGACGTGCTCGGTCACCCGATTCGGGATCCGTTCGCCACTGCCATGGGGCAGACACTGTTTCTGCCCGCCGCAGCGCTGCTGATTGGGGTGGTGGCGACGCTCTTCTTCCGACGGACAAACCAGCGCGCAGTGGCGGCTGGCGATGAGAACGGGCACAGCCTGACCACACAGGCCTGAACCTCCCGAGGGTGCGTTGTCGACTGCCGGCACCCGACGCGCCTGCGCGGTTCTGTCGGTGCCCGATCGTACGGTGTTGTTCATGCGAATCCTGCACACCTCCGACTGGCATCTGGGCCGCACTTTCCATGGTGTCGGATTACTCGATGACCAGCGTTATGCATTGGCGCGGTTGGCCGAGGTGGTTGCCGCCGAATCGGTCGACGTGGTGATCGTCGCCGGTGATGTGTATGACCGGTCGGTCCCTTCGGCAGATGCCGTGCAGGTCTATGACACCGCACTTGCGGCGATCGCGGCCGCGGGCGCACAGATCGTGGTTACCTCGGGCAATCACGATTCACCGGCACGCCTGGGCGTCGGCTCGCATTTCGCTGCTGCGGGCGGTCTGCATCTGCGTACCACGATCGCCGGCATCGACCGACCGGTACTGGTATCGGACGAATTTGGCGAACTCGCCATCTACGGTGTGCCCTATCTTGAACCCGAGACCGCGCGTACCGAACTGGGGGTGCCCGACGCGTCGGGTCACGCGGAGGTGTTGTCGGCGGCCATGGATCGGGTACGCGCCGATATCACCGGTAGGGGTGTGCGCAGCGTGGTTGTGGCGCATGCCTTCGTGGTCGGTGCGCTGGCCTGCGGATCGGAGCGGTCGATTAGCGTCGGAGGTGTGGAAACCGTCGGTGCCGAGGTGTTTTCCGGAATCGATTATGTCGCGCTCGGGCATCTGCATTCGCCGCAGGTGATTACCGAGCAGGTGCGCTATAGCGGTTCGCTGCTGCCGTATTCCTTCGGTGAGCGATCCGACCGTAAAGCGGCCTGGCTGATCGATTTCGATGCCGCCGGGGTCAGCGAGATCAGATCGTGTGAACTTCCCCGCGTACGTGGACTTTCCACGCTATGTGGTGTTCTCGACGATCTGCTCGTCGACGATGCCTACGCCGATCTCACCGACGACTACATCGAGGCCACCCTCATCGATCCGGTGCGCCCGCTCGACGCGATGCGCCGTCTGCGTGAGCGTTTTCCCTATGCCGTCCACCTCACCTGGCAGCGTCCCGAGGTCGACGGCGGAATCGATTATCGCGCACGGGTTCACGGGCGCAGTGACGCAGAGATAATCACCTCCTTCATCACCGACATGCGGGATGCGCCGACCGCCCGTGAACGCGAACTCCTAGGTAGCGCGCTGCGCGCAGTGGTGGGCGAGCCGGAGGCCGAGACGGCCGGTGTGGTGGGAGAACTGACCCTCTTCGATATGCCTGCGCCGGCGGAATCAGCATGAGGCTGCATCGGCTCCGGATGCGAGCGTTCGGCCCGTTCGCAGACGATGTGGTTATCGATTTCGACGCGCTGAGTGGGGACGGTCTGTTCCTGCTGCACGGCCAGACCGGCGCCGGCAAGACGACGGTGCTCGATGCGGTGGCATTCGCGCTATTCGGCCGGGTACCCGGTGCCCGGCAGGAGGGGCGTCGACTGCATTCCGATCATGCTCCGGCGCAACAGGTTCCGGAGGTTGAGCTGGAAGCCACACTCGGCGGGCGACGGCTACGGCTGCTGCGCTCACCGGAGTATCTGCGCCCCAAGAAGCGTGGCGAGGGCACTACGAAGGTCCAAGCGAAGGCGATTCTGGAGTGGATAGACGGGTCGGGTGTCGCGCTGAGCAGGTTGCCGGACATCGGTGAGGTCATCGTCGGGTTGCTGGGGATGAGCGCCGACCAGTTCTTCCAAGTGGTGCTGTTGCCGCAGGGGGATTTCGCGAAATTCCTGCGCGCGACCAACGAGGATCGTGAAGCGTTGCTGGAACGCCTTTTCGACACCGAACGATTCGGCGGGGTGGAGGAGTGGTTGCGGCATCGGGCCGGCGAGAGCCGGGCGTCGTTGACCGAGCACGAAGCGGGGGTCGACCGGATTGCGGCACAGATCGCCGATCGCGCTGCAACAGATCTCCCCGCCGACCCTGATCTGGGGTGGGCACAGGAACGCCTGGCCGCCGCACGTGCGGCGGATTCGGCGGCCGCGCACGTATTGAACGGTGCCCGTGCCGAATTCGAAGAAGCGCAGCGGGTGTACGAACGCAGTACCCGGCACATGGAGCTGCGTCGCCGCGGCGTCGATGCCCGCACCCGCATCGAACAACTCGATGCCGGGCGCACCGCGATCGAGCGGGCCACCGTGGCAGTGCGCCGGGCCCGGCAGGCGGCGCCGATAGCGCCGCTCATCGATGACCGTGAGCGTGCCGACGCCGAGTTGACGGCCGCGCAGGAATCTCGTCGGCGAGCTGACTCGGAGTGTGCGGAACTCGCTGCGGCACAGGGATTGCCCGACGCCGATGAAGCGCAACTGGATGGGGCGATCAGCCGGTGGACGGCGGAGTCTGGGCGCTGGGAACCTTTGGCGCGCAGGGCACAGCAACGTCCCGATCTCGTCGATGAGATCGCCGCGATTGATCGGGAAGCCGCAGCCGCGGCACATCGGCTCGGCGAGATTGACGCCGCGCTCGCGAGGATTCCGCAACAGCGGGCGGCGGCGGTCGCCGCACACAGCGCCGCCGCCGACAAGGCGGCCCGGTTACCGGGGCTGGCGCTGCAATCCGAACGGGTCGAGCGCATCGCCGATGCTCTCGCCGCGCGTGATGCGCTGGTCGCGGACATCGAACGATCCGAGCGGAAACTGCTCAGCGCCCGTGAGGCACATGCCTCGGCCCGCGAATATCTGGTCGGGTGCAGGGAACGGCGAATGGCGGGAATGGCCGCAGAACTGGCCGGGCAGCTGGTTGATGGTGAGCCATGCGCGGTCTGTGGGTCGCCGCAACATCCGGTACCGGCCGCCCAGACGGAGGCACGGGTCACCGACGCCGATGAGGTAGCGGCGGTGGAGCGGGAGAAGGTTGCCTCGGAGGAACGTCACCGTATCCAGGGTGCCCATGAGCGGCTGGTGGAGCGCCGCGCCGGGCTCGACGCTGACATCGGTGAGCACACCGCCGAGCAGATCAGCGCCGAGCGGGCGAGCGTCGCCGCTGAACTCGACGATGCGCAGCGTGCGGAGGCGGCCGTCGCCGGGCTGCGGCGTGCGGTGGAGGATATCGATGAGGCTGTGACTGAGTGGCATTCGCAGCGTGCAGCCGCCCACGCCGCGGCATCGGGTTGCGCCGAGCGTCGTGCCGCCCGTCAGGATGTGCTTGATGCGCTCGACGCCGACATCGCACAGGCAACCGGAGGTCGTGTCTCGATCGCTCAATTGCGCGCCGAACTCGACGAATTGTGTCGTCGGGCAACAGTCCTGCGCGATGCACGCAGGGTCGAGCAGACCTGGCAGGGGCGCGTCGTCGATCTCGATAAGCGGCTGCGCAGTGCCTGCGCGAACGCTGGTTTCGAGAGCATTGAGGATGCTCGGGCGGCTATCGCGACCAGTGAGCAGCTGCGGGAGTGGGAGTTGATGCTTGAGCAGGCGGCGACGCAGCGCGCTGCCGCCGACGAGACGCTCGCCGACGCGCAGGTGCGGGCCGCTCTGGACGCCGAGCCCATCGATCTCGCCGCAGTGGAGGCGGCCGTGACCGCCGCACGTAGCCGCGTCGATGTCGCCGCGGGCGCGCATGCCGTCGCGAATGCGACGCTGGCATCCCTGGAAGATCACGTCGCTCAGTTCTGGGCCGCGCACGAGCGGCTCACCCCGCTGCGGGAGCGGCACGAGCAACTGGCCGGTCTGGCCGAATTGGTTAGCGGGCGTGGCCAAAACGCGAAGCGGATGACGCTGCGGTCATATGTGCTGGCGGCACGTCTGGAGGAGGTGCTGGTGGCCGCGTCGGCACGCCTGCGTCAGATGTCGGCGGGGCGTTACGAATTCGCCCATACCGACGCGGTGGGGCCGCGGGGCCGGCGCGGTGGGCTCGGTATCGAGGTACACGACGAATACACCGGTGCGGTGCGCTCTGCCAGCACGCTCTCGGGCGGGGAGACGTTCTTTGCCTCGCTGGCACTCGCGCTGGGCCTTTCCGATGTGGTGTCGGCCGAATCCGGTGGGCGAGTGCTCGACACGATGTTCATCGACGAAGGCTTCGGCACCCTCGATCCTGAGGCCCTTGATCTTGTGATGGGAGTGCTCGATGAATTGAGGTCGGGCGGCAGGGTTGTCGGGGTGGTCAGCCATGTCGATGAGTTGCGGGCACGTATCCCCGCCCAACTGGAGGTGCTGCGCTCGGAATCGGGCTCCACGATCCGCGTCCGGGGCGCTCTCGCAGCGTCCTGAGCTGCCAGCTTGGGTGGCGGGCGGTCTGTGCGTTAGGCTGACTCTCGCCCGTTGAGCCCCCGTAGCTCAGGGGATAGAGCGTCTGCCTCCGGAGCAGAAGGCCGCAGGTTCGAATCCTGCCGGGGGCACTGTGACATTCCTGCCGCCCTCCGGTGGTTCCTCACCCGCGCGATCAGTGTGATGTTATGCCCGTAATCCGGTCACAACATCACACTGATGGCATCCGGTCGGCTGATCAGCCGACAGAACGCAGCAGCGCGCGGGTGCGTTCGGCGACGCCGGGATCGCGGTCGAAGACGATGGCGACGAATTCATCGACGCCCAGGGCGGCGAGTTCGGCAAGCCGCGCCGTAGCGGTGGCTTCGTCGCCGACGATCGCGGCATCGGCCGGGCCCGCGTAGCCTTCGCGGTCAAGCATTGCCCGGTACGACGGCAGCGAACCGTAAATCCGGAACGCGCGCGCTGCGGTCTCCCGCGCGGATTGCGGGTCGTCGGTGACGGAAATGGGCAGACAGGCGACGGTACGTACATCGGTGGCGGCGCGCCCGGCGGATTCCGCCGCCGCCCGCAGGCTCGGGACGATGTGGTTACGCAGTGTCTGCGGTCCGGTCATCCAGGTGACGGTGCCGGCGGTGCGGCGGCCGGCGAGTTCGAGCATCTTTGGTCCGAGCGCGGCCAAATAGACGGGCGGCGCGGCGATCTCGGACAGGCTGAGCGAGCCGTGGGTGCTGACGATTTCCCCGTCCGCCGCGGCCCTATCGCCGGCGAGTAGCGGTAGCAGGCTGTCGAGGTATTCGGAGACACGCTGGATATTGCGCTGATACGGGATACCCCACATGCCTTCGGACACCACCTTGTGGGTGAGTCCGATTCCGAGGGAGAGCCGACCGCCGGTGATCGCGTTGACGGTCAGTGCCCGTTGCGCGAGATTCATCGGGTGCTGCGGCTGGATCGGCAGCACACCGGTCGCGAACTCGATGCGCGGCACTTCGCGTCCGGCGACGGCCAGTACCGTCAGCGCGTCCGGTTCGGTCGGCATCTGCGTCGCCCACACGCGGGCGAAGCCTTCGCTCGCATAGATTTTCAGGGTGTTGATGTACTCGTCGAGGTGCAGGGTTTTCCGTCCATCGACGGTATGCATGATCGTGATATCCACCAGCGCCAACTTAGTCGACGGTGGCAGACGCCGAGCTTACGACGTACATCCGGGCGTGATCCGCAGCATCCGGACCGCATGCGGGGCCAATGTCGGCGCACGCAGTTCACCGGTGGTTGACGTCGAAGTATTGTGCGCCCACAGATCCCGGACGGTGTAGCAACTGTGTGTGGGCAGGTGAAGCGCCGCGGTCGTGGTGGCCACGGTGGTTGCCGCGTCGGAGTTGTTGAACAGGAGCACCGCAACCGACCCATCGGCCAAGTGGCGCACCCATACCCGTCTGTCGGTGCCGACGGGGCGCAGTGCGCCCCCGAGGGTGTCCTGATCGACGGCGATCACCTCCCGATTGGTAAGGATTGCCGCCGTGGCCGCCGACATCGATCGCACGTCGTTACCGGCGATCAGCGGCGCGCCCATCATCGCCCACAGGGAGAGGTGGGTGCGCTGTTCTGCGTCGGTCAAACTCGGTTGCTCGGCGGCGAGCTTGTGTAACTGCTGCTCCGATAACGACCGGATGTATTGGGCTTGGGCGCGGGCCTTGGGTGAGGTGGGTAGTGGTTTCGTGGCCGAACGCATCGCGTTGAGGCCACGGAGGAAGAAATCTTGCCATGACAATCCGATGACCAACATGTCGGGATCGTTCACATAGGACTGCCGCCACGGTGCGGATGCGGCAACGTAAAATGCGTCCGGGACACCATGATTGGTGCTTTTGTGGCTGGTTTTGGTTGGTCCTATCCGGGGGAGGTCCCCGTGCCAGAGGGGAATGAGATCTCCGGATGTGCGCACCACATCGGCGATGCCGGACCAGTCATAGCGGGTGCCTGCGGTGGCATCGCCGGAACTATTGGGATTGATGCTGTAGACGATGTGCCTACCGGTAGCGCGCAAGGCGTCGCGCATCGCACGGAACACGCTGACTTGATGGGCGTGATCAGCGTCGCGGGCGCACCAGTCGTATTTCAGATAGTCGACGCCCCAGGCGGCGAAGGTGGCCGCGTCGCGCTGCTCGTGGCCGATGCTTGCCGCGCCGGGATCCTGACCGCACGTCTTATTGAACGGGCTTGAATAGATGCCGAATAGCAGTTTTCGCGAGTGCGCGTAGGCGGCCAGCGGCGCCAGTCCGTGCGGGAATCGCACCGGATCGGCGACGAGCGTGCCGTCGGCGCTGCGGCGCGCGGCGGCCCATCCGGCGTCGAGGTTGACGTAACGGTAGCCGGCATCACGCAGGCCCGAAGACACGATGGCATCGATCGTGTCTTTGACCGACTTCTCGTCCAGGTGCATTCCGGAGTTCCACGAGTTCCAGCCCATCGGGGGCAGAGGTCTGCTCGACGTCCTCGCCGGCCCAGCCGGGGAGGACGCTGCCGGCGAATGCGACGGTGTCGCGGCACACCCGGATACGGCGGCGAGGACCACCACGCACAACCACGCACGCAACATCAACGGAATCTATCGCCGGAACCTTCGGACTGGTTGTGCGTCGCATGTGGGAATCCCACCAGCACCCGCCCCGCAGTGGCGTGTCGGAGTTTCGGTGGTCGGTTACCGCGAGAGTGGCGGGCGATTATCACCGCAGCCGGGCGGGCCAATAGGATGATGACCTGTGACTCCCGCCGACCTCGCCGCTTTACTGAGTGCCGTGACCCGGGCCGTCGTCTCCGAACGCGGTCTCGATGATTCTCTGGTGCCCGATTCTATCGTCGTCGAGCGACCCCGCAGCGCCGATCACGGCGATTACGCGACCAATATTGCGTTGCAGCTAGGTAAGCGCCTCGGCGTGGCCCCGCGTGAGCTGGCCGGCTGGCTCGCCGACGCATTCGGCGCCGCCGATGGCATCGCGAAAGCCGACGTCGCCGGGCCGGGATTCGTCAACATTTGGCTGGCCACCGCCGCACAGAACACCGTGGTGGCGAACGTGCTGGAGCAGGCGAAGGCGTTCGGGCACGGGAGTGAACTCGCCGACAAGGTGATCAATCTCGAATTCGTCTCGGCCAACCCGACCGGCCCGATCCATCTCGGCGGTACTCGCTGGGCCGCCGCGGGTGACGCGCTGGCCCGAGTGCTGAGCGCCCGTGGTGCCGAGGTCATCAGGGAGTACTACTTCAACGATCACGGCGAGCAGATCAACCGATTCGCCCTCTCGCTGGAGGCATCCGCCCTGGGCAACCCGCCCCCGGAGAACGGCTACGCCGGCGAGTACATCGTCGACATCGCCCGCGACGTGATCGCCCGCGTCCCCGATGTGCTCGATCAGCCGCAAGCCCAGCGCGTCGAAACCTTCCGGGCCGTGGGCGTCGAGCTCATGTTCGATCACATCAAAGCCAGCCTGCATGAGTTCGGCACCAATTTCGATGTGTTCACCCACGAGAACAAGATGTTCGAATCCGGTCTCGTGGACGAGTGCATTGCAGAGCTGAAGGCCAACGGCAATCTGTACGAGTCCGACGGCGCCTGGTGGTTGCGCACCACGAAGTACGGTGACGATAAAGACCGCGTCGTGATCAAGAGCGATGGCGAAGCTGCCTATATCGCCGGTGACATCGCCTACTACCGCGATAAGCGCAATCGCGGCGCCAATCTGTGCCTCTACATGCTCGGTGCCGATCATCACGGCTACATCAAGCGTCTCAAGGCGGCGGCGGCATCGCTCGGCGATGATCCCGACACCGTCGAGGTGCTGATCGGACAGCTGGTGAATCTGGTCCGCGACGGCGCTCCGGTCCGGATGAGCAAGCGTGCGGGCACGGTGATCACCCTCGACGATCTGGTCGACGCGGTCGGGGTGGACGCCGCCCGCTATGCGCTGATCCGGTCCTCGCTCGACGTCAACATCGATATCGACCTGGATCTTTTGGCCAGGCAGTCCAATGACAATCCGGTGTATTACGTGCAATACGCGCATGCGCGCCTGGCCGCGATCGCGCGCAACGCCGCCGAGCTTGGATTGGCGGCGGATATAGCGCACCTCGATCTGCTCGATGATCCCGCTGAGGGGGAACTGATCCGCACCATCGGAGATTTCGACGAGGTGGTCGCTACCGCTGCGACCCTGCGTGAACCGCATCGCGTGTGCCGCTATCTGGAGACACTCGCGGGCAGCTATCACCGTTTCTACAGCCGTTGCCGGGTCCTCCCGCAGGGCGATGAGGAGCCGGGCGATATCCATCGGGCGCGGCTGGCGTTGTGCGCGGCCACGCGACAAGTGCTCGCCAATGGCCTTGATCTCGTCGGTGTGACCGCTCCGGAGCGGATGTGAACGCCCATCCCGCCGGTCCCCGGCACGCCGATATCCCGGCCGCACCGCATTTGGCACAGCGCCCCAGCGACGCTGCGGCCCTCGCCGTGATTCCGGCGGACGTCTGGCCGCGTAACGCCGTTCGCGACGAGGACGGGCAGTTGACCATCGCCGGCGTGGGCGTGGCGCAACTCGCCGAGCGTTTCGGCACACCGCTTTTCGTGCTCGATGAAGCCGATTTCCGTTCCCGTTGCGCCGACATGCTGGCGGCCTTCGGACCGTACGGCAACGTGCATTACGCGTCGAAGGCATTCCTGTGCACCGAGGTGGCCCGCTGGGTTGCGCAGGAAGGGCTGCACCTGGACGTCTGTTCGGGTGGTGAACTCGCGGTGGCACTGCACGCGGGCTTCCCGCCGGAGCGAATCGCGTTGCACGGCAACAATAAGAGCACCGATGAGCTGGCCGCGGCGCTCGACGCGGGTATCGGTCATGTGGTGGTCGACTCGATGATCGAGATTGACCGGCTCGACGCGTTGGCCGGTGAGCGCGGCGTCGTCGCCGATGTGTTGATTCGCGTCACCGTGGGTGTGGAGGCGCATACCCACGAATTTATCTCCACCGCCCATGAAGACCAGAAGTTCGGTTTCGCGCTCGCCGGCGGTGTTGCGATCGAGGCGGTGCGGCGGGTATTCGCCACCGACAACCTGCGTCTGGTTGGCCTGCATAGTCATATCGGCTCGCAGATCTTCGATATGGACGGCTTTGAACTGGCCGCCCATCGGGTACTTGGTCTGCTCCATGATGTGGTCGCGGAATTCGGCGTCACCAAGACCGCACAGATTTCGATCGTGGATCTCGGTGGTGGACTGGGTATCTCGTATCTTCCCGAGGATCGTCCGCTGCCCACCGATAAGGTCGCGCAGACGCTGGCGCAGATCGTGCGTCGTGAATCGGCTGCCGTGGGGCTACCGATGCCGTCGATCTCGGTTGAGCCCGGCCGCGCCATCGCCGGCCCGGGTACCGTCACCCTCTACCGGGTGGGCACCATCAAGGATGTGGCGCTCGGTGGTGGCGCGGTGCGTCGTTATGTGTCGGTCGACGGCGGTATGAGCGACAACATTCGTACCGTGCTGTATCAGGCCGAATACGACGTGCGGCTGGTGTCCCGGGTGTCACAGGCTGACGCGGTGGTCAGCCGTGTTGTCGGAAAGCATTGCGAGAGTGGCGATATCGTGATACGAGACTGCTGGCTTCCGGCAGATCTTGCGCCTGGCGATCTGATCGCGGTGGCCGCCACCGGCGCCTACTGCTATTCGATGAGTAGCCGTTACAACATGGCGATGCGTCCTGCGGTCGTTGGCGTCGCCGACGGCGACGCGCGGGTGATCCTACGGCGCGAGACGATCGAAGACTTTTTCCGGCTGGAGGGTGAGCTGAATGAGTGAGAACCGCAGCGATGACCGTACGATCGGTGTCGCGGTACTCGGTATGGGTAACGTCGGTGCCGAGGTGGTGCGGATTATTGAAGAGAATGCCGCCGACTTGCGCGCGCGGGTCGGGGCGCCGGTGCAACTGCGTGGGGTGGCGGTCCGCGATCTGGGCCGGCCGCGCAAGGTCGCCCAGGGACTGTTGACCGACGATCCGGCCTCGCTCGTCGTGCGCGATGATGTCGATATCGTCGTGGAGCTTATGGGTGGTATCGACCCGGCGCGCGAATTAATCCGTACCGCACTGCAATCGGGCAAATCGGTAGTCACCGCCAATAAGGCGTTGTTGGCCGAGTACACCGGTGAACTCGCCACGGCGGCCGCGGCGGCGAAGGTGGATCTCTACTTCGAGGCCGCGGTGGCCGGCGCGATCCCGGTGGTGCGACCGCTGGTGCAATCGCTCGCCGGCGACACAGTCGAGCGGGTCGCGGGAATTGTCAACGGCACCACTAACTTCATCCTCTCCGAGATGGCGCAGACCGGTGCCGATTACGCCGATACGCTCGCCGAGGCGGGCCGGCTCGGTTACGCCGAGGCTGATCCCACCGCCGATGTCGAGGGATACGACGCCGCCGCGAAGGCCGCGATCCTGGCCTCGATCGCATTCCACACCCGGGTCACCGCGGCCGATGTGTATCGCCAGGGCATCACCACTGTTACGTCGGCGGATTTGTTGGCCGCCAAGAAATTCGACTGCACCATCAAATTGCTGGCGATCTGCGAGCGTGTGCGCGACGCTGATGGAACGCAACGCGTGTCGGCGCGTGTCTATCCCGCGCTGATCCCGCTTGATCATCCGCTGGCCACCGTTAACGGGGCATTCAACGCCGTGGTGGTCGAGGCGGAGAATGCCGGTCGGCTCATGTTCTACGGACAGGGTGCCGGCGGTGCGCCGACCGCCTCGGCGGTGCTCGGCGACATGGTGATGGCGGCCCGCAACAAGGTGCACGGCGGACGTGGGCCGCTGGAGTCGACATATGCGTCCCTGCCGATCGCATCCATCGACGACGTACCCACCCGGTATTACGTATCGATGCGGGTGGCCGACCGGCCCGGGGTGCTCTCCCAGGTGGCGAATGAATTCGCCAAGCGTTCGGTGAGTATCGCGGCGGTGCGCCAGGAGGGTGCGGGCGACGACGCCCAACTGGTTGTGGTGACGCATCGCGCACCCGACCGTGCGCAGTCTGAATGTGTTGCAGCACTGGAAAATATGGATGCCGTCAACACTGTCTCAAGTGTGTTGCGGTTGGAAGGAACCGATGACTGACGCGACCCCCGCTCCCGCCTACTCGCCCGTGCACACCGGTTGGCCGGGTCTGATCGAGGCATACCGGTCACGGCTGCCCGTGGGTGACGACTGGAAGGTGGTCACCCTGTTGGAGGGTGCCACCCCGCTGGTGGCTGCGCCGTATCTCTCCGATCTGACCGGATGCGAGGTGTACCTCAAGGTTGAGGGTCTCAACCCGACCGGGTCGTTCAAGGATCGCGGCATGACGATGGCGGTGAGTAACGCGGTGAACAACGGTAAGACCGCGGTGCTGTGTGCCTCGACGGGTAACACGTCGGCGTCGGCGGCTGCCTACGCTACCCGCGCCGGCATCGCCTGCGCTGTGCTGATCCCCGAGGGCAAAATCGCCATGGGCAAGCTCGCGCAGGCGGTCATGCACGGCGCCAAGATCATTCAGGTCAAGGGCAACTTCGACGACTGTCTTGAGCTGGCCCGTAAGGCCACTGCGGAGTTCACCGAGATCGAACTGGTCAACTCGGTGAATCCGGCCCGGATCGAGGGACAGAAGACCGCGGCCTTTGAAATCGTCGATGTTCTCGGGCGTGCTCCCGACGTGCACGCATTACCGGTCGGCAATGCGGGCAATATCACCGCGTATTGGAAGGGCTACCGCGAGTACTACGCCGACGGCATCACCACCTCATTGCCGCGGATGCTCGGTGTGCAGGCGGCCGGGGCGGCGCCGCTGGTCAGTGGTGAGCCGGTCAGTGATCCGGAAACTATCGCCACCGCCATCCGGATCGGTAATCCGGCCAGCTGGCATCAGGCCATCGCCGCGAAGGATGAGTCGGGTGGGCAGTTCCGTGCCGCCACAGACGAGAAATTGCTGGAGGCATACCGTTTGGTGGCGGGTAAGGAAGGTGTTTTTGTCGAGCCCGCATCCGCCGCGAGCGTCGCCGGATTGCTGGCCGCGCATGCCGACGGGTGGATTACTCCCGGCCAGACGGTGGTATGCACGGTGACCGGTAACGGCCTCAAAGATCCCGACACCGCGCTATCGGGGATTCCCGAGGTGGAGGCCATCAACGTGGATCCGGTTGCGGTGGCGCATGCGCTCGGCGTTGCCTGAGCGGGGGTCGGTGTCGGCAATGGTTTCTCCCGATACGGTGTATCGGCAGCTGCCCGAAGGCCTTTCGGTTCGTGTGCGGGTGCCGGCATCGAGTGCGAATCTGGGTCCGGGTTTCGATTCGCTTGGTTTGGCGCTGGGTATCTACGACGAGGTGATCGTGGAGACCACCGCTGATGGAATCAGCGTTGACGTCACCGGGGAGGCTGCTGATCAGGTGCCGCGCGACGAGAGTCATCTCGTCGCGCGCGCGCTGACCGCGGGACTCGCACATGCCGGGTTTTCGGCGCCGGGCGTGAATTTGCGCTGTGTGAATGCGATTCCCCATTCGCGCGGGTTGGGATCGTCGGCCTCGGCGGCGGTATCCGGATTGGCGGCGGCCTCTGGCCTGATCGCCGCGTCGGGTATCGGTGATGCGTTGACTACCGCCGAACTGATCCAATTGTCCGGCGAATTCGAGGGTCACCCGGATAACGCCGCTGCCGCGATCCTGGGTTCGGGAGTGGTGACGTGGGTCGAGCCGGGGGAGCGTCCGGTGTATCGGGCGCGGCGAGTGGATATTCATCCGGATGTGCGTGCCACCGTATTCGTGCCGGCGACCGAATCCTCAACGTCGGTGACCCGCGGTTTGCTGCCCGATCAGGTGCCGCGGCGCGACGCGGTGTTCAATGTCAGCCGGGCGGCATTGGCGGTGTTGGCGTTGACCACCGACCCGACGTGTCTGTTTGCCGCCACCGAGGATCGGCTGCACCAGGATTACCGGGCTGCGGCGATGCCGGAAACGGCGCGGCTGGTAGCGGCGTTGCGCGGTGCCGGGTATGCGGCCACGGTTTCCGGTGCGGGACCGACCGTTCTGGTCCTGGGTGTGGAACCCATTGAGGCAACGGCGCGGGAATGCGCACGCGAGCTTGGTTTCTCCGTACGGCCGGTGGAGATTGCCGGTGGCGTCGAGATCGGGTGATTTCTCGACACGATGGTGCGGCATGTTGCCCATACCACCTCTTGGGGCTATCATAAAGTGGTCTAGCCGCGCAGGCTCGTTCCGCCGTGCTTCTCACGGGTTCCTGATCAGCACACTCGGTCGGCTCCCGGGTGTGCATCTAGTGTTCGCCAATGTGGGGCATTGCGTAGTTCCCGAGCTGGCATATTTCTGACAACACCAGTTCAGGAGTGACACCGCAGCGGGACCGCACAATCTTCTCCGCTCGTCCACCGCGGACAGCGGGATATCCCACTGAAGGTCGGCGCCATTCGAGGCTTTCGAATGCTCCGATCGGCAGGAGGCGACATCGAGCCCTCACGCAGTTTTTGCGCTGCGGAGGAACGAAAGGACATCCGTGACAGATACGGACCTGATCACCGCGCCGTCTGTTGAGCGTGGATCCGGCGCTGCCGGTGCCACGACGGCAACGAAAACCAAGCCACGCGCTGGGTTGTCCGGCATGGTGCTCACCGAACTGCGTTCTCTTGCCGGTGAGCTCGGCATCAAGGGCACCTCGGGAATGCGCAAGGGTGATCTGATCGCCGCGATCAAGGAACGTCAGGGAATTGCGGAGGCCGCCAAGGCCGACGCCCCGCGATCGACACCGACGCGTCGCGGCAAGAGTGCCGCTGACGATGGTGCGTCCGAGCAGCTGACCATCTCGACGGAACCGAAGACCGAGACCGCTCCGGCGCAGGCAACGCCCGATCGCACGGCAGGCGACCGCACGGACGTACGTGCCACCGCACCTGCCGAGCAGAACGGCGCCGATACCGGCCGTCATGGCGCAGAACGACGCAACGGCACAGATCGCAACGGCACAGATCGCAACGGCACAGATCGCAACGGCACAGATCGCAACGGTGCCGATACCGGCGGTGCGCGCTCGTATGGTGCCGGGTCCACCGGTACCGAGCCGGGGCAGGACGGCAGCCAGGGTAACCGTAACCGCAACCGTAACCGCGGTGGTCAGGCGACTGGCGCCAGCGAGTCCTCGAATAACGGCAATGTGAGCGGCCAGAACTCGACTAACGGCCAGACCGTTACCAAGAGTGCTGGCGCTAATGGCACTAATTCGAACGGTGCCGGCCACAACAACACCGGTCAGAACAACACCGGTCAGAACAACACCGGCCCGGGCGGTAATAACGCGAATAATCGCGATGACGACGAGGAAGGCGCCCGGGGGCGGCGGGGCAGGCGTTTCCGTGAACGGCGCCGCGGACGTGACCGTGAGCCGGTGTCAGGCGAGCCGCAGGTCTCCGAGGATGACGTTGTCGCACCAGTCGCGGGTATTCTCGACGTTCTCGATAACTACGCATTCGTGCGGACCTCCGGGTACCTGGCCGGACCCAACGACGTCTACGTCTCAATGAATCTGGTGCGCAAGAACGGTCTTCGGCGCGGCGATGCGATCACCGGCGCGGTTAAGGTGCCGCGTGAGGGTGATCAGCAAAACCAGCGGCAGAAGTTCAACCCGTTGGTGCGCCTGGATACCGTGAACGGTGGTGACGTCGAGGCCGCGAGGCGACGTCCCGAATTTAATAAGCTCACGCCGCTCTATCCCAACCAGCGGCTACGTCTGGAGACCGCCAGCGACCGGCTCGACACCAGGGTGATCGACTTGATCATGCCGATCGGCAAGGGTCAGCGTGCGCTTATCGTGTCACCGCCTAAAGCCGGTAAGACGACGATCCTGCAAGATATCGCGAACGCGATCGCCATCAACAACCCCGAATGCCACCTCATGGTCGTGCTCGTCGACGAGCGTCCCGAAGAGGTCACCGACATGCAGCGTTCGGTGAAGGGCGAGGTTATCGCATCGACCTTTGACCGCCCGCCGTCAGACCACACATCGGTGGCCGAGTTGGCCATCGAACGAGCCAAGCGGCTGGTGGAGAGCGGCAAGGACGTTGTGGTGCTGCTCGATTCGATCACTAGGCTCGGTCGCGCCTACAACAATGCTTCGCCGGCGTCGGGACGAATCCTCTCCGGTGGCGTCGATTCGACGGCGCTGTACCCGCCGAAACGTTTCCTGGGTGCCGCACGCAACATCGAGAACGGCGGATCGCTCACCATCATCGCCTCGGCGCTGGTGGAGACCGGTTCCACCGGCGACACGGTGATCTTCGAGGAATTCAAGGGCACCGGTAACGCGGAGCTCAAGCTTGATCGCAAGATCGCCGACCGTCGGGTGTTCCCGGCTGTTGATGTCAATCAGTCGAGCACCCGCAAGGATGAACTGCTGATGTCGGCCGAGGAATTCTCGATCGTGCATAAGCTGCGCCGGGTATTGAGCGGGCTGGATTCTCAGCAGGCCATCGATCTGCTGATCAGCCAGCTCAAGAAGACCCGCAACAATATTGAGTTCCTGATGCAGGTGCAGTCCAACGCGCCCGGCGCATCGAAAGACGACTGAGTCGGCGCCCGATCATGATCTGTTCTCTGGGAACCGAAGAGGATTCGGTTCCCAGAGAATGCGGGTAGGCGCCCCGGCGCCGTGTGCTCGCGCCGTGAGACCCTCAGGCCGTGAGGTTTTCGAGTAGACGCTGCCAGGCATAGAACATCGCTGGCTCCACCGCTCCTGTTTGCGTGATCACCATGCTGCACTGGGCGTGGCGATCATAGATCTCGATGGATCCGGTCGGCCCCCATACTCCCTGCGACCAGGTCACCCAGCATTCGGTCACGAGATTGAAATTGATCATGACACGGCTGCCGCCGGAGGCGAGAATGACCTGCCCCCGATGCTCACGCGCGGCATCGAGCCGATCGTGACGCATCTGCAGACAACCCGGCGCCGCCGCCGTCACGGTTACCGAAAGATTGTGTAGCGCCGCATATTCCAGCGTCGCGATGACCTGCCGCGACTCCACCCGGGTGAATCCCTTGGCGGCATGTGCGGGCATCGACGCGAGGCGTCGAATCCCGCCGTCGGATAAGACATCGTCGAGTTGGGTGATCTGGTCCTCCAGGGCGCTACCGGTGCAGGTGGTCGGTTGTGGACGAGGGGTTTCCGGTGGTGCGGCCGCGGTACGGCCCGCCGCCAACGCGATCGCTTCGAAGGCCAGCCGATCCGAGAATTCCGTCAGATAGGTTGCGTGCGCGGTATTTCCGTCGGCATCAAACAGACGCAATGTCGGTGGGATATGTGCTTGTGGCTCGGTGATTAATGCTGAACCGAGCCGAGCGGGATTGAGCCGCAGCGTGATCCGTGACGGATCGCAGCGGATGGGCCCGCCGGTAAGCACCGGAATCTCGTGGACGCCGACATCGTTGACGATGACCGGTCCGGCTACCGTAACCCCGACAACCTGATCCAGGAGCGGTAGATGGGCACCCAGTGAGACGACATCCTCACCGAGGAGAGTTCCCCGGAAACCCGGATCGGCGAGGAGGGTTTCCAGATCATTGCCGGCACGCGAACGCGCACAGGCACATTCGTGTTCGCGGCCGCATTGCGGCCGAATCTGGGCTCCGTGCGTATTCTCGGGTTCCTCGGCAGGCGTGGGCATCGAGGCCCTCCTTGCGGTGGTAGGGGGATGAAACGGGTCAGTACACGTCGCGCAGGTAGCGCTTGTCCTTCTTGAGCCGGGACAGGTACTCCGCGGCGGCGGTGGTGTCCACACCGCCGTGTTCGGCGACGATGTCATGCAATGCATCTTCGACATCGCGGGCCATCCGGGTGGCGTCGCCACACACATACAGATACGCGCCATCCTCGAGCCAGCCGAAGATATCCGCGCCATGCTCACGCATCCGGTCCTGCACGTAGATCTTGTGTTCTTGATCGCGGGAGAAAGCCAGATCGAGTCGGTTGAGCACACCAT
The DNA here is from genome assembly GCA_047605305.1 of Gordonia sp. (in: high G+C Gram-positive bacteria). Taxonomy (GTDB): domain Bacteria; phylum Actinomycetota; class Actinomycetes; order Mycobacteriales; family Mycobacteriaceae; genus Gordonia. The sequence goes on from JASGFW010000009.1 coordinate 25,597, forward strand.
CGGCGACGAACTGGTTGATTTCGTCGGCGTAAATATGGTCGCAGGCCGCATGCTGGTCGCCGAAGAACAGCCAATTCGCTCCGGAGGCACCACGTTCGGCGCGATCATGCAGGAAGGCGCGGAACGGTGCGATACCGGTGCCCGGGCCAACCATGATCACCTTGGCGTTGTCGTCGGCCGGTAGCCGGAACGATTTGTTGGGGGTGATGAAGACGTCGACGGTGGTGCCGTCGGTGACGCGGTCGGCGAGATAGGTGGAGCAGACGCCGCCCCGGTCGCGCTCGCCGGAGCGGTAACGGACCGCGGCCATCGTGAGATGTACGGTGCCGACGTGTGTCCGTGGGCTTGACGAGATCGAGTACACCCGATTAGCCAGCGGCCGCAACTCGCCGATCAATTCGTCCGGTGAAATCGTCAGCGTCGGATTCACGTTGAGCAGATCCAGGACGTCCTTACCCCACAGCCAAGCGTCGATGGCCGACTGATCGCCATTTGACACCAGTTGCTTCAGCTCGGGATCGCCACTGCGGGTGGCGATGTGATCGAGCAGATATTTCGACGGCGTCGCGATCTCGTAATGGCGGCTCAGCGTCTCGCGCAGCGTGCGTTGTTCCTTGCGGTCGGTGACTAATGTGTCGCCGGATACGCCAAGCCGTTCGATGACCAACTCCACCAGCGCCGGATCGTTGACCGGAGCGATGCTGATGCCATCTCCGGGCTCATAGACGATTCCGCTGTCGCCCAGAGAGATGACGATGTGGCGGACCTCTTTATCCGATCCAGGTCCCGACAGTACGGTGTTGGCGACGACGGTGGCGGGATAGGGATTCTTACGACCCCAGGCGGATTTTCCGCTCTTCGCCGCCGACTTGGCGGGTGCGGCACCGACGACCGGGACCACCGGCGTATCCGATGATGGGGCATTGGTTGCCGGGCTATCGCCGCTTGCCGGGATCTCGGGTGCCGGGGCACCGACAGCCCCTGCACCGGTCGCGGCGAGGGCCGGAATCGCCCGGCGCATCCATTCGTCCGCGGTTTGCTGGAAATCCACGTCACAGTCCGCGCGGTCGATGACGCGGGTGGCGCCGAGCTCGGCAAGCCGCGCATCGATGTTCTTTCCGGCCTGGCAGAAGTCGTCGTAAATCGAATCACCCAGGGCCACCACGCCGTAGTGCACGCCGTCCAGACGCGGCGCGTCGGCGGCGGCGAGCGCCTGCCAAAAATCCTCCGCGTCATCGGGCATGTCGCCTTCTCCGTAAGTCGACACGGCCACCAGCACCCGCGGCGCAGCGGCGAGTACGGCGATATCGAGATCGGCCGTGTCGTAGACGCGGGGCTCCAAACCATGCTCGGCGGCCAGGACTTTGGCGGCGTCGGCGACGAATTCGGCGTTGCCGGTTTGAGTGCCGTAGACGATCAGTAGCGGTGCGCCGGCGCTGACCTCGGCGACCGGTCCCGACGTGATACCGGTGGCCGCACCCTGCGGCATAGCCATCCGGGTGTTGAGTCCGGCGAGGAATCCGGCCAGCCAGGCCCGCTGCTCACCGGTGAATCCGATATCGGAGGGAATGTAGGGAATCTGCATGTCATCCGACCTTCTGCTGCGCGATGGATGGGCTCGTACCCGCGGCCTGCGCGGCAGCCACGAGGGTGTTAACGACGGCAGGAATTGTGCGGGACGCGAAAAGTGCATCGAAATCCGGTAATTCGCCGAGAATGTCGCGGTTGTAGGCGTCCTGTCGAAGAATCCAGCCGTAGGTGGCCGGTGCATCCATCGAGAGCACATTGCGCCGCGATAGTGCCTGCTTATAGTCGTCGACCCGCTTCGCCGAGATCAGCGCGCCGATCTGCTGATGATCGTAATCCTCAAGGATTTCACCGGCGAAGGCCGCGACCCGTGAGCACAGATCGAAATCCTCGGTGAGGATGAGATTGCGTGCAGCACGGGTGATCTGGGCGTCGGTGGCGGTCGATGACCGGTTCGCCCCGGTCCGCGTCCGATTACTCCGCGACTCGGCAACCTCACGGGCCAACTCGAAGACGGTGAACGCGCCGAGGAGTCGATAGGTGTCGGCGTCATCGGTGTGCCCGTATGCGGGTACCGCGCCGCCAAGAACGGCGGTGCCGTCCTTGATATGGCTTTTGAGGGAACGGATCTGCTCGGTTGCCAGGGAGGTGGCCAGTTCGTCGATCAAGGTGCGCCGCGCGACACCGGCCGTGAGGGCTTGTGCGTCCTGATATGCGGCAAGTGCCCGCGGAATCGCGTAACTGATGTAGTGGCGCTCGGTTTCCCAATTCTCCAACAGTCGGGTGGCAAGTGCCGAACCCGTTGCCTCCGCATGCATTTGGAGCATCTCGTAGACGGCGTGATGGTGTATCGGGGCGAGCGGATCGTCGACACCGGTGATGGCGCCGACGATTACTGAGTCATCGCTGATCCGTTCGGCGAGAATGCACGCCGGATCGTACTGGTAGAGGAATCCACCGCTCATTCCGTTACCCAATCCGCGACCGAAGGCGCCGAGATTGAGCACCGCACCGTTGGTCATGTATTCGCAACCGAATTCGCCGATGCCCTCAACGACCGCCAGGGCGCCGGAGTTACGCACCGCGAATCGGTCGCCCGCCTCTCCTTCGACGAAGAGCCGCCCGCCCGTGGCGCCGAACAGTGCGAAGTTACCGATCAGCACATTGCCGCCTTCGGCGGGGGAACCGCCGCCGGGGGAGCGCACCACGACCGAGCCGCCGGACATGGACTTACCCACACCGTCATTGCAGGTTCCGGTGTGCTCCAGGCGCATACCGTCGTTAGTGAACGCGGCGAAAGATAACCCGGCCGATCCCGAGGTGGGCACGACCACCGAGTCGGGGCCGAGGTATCTGCGGCCACGGTCGTCGAGGTACACCGCGGGAAGATCGTCGACACCCTCGGGCGGTTGGTGATTGAGCAGCCGTTCGATATCGATGGCCAGCTGCGCGCCGACGCTCTTGTTGCGATTACCCAAGACGATCGGCTCGGTCCGGACGTGCGCGGCACCACCGTCGATCAGGGCGGCGCGCACCTGGTCGAAGAGCAGATCGTCCACGGCATAGTCGCGTTCGAGATAGACCGGATTATCGATAACGGGTCCGTCGCTGTGCGCGAGCAGACCCTCGGTGCGTAGCACGCCGACGATCGTGGGGTGATCGATCGCCTCGAGCAGATCGGTACGACCGCGGGCCGCACGCAGATCCGGCAGGCCGAGACTGGCGAGCAACTCGCGCACCTCGTGGGCCACATTGAGCAAATACTGCGCCATCAACCGGGGATCGCCGTCGAAGACCTCGGGATTGGTGGTCAGGCCGGCGGGGCATTTGATGTTGCAGTTCTTGGCCATTACGCAGCCGATCATCATCAGCGCGGAGGTACCGAATTCGAAGCTGTCGGCGCCGAGGAGGGCGGAGATCAATATGTCCTGGCCGGTCTGATGAGCCCCGGAGGCACGCAGAATCACCTTCTGACGCAAGCCATGTGCGGACAATGCCTGATGTACCTCGGCAAGGCCGAGTTCGGCGGAACGGCCGGCATACCGCAGGCTGGTGACTGCTGCCGCACCGGTTCCGCCGGTGTTGCCGGCCACGTTGATGACGTCGGCGCCGGCCTTGGCGACACCCACCGCGATGGTGCCGATTCCCTCCGACGACACTAGTTTCACGATGACCCGCACTCGTGCCGCCTTGCAGTCATGGATGAGCTGGGCGAGGTCTTCGATCGAATAGGTGTCGTGATGGGGCGGCGGCGAGACGAGTTCGACGCCAGGGGTGCCGCCGCGCGCGGCCGCGATCTCGACGGTGACCTTCGGAGCTGGCAGCTGGCCGCCCTCACCGGGCTTTGCGCCCTGACCGATCTTGATTTCGAGTTCGGAGAGCATCGGGTCGGCGAGATAGCCGGCCCAGATTCCGAACCGGCCGGAGGCGAACTGTTTGATCCGCGACGCGCGCAGCGTGCCATAGCGTGAGATATGTTCGCCGCCTTCACCGCTGTTGGAGAAGCCGCCAACCATGTTGGTGCCGTGCGCCACTGCCTCATGGGCGGGGCCGACGAGGGCGCCGTGACTCATCGCACCGGAAGCGAATGTGGCGGTGATTTGGTGAGCGGGCGCAATCGCGTTGAGCGGCAACGGCGTTTCGCTATGCCGTAAACGCAGTACATCGCGTAGCGCACTGGGCCGGCGCGACCGGACGTCGGCGAGGTCGGCACTGAACGCTCGGTAGGCGTCGGTGACGGTGAAGGTGTCGATCTGCTCGTCAGTGAGCATGTCGTAACTGCTGTCTCGGTAGACGCCGGCGTCGAGACCGAAGGCTTCGCGCAGCGTACCCAGCGGCAACACCCGTAGCGAGTCACCGATACCGGCTTGCGTGGCAGCCACAGATTCGGAAGGGCCGGTGGAGAATTGAATCTTCTCCGCGGTGAGATTCCCGTATGCCCGCACCGCGGCCGTGCCGAAGGAGTGGCCCGCGCCGTCGGCACGTTCCTTGAAGAGTCCCAGCAGCGGCAGGTCGCGTTCGGTTGCCGGAGCCTGGGCGGCGAATGCCGCCCGATTGGCCGCGCCGATGGCTTCGGCGACCGCGGTGAGTCCGGCGCCACCGGCGGGTGAGCGCAGTGCAGGGAACCAGCGGCATAGATCATCGTCGGCGGTATCGAGGAAGTTGGGTTCGAAGAATTCGCCGCCGATATAGCTCTCCACGGTGCATAGTCCGACACGACCCATCGTCTTGCGCAACGACTTCTCGGCTGCCTTGGTCCACCGGTAGAAGGCGGCGTCGGCTCCGTCGACACCCGATTTCTCGATGGCGCGGCGCAGGATCGAATGCGGATGTGCCGCGGCCGCACCGAAACCCAGCACGGCAGCCAGATGGTGAGACGATTCGATCTGGCCGCTGTCGGCGATCACCGAGACACGCAGCCGCATACCGGCAGAGATGAGTCGCTGATTGACCGCCGACACCAGGAATATCATCGGCAGCGCGAGCCGGTCCCGGGCGATGCCGCGGTCACTCAGGATGGCGATACCACCTTGTGCGGCAGCGAATTCGACGACCGCATCGCCGATCTGGTCGATGGCTGCGACGACCGCACGCCGATCGGCAGCCACGTCGCTGTGGTCCGGGTCGATCGGGCAGGTTGCGTCGAAGATCCGCACGGGCGTGTCACTCTGGTGGCGCAGGATATCGAGATCGGCGACGGAGAGAATCGGCGACGACAACACGACCTGACGTGAATGAGCGCGGTCGGTGTCATCGATATCGCGAAGTCGCGGCCGTGCGCCCAACGCCACCCGCAACGTCATCCCGTCGACCTCGCGGATGGAATCCAGCGGCGGATTGGTGACCTGAGCGAATCGTTGCGAGAAGAACCGGGCGACATTCGGTTCGATATTGGTGAATGCGTTGATCGCGTTACCGAAACCCATCGCCGACACCCGTTCGCCGCCGTCGGCGAGCATCGGGTCGACGAAGTAGCGGAAACTCTCCTGGTCGAGATAGTAGGCCCGGTAGCGCTGCGCATCGGTCAGGGCGGGCGAATCCGGCAATGCCGCAGGCGCATTCCCGTTACCGGCGGTCGAGAGGTCGGTCTGGCGCAACTGTGCCAGCTCGACTTTGGCCGCTGCCAACAATGCGGGGTAATCGCGTGCGGCGGCGAGCTTTTCGTATGCCTGCTCGGTGGTGTAGGTGCGGTGTTCGCGGTGGTCGTAGTAAATCATTCCGCCGGCCGAGACACGGCCGCGGGAGATGACCAGTTCAGGTGGGAAGCTCACCTGCCCGGCCTCGGAGAAGGCGCACAGATAGTCGGAGGTTTCCACGGTGCGCAGCGGCCGCAGACCAAGACGGTCCAGGCGGGCGCCGATCACGGTGCCGTCGCCGAAGACTACCGCCGCAGGCCCGTCGTTCTTCTCCTCATAGAGCGAGAAGTACTCGAACATGGCGCGTACCCGATCGGAAAGGGTGTCGTCGTTCTCCCACGCCGGCGGCATCATCGACACGATCGCGGTGACCAGATCGACCCGGTCGGATACCACCCGCGCGGCAACCGTCTGATCGAGACGACTCGAATCGGACTGCCCCGGGGGACGAGCGATGGTGCGCCCACCGGCCGCCGCCTCGGTCACCTGGGCGATGCGGTTTTTCTTGTCGGTGTTGAGTTCGCCGTTATGCGCCAGGAAGCGGAACGGCTGGGCCATCGTCGGATGGGGATCGGTGTTGGTGGAGAACCGGGTGTGGAAGGAGAGCGTGTGGATCCGATGATCGGGATCGGCGAGGTCGGTGAAGTAATCGATGACCTCGGGTGAGGACAGGCGTCCCTTGAGGACCTGGGTGCGTGCCGAAAGCGAGAGCGGATACAGCCCGGCCAGGTCGGGGGAGGTGTAGGCGATCGACTCGATGTAGAGCAGGGCCTGCTGCACGAGATGGTCGAGATCGGCCGGTTCGGGACAGGGTTCAGGTGCGGCGAAGACCCATTGCCGGATGGGTAGCTGCGCCGCGGCAGAGGCGGGACGCAGCACGCTTGGGTCAACAGGAACGTCGCGGACCCGCAACACGGTGAAGCCACGATCATGCATGGTCTGCTCGATGACGTCGGTGGCATGACGCACGGCGGCCGGATCCTTGGGCAGGAAGAAGTTGCCCACGCAGAACCGGCCGAGATCGAGATCCGGTTTGCCGGTGATCTTGCGGAAGAACCGGCGGGAGAGGTCGATTAAGACGCCGCCGCCGTCGCCGACTCCCGTCGCCGACATCCCGCCCCGGTGCGGCACCGAGCACAGTGCTTCACGGGCCATCTCAATGACGTCGTGGCGCTGAACTCCGTCTTTGCGGGTGATGAATCCGACCCCGCAGCTGCTCTTTTCGTCGCTCGGATCCCACAGTCGATGTGGCTGGTGCGTGTGCGGCACTGCTGTCCCTCATCTCGGTGCCGGTCGTCGAGAGTGAACATTCGACGACGGCCTATTGCCTCGGTGATGTCGGTAGTGATGCCGCTGCGACGATGAAACGCCATCGAATGGACTATAACTTAGCCAAGCCTTACCCTAAAAAAGGTAGCCCTATCTGCGGGTTCATCGGCTGGAATTAACCCGTTTATTACGTCGTTACTTATGCTAGCGACGAACAGTATCCGCCCGCGGCATCGCGGCATCGCGGTATTCGGGGGCGACCAGGATTTCCGTATGGACGCCGCGCGATGGCATACTGATCGGTCGAGTCCGGTACCGGTTCACACCGCCGATCCGCGGCGGTGACCCGGCGACCATCAGGAAGGGACACCAACGATGAAGCAGGGAATCCATCCCGATTACCACCTGACCACTGTTGCATGTGGTTGCGGTAACACCTTCGAGACGCGTAGCACTGCCGCTGGCAGCCGCATCAACGTCGAAGTGTGCTCGCAGTGCCACCCGTTCTACACGGGCAAGCAGAAGATCCTCGACACCGGCGGCCGTGTCGCCAAGTTCGAGAAGCGCTACGGCAAGCGGACCAAGAAGGCCGACGCCAAATAGGCTTACTCACGACGCCCGCCCGGTTCGTCTCGTACCGGGATCGGGCGTCGTTTGTTTTTCCGGCATGCGTGTCTTTTCGGCATGTGTGTCTTTTCCGGGGCGGCCAGCCGGCGATATATGCAGTGACCAGACGATGAGGACGTAAAAGTGGTGCTTGAGGGCATGAACACAGGCCCGGGAGATGTCGGCTCCACCATGGTCGACGACGTCCTCGCCGAATACGCAGGCCTCGAACAGCAATTGTCGGACCCGTCGCTGCACGACGACCCGGCTCAGGCTCGACGGGTGGGTAAACGTTTCGCCGAACTCGCACCGGTGATGGCCACCTACAACAAGTTGCGCGGCGCGCGCGACGATCTCGCCGCCGCACGTGAACTGGCCGCCGACGACGCTGGATTCGCCGCAGAGATCCCGGCACTGGAACAGGCTGTCAGCGAACTCGACGCCACCCTCACCGACCTGCTGGCGCCCCGCGACCCGCACGACGGCGACGATGTCGTACTCGAGATCAAATCCGGCGCCGGCGGCGAGGAATCAGCACTGTTCGCCGCCGATCTGGCCCGCATGTATCTCAAATATTGTGAACGGTACGGGTGGAAAGCTCAGGTCCTTGGGGTGGCCGAGTCGGATCTGGGTGGCTACAAGGAGGCGACGATCTCCATCAAGGCACGCGAAGCATCCCGGGACGGGGTGTGGTCGCGGCTGAAATTCGAGGGCGGCGTGCACCGAGTGCAACGTGTGCCGGTCACCGAATCGCAGGGACGCATTCACACCTCGGCCGCCGGCGTGCTGATCTACCCCGAGCCCGACGAGGTCGAGGAGGTCGAGATCGATGAAGGTGATCTGCGTATCGACGTCTATCGCTCCTCGGGTAAAGGCGGTCAGGGAGTCAACACCACCGACTCGGCGGTGCGCATCACGCATCTGCCCACCGGCATCGTGGTGACCTGTCAAAACGAACGGTCGCAGTTACAGAACAAGGCGCGCGCCATGCAGGTGCTGTCGGCGCGGCTGCAGTTGGTGGCCGAGGAAGAGGCCCAGGCGCTGGCCGCGCAGGGGCGGGCCGCGCAGATCAGGACCGTCGACCGATCCGAGCGGATCCGCACCTACAACTTTCCCGAGAACCGCGTCACCGATCACCGGATCGGCTACAAGGCGAATAATCTCGACGCGGTACTCGGTGGCGACATGGATGCGTTGCTCGATGCCCTGGTGGCCGCCGACCGGCAGGCGCGCCTCGAGGCGCAATGATCGACGGCACTCACCGGAGTGCGGATCCGCCGCGGTACCGGGTGTCGGCGGTACTGGCCGCGGCCACTACCGAACTCGCCGCGGCGGGTGTCGAATCGGCCCGGGCCGATGCTGAATGGCTGCTGGCCTACGTGCTCGGCGTCGACCGGGGCCGGTTGGTGATCGCCGACGATCTGGACGCGCCCACGTTGGTGCGGTACCAGGATCTACTCGCCCAGCGTGGCCGTCGGGTGCCGCTGCAGTATCTGGTGGGCACCGCAGCCTTCGGTCCCATCGAGGTCGCAGTGGGGCCGGGGGTGTTCATTCCGCGCCCGGAAACGGAATTCCTCCTCGACTGGGCCGTTCGGCAACTCGCTGACTCGGCCGCACCGCTGGTCGCCGATCTATGCAGCGGCAGCGGGGCGCTGGCCCTGTCGATTGCCCGCAGCCTGCCGACAGCACAGGTCATCGCCGTTGAAAACGATCCAGTTGCGCTGACGTGGCTACGGCGCAATGTTCTCGATCACGCGCTCGTCGACCGGGTCCGCATACTGGCCGCCGACGTGACCGACTATGCGCAGTTCGCCGACCACGCCGTGCGCGGATCATTCGATGTGGTGGTGACCAACCCGCCGTATGTTCCGGCGGACGGGGAGGTCTCGGTCGAGGTGGCGGCGGACCCGGCTGCCGCTGTATTCGCCGGTGCCGACGGCATGAGTGTGATCACCGCGATGGTCGGTGTGATCGCGACACTGCTGCGACCGGGCGGGACGGTGGGTATCGAGCATGATGACACCGCCGCGGCAGCCGTTATCGAGGTGCTGACCCGCAGCGGTGACTTCGCGGAGATCGCCGCGCACAACGACCTGACGGGGCGGCCGCGTTTCGTGACGGCGCGGCGTCGGTAGGTAGCCGGTGCGCGCCTGATTCGGAGATCGGTGGGCCGGGCGTGAAAAGATGGGCGAGTGAGTTCGGTATTCGATTGTAATGATCCGCAGACCCGCCCGGCGGGCATCCGTGCCGCCGTGGGGGCGGCCAAAGCGGGCCGCTTGGTGGTGACTCCCACGGATACGCTGTACGGGCTCGGCGCCAACGCGTTCGATCCCGATGCGGTGGCCGCGCTGCTGGCGGCCAAACGCCGCGGACGGGATATGCCGGTACCTGTGCTGGTCGGGTCGTGGCACACCATCGACGGGCTGGTGTTGTCGGTATCGCCGACGGCCCGCGACCTGGTTGAGGCATTCTGGCCGGGTGGATTGAGTCTCGTTGTCGAGCAGGCTCCGTCGTTGGCCTGGGATCTCGGCGATACCGACGGCACCGTGATGCTGCGGATGCCGCTGCATCCGGTCGCGATCGAATTGCTCCGTGAGGTCGGTCCGATGGCGGTGTCGAGTGCGAACGTGTCGGGTCAAGCGCCCGCGACGACCTGCGAGCAGGCTCGTGAACAACTCGGTGACGAGGTGTCGGTCTACCTGGACGGCGGCCCTGCGCCCAAGGCGCAGGCGTCGACGATCGTCGATCTGACCGGCCCCACCGCCCGTGTACTGCGCGAGGGCGCAGTGAGTGTCGACGCGGTGGCGGAGGTCTTGCGTGTCGACGCGGCGACGTTGAGGACCCCGTGATCATTGCCGAGCAGCGAGGAGCCTTGGCCGGATGTCTGAATCCGTTTCCGGTCTGAGCGCGGGCGCGCGGGTAGTGGTGGCCGCCGCCGAGACCGGGGGTGCGGGGGTTCCCCTGCGGGAATTGCTGTTGGTCGGGCTGACCGCGGCCGCGATCACCTACCTGCTGACGTCGGCGGTGCGAGTGGCTGCCATTCACTCCGGCGCCGTTGCGGTGCCGCGGGTGCGTGATGTGCACACGATTCCCACACCCCGCCTCGGTGGACTCGGCATGTTCGTCGGCGTGGTTGCGGCCATCGCGCTCGCGGCCAACCTGCCCGCGCTCAACCGGGGGTTCGCGTACACAAATGACATGGGCGCGGTGGTCACCGCGGGTGTTGTCATCGTGGTCGTCGGAGCGATCGATGACCGCTGGGGTCTGGATGCGTTGACCAAATTCGTCGGCCAGCTGACCGCGGCCGGGGTGCTGGTGGTGATGGGTGTGAGCTGGCTGCAGTTGCCGGTGCCCATCGGTCATATCGGCACGATCGTCCTCGATCCGTTCCAATCGGGTCTGCTCACCGTTGTCATCACCGTCGCGACGATCAACGCGGTCAATTTCATCGACGGCCTCGACGGCCTGGCCGCCGGTCTCGGTCTCATCGCGGCGTCGGCGATCTGCATGTTCTCGCTCGGGTTACTGCGCGATCAGGGAGGCGATGTCAGCTATTACCCGCCGGCGTTGATATCGGTGGTGCTCGCGGGAGCGTGTCTGGGTTTCCTGCCGCATAATTTCTCGCCGGCGCGGATCTTCATGGGAGACTCCGGCGCGATGTTGATCGGATTGCTGCTCGCCGCCGCCTCGACCAGTGCGTCGGGGCGTATCGCGGTCAACGCCTACGGTCCTGCGGACGTCTTCACGCTGTTATCACCGCTGATCCTCGTGGCCGCGGTGGTGTTTATCCCAATGCTCGACATGCTGATGGCGGTGATCCGCCGGACCCGTGCGGGGGTGGGTTTCTATACACCCGACAAGATGCACCTGCACCATCGGTTGCTGGAACTGGGCCATTCGCAGCGTCGGGTGGCGCTAATCATCTACCTGTGGGTGGGGATTCTGGCCTTCTCGGTCGCGGCCAGCACCATCTTTCCGGTAGCGGTGGTCGCACCCGCATTCGGAGCGGGCCTGGTGATCGCCATGTTGGTCACGATCGCCCCCAGGGTGGGGCGCCGCGTCGCTGGGTTGCGGACCGCCCGCGCCCTGCGTTGACGCCCCGCAGTGCCAGACATCCCGGAGCGGCACACATCACAGGGCAGGGTGGGTGTTCTGGTAGCGCCGTGTACCTCTATGCTTTGCGTGCGGTTAGGTAACCGGACAGTAAAATGGGATACTATCTGCCGTAGTAGTCGTGTGGTGTGTGTCGTCCGCGGAATCATCTTCCGCGTCGGTGACCCGCCGCGCGGCCGACATCGGTTACCGGTCGACCCCCTGGTGAAAACCTGTGACGGTGTTGATAAGGTCACTGCAAATGCAGAGCGTACGCTCGGCGGCTTTGTCGCATGAACGCACGTTCGCTGCCTGGTGTCCACGGCATCAAGGCGGGAGATGTGAGGAGAGGCAATGGCGACGTCCGCCCCTGACTCGGCTCCCGTGTATTACCCCGCAGCGCCAACGAGCCTTGTTCGCCCCGGAATTATCGCCGGTGTGCTCATTGTGGTCGTTGCCGCAGTGGCGGTGTACCTCGGAAGCTGGTTGTTCGCGCTGTTCTTCGCGGTTGGGGTAGGGGCCGTTTTCGTGAACGCGAAGCTGGTCATGCTCGCGGTCAGTCGGGTGGCCGCCGCGGAAAATCCCAAAAAAACGCTGTTGGCCACGAATTCTGCGGCTCGACTCGGTGCAATCACCGTGCTCGCGCTCGCGGCGGCCTTCCTGGTTCGGCCCGACGGGCTGGGCGTGATGTTCGGACTCGCCCTCGGCCAGGTAGTCCTGGTCCTGAACGCGGTGATTCCGGTGATGAAAGGACTTCGTAAACAGCTATGACCGCATCGACTCAGGGTATCGACACGACTCAGGGTATCGACACGTTCACCCTTGCCGAAGCCAAGATCGAGGTCGGCCATCACACCGAAGGCCACTTCCTTGGCTTGACCTTCAACGTTGACACGGTCATCTCGGTCACCCTTGCCGCCGTCGTCGTACTGGGCCTCGCCTTCTTCGTGCGGGCCAAGCTCACCTCGGGCAAACCGAACCCTGTGCAGATCTATTTCGAGGTCCTGACGGTGCAGATGCGCCAGCAGATCGAGAGTTCGATCGGTATGAAAGTCGCGCCGTTCGTGCTTCCGCTCGCGGTCACCCTGTTCACCTTCATCCTCGCGGCGAACTGGCTCAGCGTGATTCCGTGGCAGTACGGGACGTCCGAAGGCGGAACGCATGAGGTGCTGACTACGCCGTCGAGCGATGCGAACCTCGCTTATGCGCTGGCGATCTTGGTCTTCGTCTGGTATCACGCCGCTGGTATGCGCCGCCGGGGTGTCGGTTCCCACCTGGTGAAGCTGGTGAAGGGCCACGCTATCGGTTTGGCTCCGATCAACATCATCGAAGAGATCGCCAAGCCCGTATCGCTATCGCTGCGACTTTTCGGCAACATGTTCGCGGGCGGCACGATGCTCGCGGTGATCGCAATGTTCCCCGCGTACATCCTTTGGGCTCCCAATGCCCTGTGGAAATCCTTCGACCTGTTCGTCGGCCTCATCCAGGCGTTCATCTTCGCTCTGCTGACCATCTTGTACTTCAGTCAGAGCATGGAGACCGAAGACCACTGATTTCGAGACCCGGCTGACGCCGTCGGCCGGACCACAGACCTGGCAATCCGATTGTCAGTATCACCCGAAAGGAAATTATTCCAATGGCAGATCCGAATCTGATTGGTCTGGGCGCGTTGATCGGCGGCGGCCTCATTCTTGGTGGCGGCGCGATCGGTGCTGGCATTGGTGACGGCATCGCCGGTTCGCAGCTGATCGCCGGTATCGCCCGGCAGCCGGAAGCCCAGGGCCGTCTGTTCACGCCGTTCTTCATCACCGTTGGTCTGGTCGAGGCCGCGTACTTCATCAACCTCGCGTTCATGGCGCTCTTCGTGTTCGCCACGCCGATTACCGCCCAGAGCTGAGCGGTTTCCGCCGGGTCTATCCATCGTCGTCAGTTCGTACTCCCGATAGGGGACATCCATCATGATCAGTCTCGCGGCAGAGGAAGCTGGAGAGAAAACATCCAACTTCTTGATCCCCAACGGCACATTTCTGTACTGCCTCGTGGTCTTTGTTGTTGTGCTGATCGTCATCCGCACATTCGTCGTGCCGCCGATCGTCAAGGTGCTCGATGAACGGGATGCGCGGGTCGCGAAGACCTCCGCGGATAACAATGCCGCTGCGGCGAGCTACGAGGACGCCGACCGGGAATACCGGGCCCGGATCAAGGACGCCCGCGCCGACGCCACCGGAATCCGGGACGAGGCGCGTGCGAAGGGAAATGAGGAACTGTCCGAGGCGAAGCGGCGGGCGACCGATGAGGCCGACGCCGCTCTCGCGAAGATCTCGTCGGAATTGAAGGTGGCGGCCGACGGGGCCGTCACCGAGGCCAAGCGCGACGTCGACAGGCTGTCGGCGACGCTGGCCCGGCGGGTTCTCGGTACCGACAGTGCCCAGGCGCACGACGCCTCGGCCGAACACACTGAGACGGTGAGCTAGCAGTGGACGTATTCATCGGGCAGCTGGTCGGATTCTTGGTCATTGCGCTGCTGTTCTGGCGGTATGTACTGCCGCCGCTGCGCAAGGCGGTCAAGACCCAGCAGGCTCAGATCGATCAGCAGATTATCGAGAGCGAGGCGGCCGAGCATCGGGTCGCCGACGCCCGGGCCGCGCACGATCGGTCGATTGAACGAGCCAAGGTCGAGGCCGAGGAATTGCATAACGCGGCGGTGGCCGATGCCGCAGGTATCGCCAAGGACTTCACGGCGCTTTCGGATGCTGAGGTGCGCCGTATCAGTGAGCATGGCCGCGCACAAAGTGAACTGCTGCGCACCAATATTGTGCGGCAGTTGCGGTCCGAACTGGGTCTCAGTGCCGTCGACGGCGCGGGCAAGCTCGTCCGCGACCATCTTTCGTCGCCGGAGAATCAGTCGCAGAGTATCGATCGGGTCATCGATGAGCTCGAGTCGATGTCCCAGGGTGCGCAGCCGGCGACCGCAGTCCCGCATAGCAGCGAGTTGATCGGACTGCATTCCTTGCGGGCCGCCAGCCGTGATGCCGCGCGAGCGGTGGCCACGCAGTTCGCGGCCGACTCGGCCGGGCTCGACAGCGCGGTGCTGGCCACCGCCAGCAGTGAGCTGACCAGTGTCATCGAATTCCTGCAGGGTCAGCATGTGTTGCGCAAGCGACTCACCGACGATGACGACAACGCTGCCGGCAAGCGCACGTTGGTGCACACCCTCTTCGACGGCAAGGTGACACCGATCGTCGCCGACATCGTCGCGGTGGCCGCAACGCAGCGCTGGTCGCAGGGTGGGGATCTCCTTGTGGCGTTGCGCAGGCAGAGCGCGCTGATTGTGCTGACCGCAGCGCAGCGCGACGGTTCCATCGAGCAGGTCGAGGATGAGCTGTTCCGGGTGAGCCGACTCCTCGACGCGAATCCTCAGCTCGCCGCGTTGCTGTCGGATTTCACCCGGCCCGCCGACAAGCGGACGGAACTGCTCAAGAATGTCCTCGGCGCGCAGATCAGCGAATACGCGTGGTTGCTGCTGTCGCACACGATTCGCCTGCTGCACGGTCAGCCGGTCGAATCCGCCGCGGACGTCTTGGCGCAGCTGGCGGCCGCGCGTCGCGGCGAAACCGTCGCTCATGTGGTGTCGGCGGTAGCGCTGAGCGATGCTCAAAAGCAGCGACTGTCCAGCGTGCTCGGCGGCATCTATCACCGCACGATCTCGGTGCAGCCGGAGATTGATCCGTCGATCCTCGGTGGACTGCGGGTCGGAATCGGTGACGAGGTGATCGAGGCCGACGTGGCGACGCGACTGGCCAAGGCCGCCGCGTCATTGCCGAAGTAATCGCTCGCGGCCGGCGATGACGCCGACCGACACACGACTTACCCACACCTGATGAGAACCAAGAAAGACGAGAACCCATGGCGGAGTTGACGATCTCAGCAGACGAGATTAAGGGAGCGATTGAGCAATACGTCTCGTCGTTCGAAGCCGAGGCCTCCCGCGACGAGGTCGGCATCATCACCGACACGGCCGACGGTATTGCCCATGTGAGCGGGCTTCCGGGGGCGATGGCCAACGAGTTGTTGAAGTTCCCGGGCGGTGTGCTCGGCGTGGCGCTCAACCTCGACGAGGACGAGATCGGTGCGGTTATCCTCGGTGATTTCGAGTCACTCGAAGAAGGCCAGCAGGTCAGTCGTACCGGCGACGTGCTCTCGGTCCCCGTGGGAGATAAGTTCCTCGGTCGTGTGGTCGATCCGCTCGGCGTGCCCATCGACGGGCTCGGCGACATCGAAGCCGACGCGCAGCGCGTGCTCGAACTGCAGGCCGCCACTGTGCTCGAGCGTCAGCCTGTCGAGGAGTCGCTGGCCACCGGTATCAAGGCGATCGACGCCATGACCGCCATCGGTCGCGGTCAGCGTCAGCTGGTGATCGGTGACCGCAAGACGGGTAAGACCGCGGTCTGCGTCGATGCCATCCTCAACCAGAAAGCCAACTGGGAGACCGGTGACCCGGCCAAGCAGGTGCGCTGCATCTACGTGGCTATCGGCCAGAAGGGTTCCACGATCGCCGGCGTGAAGACCGCACTCGAGGAGGCGGGCGCGCTGGAATACACCACCATCGTCGCGGCTCCGGCGTCGGATTCGGCCGGTTTCAAGTGGCTCGCGCCCTACACCGGTTCGGCCATCGGCCAGCACTGGATGTATCAGGGTAAGCACGTTCTCATCGTGTTCGACGATCTGACCAAGCAGGCCGAGGCGTACCGCGCGATCTCCTTGCTGCTGCGTCGTCCGCCGGGCCGCGAGGCATACCCCGGCGACGTCTTCTACCTGCACTCGCGTTTGCTGGAGCGTTGCGCGAAGCTCTCCGATGAACTCGGCGGCGGTTCGCTGACCGCTCTGCCGATTATCGAGACCAAGGCGAATGACGTGTCCGCGTTCATCCCGACCAACGTCATCTCCATCACCGATGGTCAGGTGTTCTTGGAGTCGGATCTGTTTAACAAGGGTGTGCGGCCGGCGATCAACGTCGGCACCTCGGTGTCGCGTGTGGGTGGTGCCGCGCAGACCAAGGGACTCAAGAAGGTGTCGGGGTCGCTGCGTCTGGAGCTCGCACAGTTCCGTGAACTCGAGGCATTCGCGGCCTTCGCCTCCGACCTGGACGATGCGTCGAAGGCGCAGCTTGAGCGCGGTGCCCGCTGGGTGGAGATGCTCAAGCAGGATCAGTACAGCCCGTATTCGGTTGAGGATCAGATCGTTTCGATCTACCTGTGCGGTGAGGGCCACTACGATTCGGTTCCGATCGATGACATCCGGAACTTCGAGACGCAGCTATTGAGCCACCTGCACCACAGTGCGCAGGGTGTCTACGATTCGATTGCCGGTGGCAATGTGTTGTCCGCCGATCAGGCCGAGGTGCTGGTCGCCGAGACCAACAAGTTCAAGAACAGCTATCTGACCCACGATGGTAAGCGCGTGGTGAATGAGGCCGAGGTAGCTCCCCTGGATGCTGACGAGGTCGAGCAAGAAGAGATCAAGATCCGCAAGTGATCGTGCTCGCGTCGGTGTCCGCAGGAAGGAAGGGGTGAGGGTTCATGGCCAGCATCCGTGAGTTGCGCTCGCGTATCAGGTCGGTGCAGTCGACCAAGAAGATCACCAAGGCGCAGGAACTGATCGCAACTTCGCGCATTACCCGGGCGCAGGCCCGGGTGGCGGCTGCCAAGCCGTATTCGCAGGAGATGACGAAGGTGTTGTCGGAGCTTGCGAGCAGCGCGGGGTCGCTCGATCACCCGTTGCTCAAGGAGCGGGCGAATCCCAAGCGTGCCGCGATCCTGATCATCACCAGTGACCGCGGTATGTGCGGTGGCTATAACTCAAACGTGCTGCGTGCCGCGCGCGAGTTGATCTCGCTCGTGCGTGCGGAGGGCAAAGAGCCGGTGCTGTTCGTGACGGGGCAGAAGGGCGTGGGGTACTTCAGTTTCCGGGGCACCGAGATCAGTGCGTCGTGGACGGGGTTCTCGCAGGCTCCGGTGTATCAGGACGCGTCGAAAGCAACCGACTTCCTAGTCGAGCTGTTGGTGGCCGGTTCCGGTAACCGGGTCGATGTGCCGGAGGGCGAGGGCACGCTCGAAGGGGTCGACGAGATTCATCTCGTGTACACCCGGTTCGTCTCGATGCTGACGCAAAGTCCTGAGGTGCGTCGGGTGGCGCCGCTGTCGGTAACCGCCGACGAGGAAGGCGCCCTGGAGCTGCAATCGCGTAACTACTCCTTCGAGCCGGGTGCGGAGGCGTTGCTCGCGGCGCTGCTGCCGCGCTACGTGGCTACCCGGGTGTACGCGGCGCTGCTGGATTCGGCGGCGTCGGAGTCGGCGGCGCGACGGACGGCGATGAAGGCGGCGACCGATAACGCAGAAGAGCTCTCCAAGTCGCTTTCGCGTGAGGCCAACCAGCTCCGTCAGGCACAGATCACCCAGGAGATCAGCGAGATCGTCGGCGGCACCAGCGCATTGGCCCAGTGATGGCGATCTCCGCATCTGCTCAAACTTCGATTAAGAGGAAGTGACCCAAGCACCATGACCGCAGCAGTAGAAACCCCATCATCATCGTCGACGGGGTCCGCGCAGGGCCGCGTCGTCCGCATCATCGGCCCGGTGGTCGATATCGAGTTCCCGCGGGGCTCGATTCCAGACCTGTTCAACGCTCTGCACGCCGAGGTGACGCTCCCCACGGTGGCTAAGACACTTACCCTCGAGGTCGCCCAGCATCTTGGCGACAATCTGGTGCGCACCATCTCGATGCAGCCCACCGACGGCCTCGTGCGTGGTGCGCCGGTATCCGATACCGGTCACCCGATCCGGGTGCCTGTGGGCGACGTGGTGAAGGGCCATGTGTTCAACGCACTCGGCGACTGCCTCGACAGCCCGGGTCTCGGTCGTGACGGAGAGCAGTGGGGTATCCACCGCAAGCCTCCGGCCTTCGATGAACTTGAGGGTAAGACGGAGATCCTCGAGACCGGTATCAAGGTCATCGACCTGCTTACCCCGTACGTCAAGGGCGGCAAGATCGGTCTCTTCGGCGGTGCGGGCGTGGGCAAGACGGTGCTCATCCAGGAGATGATCACCCGTATCGCTCGCGAGTTCTCCGGTACGTCGGTGTTCGCCGGCGTCGGTGAGCGCACCCGTGAGGGCACCGACCTCCACCTCGAGATGGAGGAGATGGGCGTCCTCCAGGACACCGCGCTCGTGTTCGGCCAGATGGACGAGCCGCCGGGGACGCGTATGCGCGTCGCCCTCTCGGCCCTCACCATGGCCGAGTACTTCCGCGACGTGCAGCACCAGGACGTGCTGCTGTTCATCGACAACATCTTCCGTTTCACCCAGGCCGGCTCCGAGGTCTCGACCCTGCTCGGCCGCATGCCGTCCGCGGTCGGCTACCAGCCGACCCTGGCCGACGAGATGGGTGAGCTCCAGGAGCGCATCACGTCGACCAAGGGCCGTTCGATCACCTCGCTGCAGGCGATCTACGTCCCCGCCGACGACTACACCGACCCGGCGCCGGCGACCACGTTCGCCCACCTCGACGCGACCACCGAGCTCTCGCGCCCGATCTCGCAGCTGGGCATCTACCCGGCCGTGGATCCGCTGACCTCGACCTCGCGCATCCTGGAGGCCTCGATCGTCGGCGACGAGCACTTCCGCGTCGCCAACGAGGTCAAGCGCATCCTGCAGAAGTACAAGGAACTGCAAGACATCATCGCCATCCTCGGTATGGACGAGCTGTCGGAAGAGGACAAGGTGACCGTCGCGCGTGCGCGTCGTATCCAGAAGTTCCTCGGCCAGAACTTCCTGGTCGCCGAGAAGTTCACCGGCCAGGTCGGTTCGGTCGTGCCGCTGTCGGAGACCATCGACGCCTTCGACCGCGTGTGCAAGGGCGAGTTCGACCACCTGCCGGAGCAGGCCTTCAACAGCTGCGGTGGACTCGACGACGTCGAGGCCGCTGCCGCCAAGATCGCCGGAAAGTAGTCTCATCTCATGGCTGACAAGACATTCCGCCTGGAGGTCGTCGCACCCGACGAGAAGCTGTACTCGGGTGAAGCCACGTTCGTCGTCGCTCAGACCACGGACGGCGAGTTGGGCATCATGGCCGGGCACGCCCCGCTGCTGGGCGAGCTGATCGGCGGCGGACGCGTGACGTTCACCGAGACCGACGGTCGCAAGGTGTCCCTCGCCGTGCAGGGCGGTTTCCTGTCGGTCAACGCGACTGACGTGATCGTCCTGGCCGAAGAGGCTCAGTTCTCGACCGACGTCGACGTGGCCGCCGAGCGCGCCGTGCTCGAGTCCGCGGAGGAGGGCAGCGACGAGTTCGTCGCGGCCCGTTCGCGGATTCGTGCCGTGGAAGCCGTGAACTGAACGCGAGCTGCAAAGTAGTGAAGTGTGCAACCCGGCCGCCGGAGTGATCTCTGGCGGCCGGTTGCTTTCTATTCGGCGTCGGCAACCTGGTTCACGAGGCCCGGACGTCTGACGAAGATGAAGGAGTGAGTATGCCGATGTGGGCGTGGCTGCTCATCGCAGTCGTCTTCATCGTCGGGGCCGTGGTGGCGGCGGCCCTGATCTACCGCGTCGCCGAGGTGCGACGCGCGGGTACGCCGGTGCTGTTTCGCCGACTGCCCGCTTCTGCCGACGAAGGCTGGCGGCACGGTTCGGTGCATTACACCGACGGCGCGCTCGTCTACTACCGGCTGACGGCCATGCGGCCCGGCCCGACCGACGTGCTGCTGCGCACCGCGATCGAGGTGACCGGCCGACGCGCCCCGGAGGGCACCGAGCTGGAGATCTTGGACGCCGACGCGGTGATCCTGGAGCTCACGGCGTCCAGACCGGACGGCTCGCAGTCGTGCGAGATCGGGATGAATCCGCAGTTGGTGACGGCTTTCCAGTCGTGGCTGGAGGCGCGTGCGCCCAGCCGGACCCGGCGTCGTCGCTTTCGCGCCCAGTAGGAGGCCTGCCCGCTGGGAGTACTGCCGGACGAGCCGTTCAGCGGCTCGCGCCCGGGACCCACTTGACGTCGCCCTGCCCGGCGCGGACGTTTGCGACCCGCGCCAGGATGAACAGCAGGTCTGACAGCCGGTTCAGGTACTTGGCCGGCAGCACCTCGGTGTCGTCCGGGGAGGCGTCGATCGCCGCCCACGCGGAGCGTTCGGCGCGTCGGGTCACCACCCGTGCTTGATGCAGCAGAGCCGACAGCGGAGTTCCGCCGGGCAGGATGAACGAGTCGAGCGGGGCCAGTTCCTCGCCGAACCGGTCGCAGGCCTCTTCGAGGGCGTCGATGTATGCCGGCAGGATCCGCAGCGGCGGGTACTGCGGGTCGGCGACGACCGGCGTCGACAGATCGGCCCCGGCGTCGAACAGGTCGTTCTGAGTGCGCCGCAGGATCTGCGCGACGTCGTCCGGCACCGGTGCGCCGAGGGTGAGGGCCAAGCCGATCGCGGTGTTCGCCTCGTCGCAGTCGGCGTAGGCGACGACTCGCGGATCGGTCTTGGAGACACGCGAGAAGTCCGAGAGTCCGGTGGTCCCGTCGTCCCCGGTCCGGGTGTAGATCCTTGTCAGATGCACTGCCATAGAAGACGAATCTACGCCGGGCGTTAAGCTGAGCGGGTGAGCGAACGGTATCTGGTGACCGGTGGCGGACGACTGGCCGGTGAGGTCCAGGTCGGTGGGGCCAAGAACAGTGTTCTGAAGTTGATGGCGGCGGCCCTGCTGGCGCACGGCCGTACCGAATTGACCAATGCGCCGGAGATCGCGGACGTGCCGTTGATGGCCGACGTCCTGCGCGGACTGGGCGCCGAGGTGGAGATCGACGGCCACCGCGTCGTCATCGACTCGCCGGAGATCCCCGAGTACCACGCGGACTTCGCGGCGGTCCGGCAGTTCCGCGCTTCGGTGTGTGTGCTGGGTCCTCTGATGGCGCGTTGTCGTCGTGCGGTGGTCGCGCTGCCCGGCGGTGACGCGATCGGTTCCCGGCCGCTGGACATGCACCAGTCCGGACTGCGGGCGCTGGGCGCGCACAGTGCGATCGAGCACGGGTGCGTCGTCGCCGAGGCGGAGGCGCTGCAGGGCGCCGAGATCGCACTGGAGTTCCCGTCGGTGGGCGCCACCGAGAACATCCTGATGGCCGCGGTCCTGGCCGAAGGCGTCACCACGATCGACAATGCGGCCCGCGAGCCGGAGATCGTCGACCTCTGCGAGATGCTGGTGCAGATGGGCGCCCGGATCGAGGGCGCCGGCAGCCCGACCCTGGTGGTGACCGGTGTCGACGCGCTGCGTCCCACGTCCCACCACGTGGTGGGCGACCGCATCGTCGCCGGTACGTGGGGCGTTGCCGCCGCGATGACCCGCGGCGACGTCACCGTGCGCGGCATCTCGCCGAACCACCTGAGCCTGGTGCTGACCAAGCTGGAGCACGCCGGGGCGAAGGTCGACCGGTTCGAGGACGGATTCCGGGTCCGCCAGGAAGACCGGCCGCAGGCCGTCAACACCTCGACGCTGCCGTTCCCGGGCTATCCGACCGATCTGCAGCCGATGGCGATCGGCCTCGCGTCGATCTCCGAGGGCATGTCGCTCATCACCGAGAACGTCTTCGAGGCGCGCTTCCGGTTCGTCGAGGAGATGGTCCGGCTGGGCGCAGACGCCCGCACCGACGGCCACCACGCGGTGATCCGGGGGACCGAGCGGCTGTCGAGCGCGCCGGTCTGGTCGTCGGACATCCGTGCGGGTGCGGGTCTCGTGCTCGCGGCTCTGGTCGCCGACGGGGTCACCGAGGTGCACGACATCGAGCACATCGACCGCGGCTACCCGCACTTCGAAGAGATCCTCACCCGCCTCGGCGGGACCATCGAACGCGTGTCCTGAGCCGGTGGACCTGTCCCTTCGGACAGGCCTCGGCCTGACCGCACGGGCCGAAGAGTCGTGCTCGCGGTCAGGGGGTCTGGCGCGGAGTGTGACGTGGCGAACATTCTGAATGTGTCAAAGGACACAACGACCGTTCGACACGAGGAGATGCCCGCGATGGCCATCGAACTGAATCAGATCTGGGACTTCCCGATCAAAGAGTTCCACCCCTTCCCGAAGGCGAAGCTGGGCGTCGGCGCCCACGACATGATCGGCGTCGAGGCCAAGGATCTCGGCATGACGCGCGTGCTGCTGATGACCACCGGCCTGCGCGGTTCGGGGATCATCGACGAACTCAAGGGCAAGATCGAATACCAGGGCGTCGACGTCGTGGTCTTCGACGAGGTGGAGTCCAATCCCAAGGACTACAACTGCATGGACGCCGCGGCCCGCTACCAGAGCGAGAAGTGCGACGGCATCATCTCGGTCGGCGGCGGTTCGAGCCACGACGCCGCCAAGGGCGCCCGTATGGTGATCGCCCACGACGGTCGCAACATCAACGAGTTCGAGGGCTTCTCCAAGGCCACCAACAAGGAGAACCCGAAGCACATCGCGGTCTCGACGACGGCCGGCACCGGCTCGGAGACGTCCTGGGCGTACGTGATCACCGACACCTCCGACATGGACCATCCGCACAAGTGGGTGGCGTTCGACGACACGTGCCTGGTGGATCTCGCGATCGACGATCCGCTGCTCTACTACTCGTGCCCCGAGCACTTCACCGCGTTCTGCGGGTTCGACGTCCTGGCGCACTGCTCGGAGCCGTACGTCTCGCGTCTGGACTTCGCGCCGTCACTGGGCAACGCGAAGTACGCGATCGAACTGGTCGCCAAGTACCTGCGCACCGCGACCTACGATCCGCACAACCTCGAGGCCCGCACCGGAATGATGCACGCGCAGTACATCGCCGCGCAGGCGTTCAACTCGGGCGGTCTGGGCCTGGTGCACTCACTGTCGCACGCATTCAGCGCGTTCTACGACAGCCACCACGGCCTGAACAACGCGATCGCGCTGCCGCGCGTCTGGGAGTACAACCTGCCGGCGCGGTTCGAGCGGTTCGCCGACATCGCCGCACTCATGGGCGTCGACACCCGGAACATGACCAAGCTGCAGGCGGCCGACGCCGCCGTCGAGGAGGCCATCCGCATCTCCAAGGACCTCGGCATCCCCGACAACTTCGGCCAGCTGACGGTGAACAGCTACGAGAAGAACCGGATGAACACCGGTAAGTACCACGGCCGCGGCGAGGGCGTCGACACCTCGGAGGACCAGATCCGGGCGATCTCCGAGCACATGATGGGCGACTGGTGCACCCCGGGCAATCCCCGCGAGTGCACCGTGGAGTCGATGATTCCGATGGTTCGCCACGCGATGACCGACACCTACTGACCGATGTGCGCCGGACACGGCGTCCGGCGCAGATGTCCGGGCGCACGCGTACCTCGCGGTGCCGTGCGCCCGGACGTCCGTCACGAGCCGTCCGCCCCGAACATCTAGCACCGTCTCGAGGATCGCCATGACACCCACCGTCTCCGAACCGGGACGCCCCGGTACCCCGGCAGAGTTCGGCCCAGCAGGGTTCGATACCGCCGAAGACCTGTCCGCGGCCTTGGAAGAGCAGGGCTATCTGATCGACGCGGACCTCGCGGTGGTCGTGCACCTGGCGACCCTGCTCGACCGTCCGCTGCTGCTCGAAGGACCCGCTGGCGTCGGCAAGACCGAACTGGCCAAGGCGTTGGCCGCAGCGTCGGGCCGTGAACTGATCCGCCTGCAGTGCTACGAGGGGCTCGACGATTCGCGTGCCCTCTACGAGTGGGACTACGCGCGCCAGTTGTTGCACGTGCAGATGCTGCGCGACCGGATCAGTGCGGAACTGGCGTCGTACGAGACGCTCGCGCAGGCCTCGGCGGCGCTGGCCCGCACCGAGGTCGGCGTCTACACCGAGGACTTCCTGGTGCCGCGTCCGCTGCTGGCGGCCATCATGTCCCAGACCCCGACGGTGCTGCTGGTGGACGAGATCGATCGCACCGACGAGGCGATGGAGGCGGTGATGCTGGAGGTGCTGGCCGAACGCCAGGTGACGGTGCCCGAACTCGGCACGTTCCCCGCGCGGTCGGCCCCGTGGGTGATCCTCACCTCCAACGACACCCGCGAACTCTCGCCGGCGCTCAAGCGCCGCTGCCTGCACTTCCAGGTGGAGTACCCGGACGCCGAACGTGAACGACGGATCGTCGCGGTCCGTGCGCCCGAGGTGGAGGAGTCGGTGATCGCCGACGTCGTCGACCTGGCCCGGCTGCTCCGCGAGATGCCGTTGCGCAAGAGCCCGTCGATCGCCGAGGTGATCGACGCCTCGCGGGCGGCCATGCGACTGCCCGCGACGGGCGACGGCGCAGGTCCGGCAGACGAGCGGATCGGCGGTCGGCATCCCGCACTGCTGTCGATGCTGGTGAAGTTCGGCAGCGACGTCGATCACGTCCGGCGGGCCCTCGGGCCGGATCGGCCGGGCACGGCGTCGTCGCCGGTCGCGGTGGACGGCAGCAGTCCGACGGGCAACGTCACGGCCCGCGCGTTCGGCGCCGGCCGCGCGCACAGCGGCGCGTCGACCCGGAGTTGACGTGCGCACCGAGTCGGCGGACCGGGTGCTCGGGCTGGTGGCGGTCGAGTTCGGGCGGGTGCTGCGCCTCTGCTCGGTCGCGGCGTCGCCCGCGGAGGTGATCGAGATCCGTCGGGTCCTGGACCTCGTCGGCGCGTCCGACCCGGGTCTGCTGCGGACCGCGCTGCGCAGTGTGTGCGTCAAGTACTCGTACGAGCGCGAGCCCTTCGAGGAGGCCTTCGCGCTGTTCTTCACCGGGCACGACGCCGACGTCGTGCCCGACGACCTGCCGCGCGTCCGCGGCCTGCTGGCCGGCGGACTGCCCGACGACGTCGAGTGGGACGAGGACTTCACCGGCGCCGGCCGGTTGATCGGCGCCGACGAGCACACGGTGGAGATCGGCGATCTGATGATCGACGACCCCGATGCGCGGGAACGCGACGCGCAGAGCGCGCATCGCGAGGAGAACGACTTCTCGGTGTCGTCGGGGGCCGAGGAGCTGCAGGTGGACACCGAGTCGTCGAGCGTGAACGGCGGCGTGACATACACCGTGGAGGTCGATCACGCCGGGGCCGCGGAGGTCGGCGAACTGACGTCGGCCGGGACCCGAGTCGAGGGCGCCGCCCTGACCCTGGCCGACGCCGCCGCACTGCTGCGGGCGCTGGAGACCTCCGACGGCCGGCGGGCCTACGGCGTCGACGGCATGGACGGGCTCGACGACGCGGCGATCGCCGAACTCGAAGCAGCGCTCAATCGATTCGTCGAGGCGCTGACCGAGCGGCTCGACGCGGCCGCGCTGATCACCGCGGGCGACGACCCACCGTCGCACGTGCCGCGCGACCAAGCCGACATCGATCGCGCGTGCCATCGGCTGATCCAGCGGATGCGGGGCGCGCCGCGCCGGGTGAGCCGCCCGGTCTCCGACGGCCGGCTCGACGTCCGGCGCACCATG
>JASGFW010000010.1:0-48480 GCA_047605305.1 Gordonia sp. (in: high G+C Gram-positive bacteria)
CCACAACCACCATCACCACCACCCTGCACCGCAAACTACGATGCCGAACACCCCGGCACAACACCGACATCGCGTGGCCAGAGCCTATTTCATAGATGGTGCTTCCGGCCGCCCGCATCCGCCCCGTCATCGCGGTAGGAGGCCACCACTTCGTCCGTCACCCGATAACCGGGGACGCCGGTCAGCACAGGAAACTCCGATGGCGAACTCGTGGTGCCCGTCAACACATCACGGGATCGGGACATCGCTCGGAATATCCGATCTGAATCTGAGGGCACCCCCGACACGCTAGGAGAACGTGTAATCGCTCAGCGGGAAGGTGTCTTGAGCGCTTACGGCCTCATTCACCGACGTGGGCCGGAACAGCGGGGTCTCCCCCTTGCTGTTGAACCAGTAGGAGCGTGAGGTGGCACAGTTGCCCAGCGCGAATACGGAATCCTCGATGCGTGTCGTCATATCGGTGAAGAAGCGATCATTGGCAGCCTCGGTCACCTCGAAGGTGCGCGCGTCACGGCGCTTGACCTCACCGAAGAGTCGCGCGATGTGGCGCATCTGGCATTCCACCGTGGTGAACCAAGACAATCCCACCCACGAGTACGGTCCCGCGGAATTGAGGAAGTTCGGGAAGTAGGGCACCGATATTCCCTCGTATGCTTGGAACGCCGTGTCACGCCACCACTTGCCGAGATTACGTCCCTCGCGGCCGATCACCTCGATCGCAGGAAGATTCTTCTCCCATACGTCGAAGCCGGTCGCTAAGACCAGCACGTCGATAGTGGTTTTACGGCCGTCACGAGTGACGATGCCATCGGGTTCGACGTGATCTATCCCCGCGGTCTCCAACGTGACATGCGGTTTGGTCAGCGCCCGGTAGTAATCATTGGAAACTGTTGGCCGCTTGCATCCGTAGTCGTAGGACGGCGTAAGCGCCGCACGAACCCGCTTATCGCGCACCTGGAGGAACCGAAACAGCGCGGCGAGTTTTTTGGCGCCGTCATTGAGTCGACGGAATCGGCGGTACTTCCACATGGCGATGAACATCAGGATTTCCTGGGTGACATCTGTCACCCAGCGAACACCGCGCTGGGTGACGGGTAGTCGCCGGAACAGTGTGCGCACCGGCGCTGGGATCGCCAGGTCCAGTTTGGGCATCACCCACATGGGGGTGCGCTGGTAGACCGTCAGTTCGGCGACGGTCTTAGCGAGTTCGGGTATCAGTTGGACTCCGGTGGAGCCGGTGCCGATCATCGCCGCTCGTTTTCCGGCGAAGTCATAGTCCGCATCCCAACGGGATGCGTAGACGATGTGTCCCTCGAAGGTGTCGAGGCCGGGAATATCGGGCTTGGCCGGTTGGGAAAGAAATCCCGTCGCACAGATCAGAAACTGAGTCGAGAGCGTGGCGCCATCAGCCAGGGAGACATGCCAGCGTGCGGCATCCTCATCCCACCGGGCGCCAAGCACCGTCGAATTGAACCGCATGTGACGGCCGAGATCGTATTTCGCGGCGACATCGGTTGCGTACTGTTTGAGCTCGGGGCCCGGCGCATAGAGCTTGGACCAGTTGGGATTGGGTTCAAACCAGAAGGAGAACGTCGGCGACGGTACGTCAACCGCCAGGCCCGGGTAACGGTTGACGTGCCAGGTCCCGCCGAGATCATCTTCCCGATCGAGGATCACGAAATTTTCGTAACCCATGCGACGGAGCTGAACGGCGATGCCGATTCCCCCGAAACCAGCGCCGACGACGATGACGTCGTAATTGTGTGCGCCCATGACAATTGACGGTACATTACGGCGCACAGCACCGCTGTAGGTCCTGGAGACCCTATTCTCTACACCATGGACATCACCGGGTCACACGTTCTGCTTACCGGCGCAAGCGGCGGACTGGGACACGCTCTGGCGGGCGCGTTGGCGGCGCGCGGCGCGCGGCTGACGCTGACTGGCCGACGCACCGATGTGGTCGACGCGCTGGCCCAAAAACTCGACGCAACGTCGATCAGCGTCGACCTCAGCGAGCCGGACGGCCCGGCCCGGTTGCTCGAGAACGCCGGTCAGGTCGACATTCTGATTGCGAACGCCGCATTGCCGGCCTCGGGTGAGGTATCGGAGTACTCCACCGAACAGATCGACCGTGCTCTTGCGGTCAACCTGCGCGCACCGATCCTGCTTGCCAAAATCGCTGCTGAACAGATGATCTTGCGTGGCCACGGTCATCTTGTCTTCATGTCGTCGCTGTCGGGAAAATCCGCGTCGGCGCGTACGGCGCTCTACAACGCCACTAAGTTCGGCATCCGCGGATTCGCGCTCGGCTTGCGAGAGGATCTGCGTCCCAAAGGAATCGGCGTCTCGTCGGTGTTTCCCGGGCCGGTCCGCGACGCCGGGATGGTTGCGGATTCCGCCGTGGCACTCCCCCGGTTGGGTACCCGTAGCGCCGACCAGGTCGCGCAAGCCACGATCCGCGCCATCGAAAAGAACCGTGCGGAGGTCACTGTGGCCCCACTCGCCCTGCAGATTGCTACGCTGTTAGGTGGTTTCGCGCCGGATGCGGCGGCCACCCTGGCGCGGCTCAGTGGCAGCGACAAGGTGGTGGCCGCAATCAGCGAGGGACAGCGGGGTAAACGCTGAGCGTGCCCTCTACCTACGATCCACTTGCCTACGATCCCTCGGCATCGCGCGGGCGTAGCCATGCGCGCACCCCGTAGCTGTCTCGGTGGGTGACCTCGCCCACCGGCTTGCGCGCTGACGGTCCGTACCGACCGCGGGGCCAGCCGAGGGCCACAACGCACAGCGGGGTGACGTTGATCGGCAGGCCGAGGATGTTGCGAGCCGATGTCAGATTCCATAGCGGCAGGGTGATCAGTGACGCGCCAAGCCCCATGGCGCGCGCGGCAAGCAGCATATTCTGCACGCTCGGATAGATCGACCCCCAGTATCCGGATTCGGCGGAATGCGGCATACGCAGACCGGTGATCCGGCCGTCGCGAACCCCCAGCCGCAGGCAGGCGATAACCAGTACGGGTATTTCCTCGAAGTGATCGACTTGCCACTGAACGGCTTTGACGGTACGTGCGGTGGAGTCATCCTGACGTACGAGGTGGCGCAAGGCGAATCGCGTGTAGAGATTCCATGCCTGCCGATATCGTTTGGCCAACCGCGCCTTGATCGCCGGATCTTTGACCACAACGAATTCCCACTGCTGGCCGTTATTGCCGGTCGGCGCATGCTCGGCCAGTTCAATGCACTTAAGTATCAAAGCGTCGTCAACCGGGTCGGGTAGCACCCTGCGGATCGCGCGCTGAGTCATCATTGCAAATTCGAGCGGCATGTCCAACCGCGCAAGAGCTTCTTCGGTAGTGGGAATCGGTTCGCGCACACGCGGTTTCGGTGGGTTCTGCTGCTGCTCAGCCATGGGCGTGAATCTGCTCCATCGGGAAAGTCTCGATTACGGGAAGTGGCCGCGGCATTAGCGCTCACCTCGGGTGAGGTCATCGGCTAACTGCGCGGCGAATTGTCGTGCCTGTTCTTTGTGCTCGGGACTTACATTAGTCGGCGGGATGGCCACACCGAGATAGCGGTCGCGGTACTCCCCGGACCCGAGATAACTGGTAAGGGAGAGCATCGAGCGCAGTTGATCGCCGGGATATGTGACGTGCAACCCGCCGAGATAACGTCCGCCCTGCCATTGACCGAGCTTGCGTACCTCAGCGAGATTTCCCTTCCAGCTGTCCCGGCACACTACAAAAGCGGCAAATGGTGTACCCGCCAACAGATCTCGGGCCGCATCGGAGGTCAGGAAAGCGCGGATCGGAATGCTCGCCCTGCTCCACCACGTCGGTGAGCCGATGCAGACAAGATCGTATGGACCCGCGTATACCGCGTCGGGCACCGTGATTTCACCGGTGCGGCGCAGGATTTGCGCCGGGAGCACACTGAGCATGTCCGGCCATACCCGCCGCATCGGAAACCGGGAGAAACGCTTCGCATACCGGGTATCGGTGAACTCGATCGCGGCCTCGGATACGTCGAAACCGCGTGCGGTGAGCTGCTCACCGGCCGCACGCAGCAGCGCATGCGCCTGACCGGTGTACGAGTAATAGATCAGCAGCGCCCGCGGTAGGTGGGGCGCGGGATCCGGACGCGTCACCATCTCCTCATTTCCTGTTCGGGTCCCTGGCTGGGACGTTGCGCACCGCCGCCGGACAATGGCGGGCGGGCGCATGCATGACTATTGTGTTGCCAATGACCGAGAAGGCCAATGTCGACCTGCGTGGTGCCGCCAAAACCATGCTCACCACCCTTTACCTGAAAGCGCTTGACGCCGATCTTGAGCGACCTGTTCTCGGCGACCAGTTCGCCAAGGATGCCGTCTCGCGGCTCGACTTCGATTGGTCTGAACTGGGTGTGACCGCGAAGTGGGCGCCGATCGTCACGGTGCGCACCGCGCTCTACGATGCGTGGACGCGCGAGTTCCTTGCTGCACACCCGAAGGCTACCGTGATTCACATCGGATGCGGCCTCGACGCACGAGTGTTCCGTCTCGATCCGGGCACCGACGTTACCTGGTTTGACGCCGATTTCCCCGACGTTATCGCGCTTCGTGAGCACATCTATCCCACCCGGCCCGGCTATCACCTGCTGAAAACCTCCGCCACCGATCCATCCTGGCTCAACACAATCCCGACCGATAATCCGGTGCTTTTCCTGGCCGAGGGAATCAGCATGTACCTGACCGAGGAAGAGGGTACGACGCTGCTGCGCCGGGTGATCGAACGATTCAGCACGGGCGAGATCCAGATCGACTTCTACAATTGGCTGGCGATCAAGACCCAGAAGGTTCATATGCTCAACCGCAGGTCGGGTTCGACGCTGCACTGGGCGGTTAACCGTCCCGAAGACGTGCTCTCCCAAGTACCCGGTTTGCGTCACATCGCCGATACCACGCTGTTCGACGCGCCGACATTCGCTCGGGTGCAAGGCGCGTTCCGCACCGCCGACAAGGTGTCGAAAGTAGCGCCGCCCGCCCGGAAGTCCTTGCAATACCACCGATACGCGTTCTGAGCCGTCAGCCGGCACCATCCGTGCCGGCTTGTTCGGCGAGATCGATCAAGAGCTTCTCAATTGTCGCGATTGAGCGTTCGGGGTCGGGGCCGTGGGTGTGGTATTCAAGCATGAGCTGGCCGTCGAAGATCTTGCTGGTGTACATTTCGATGCCGCCACCGACCTGAAAGTACAGTTCACCGTGTACCGCGGTGAGTTCTACGCCCTCGGGAATACGCATCGGCGGCACGATACCGTTGTCGGTCATCATTACCAGATCGGGCAGGCCGGGCGGATTCCCGTCGTATTGCGGAGTGAAATGTAGCAGCGACTGCTGGATAACACCCTCGTCGAGATCGGCGCGGTACGCCTGCGCGATAGCCTCCGCTAATTTCAAAATACTTGTGTTGCGGTCGATTTCGGCCAGATAGGTGCCCACCCCGACGGGGTTCGTTGCAGCGGTGGCGGTCACCGGCGGTGTCAACACATATCGCAGGTCCACCGGGTAGATATACGGAACGGGTATCGCCCGCTCGCCACGTAGATGCCACTCGGCGATGAGGATGATGGCCGCCAGGACCCCGTTGAGGCTTACTTTGTGCTGGCGCGCATATGCGGCAATGGCCTTGGTCTGGTCCTCGGAGAGCTGGCACCAGGCCATCGGCACCTTTACCGGGGCCAGGGGCCGTTCACCGCTCGTCGCGCGCCGTGACGGGGGCAGATCGTAGGCGAAGAGCGCCGTCATGAACCGTTCAAGACCAGAGCGTCGGAGTTTGGTGATGCCGCGTTCGGCCAGAACTGTCTCCAGCGGTGAAGGCGCTGCCTCGATACGTCCCGGTCGCAGATCGCCGGTCGTCACCAAATCCGTGTAGTAGGAGAACAGTTCCTCGATCAGGCTGAACTGGTGATGGCCATCGGCGAGGCTGTGATGCACATAGAGCGTCGGATGTACGGTGTTGCCGCAGATGACGATCCGCAGATGCACGAGATGCTGTGTCTGGTCGAAATCGATCGGCGGGATGTGCGCGTCGGGATCATCGGTACGCACCACAATCAATCCGGGATGCATGAGGTCATCGACAACGAACTCCCAGCGACCATCTGCCGCGCGTTCGAGATGCGCGCCGAGCACCGGATGGACCTCCAGCAGGGTGTCGAAGGCTTCGGCCAGTGCGTCGACGTCGATCTGCCCTTCCAGGTGCGCACCCAACCCCACAAAGTTATGGGTCTCGGCGAACATCTCCTCGCTCTTGGCGAGTTTTCTGATTGTCGATGCAGAACTCATAACGGCTTTCTGGTTGGCGACGTCAATTTCTTCGTTCACGCCGCGGTGAGTATGCAGGGGCAGAGTGGCACCCGATGGGGGATGCGCCCCGGTGGAATTACCCGGCTGGGAGGGCTACCCACGCATGCTTGCCCTACGGTAACCGATCGCAACCGGGACGAGACAGATCGCGATGATGGCAACCGACCACGCGAGCAGGCCGAGCAGTGGGTGCGCCACCGCCCCGCCGAGCGATAACCCCCGCATGGCGTCGACGGTGTAGCTCAAGGGCTGATGTTGCACAGCGGGGCGGATCCATTCGGGGTAGGCATCGAGCGGAACGAAGCCGGTGGAGAAAAACATGAACAGACCGGAGATCAGCGCCGTGGCTTCGACGACGATCGCCTTCGCCGAGTACAACGCGATTGTCGCCACGCCGATGAAGAAGGCGAGCCCGAAGATGCACGGTATGAACAGCCAGGCGATCGCGGCCAGCACACCCTGATGGAAACGCATCCCAAGAATCAGACCGGTGATCGCCAGTGCCGTCGTTGCAACGACGATCCGAATGAACTCCGCGGCGAATCTGGCGAGCACACCGGCACCACGATTGATCGGCAGCACCCACAACCGGGCGAGTAGACCGCTGTCTCGTTCACGCATGAGACCTAATCCGCCGACCGTGGCACCCTGGGTGGCCGCGACCATCGCGACCAGCGACACACTGCCGTAGAGGGCGCTGTGCCCGCTGAAGCGCTCAACGCTGTCGCCGAGCACGATATTGAGGGTGACCAGGAATGCGACGGGAACAAGAATCGTCTCCGCGGTCGTCGCGGGGTCGCGGGTCCACCGGCGCAGCAGGCGGCTCGTCAGCGCGACGCTGTTGCCGACGAGGGCCGCCACCGAGTTCTCCCGGGGCTGATTCGGAATCGGCGGCGAATTGTCTTCAAGTATCGATGTCATCGGTGTGCTGCCCTCGCTGACACAACAATGTAGGCAACGACGAGAAAAACAAACATGCCCAGCAGCCACGCGATCGCCGGGCCGATCGTATCCCAGCCGACTTCGCCAGCCGCCGAGGTGGTGTCACCAGCGAGGGCGCGTAGCGCGTACACGAACTGCGAGATCGGCTGATTGCGAACAAAGCCCCGGATCCACTCCGGAAATGCCGAGGCCCCAAGCACGCCGACCGACAGTAGTCCAAAGATCAGCTGCGGCAACATCATCAGGTGAGTGGTGGCTTCCGGGTTTTTGGCCGAGGCACCGATCACCTCCCCGAAGAGAGATAACACACAGCCGATCGCCAGGGCTACAACGCAGAACCCGAGTGTCCCCAGCGCTCCGTTGTGAAAGCGAAAGCCGATCACATAACCGCAAATGATGGAGAGGATCAAAGCGATGGTGGCGCGGTAGACGCTCGCGGTCAGGCGTGCAGTCATCGGAATGTATTTCGATATCGGCATCACCCGAAACCGCTTGTTGATTCCGGCGACCTTATCCGACGCGGAGCGGAATGCGCCCGAGATCGCGGCGAAGCTGATCGCCTGCAGCGCGATCAGCGGCATCAGGTACTGCGCGTAACTGCTCATCTCGCTGGCATTGGCGCCGATCTTCTTCAGCGGGATGTAAAAGCCGACGGTGAACATCACCGACGCGGCGATCTGGGTGACGAGTTCACCGTTGCGTAGCGTCGGCACGATATTGCGGCTGGTCAGGACCCACCACTGCTGCACCTTCGAAGGTTGCGCGGCTCGGGCGGGGGTTGGGTAGAGCCCCTCGGCGTCGCGATAGATGGCACCGGTCATGCGAGATGATCCTCGGTTCGAGGTTCTTCGGTATCACCGGTCAACGCGAAGAAGACCTCATCAAGGGAGGGTCGGCGCAACCCGATGTCTGCCAACATGATTCCGGTGTACTCCAGCCGCGCCAGGATCGCGGCAAGTGTCCGCGGTCCGTCCGGCGCGGGGATCGCGATCCGGTCGGGTTCAGCGGTCATCACATTCTGCTTACGCTGGGGCATCATCGGTCCCAGGGCACGAATGATGGCCGGAATGTCGGAGAGATATCGCGGCACGAGTTCGCAGTATGTTCCGCCGGTACGCGCCTTGAGTTGGTCGGCGGTACCCTGGGCGATCACGGTTCCCCTGTTGATGACCACGATATTGTCCGACAACGTGTCGGCTTCCTCCAGATACTGGGTGGTCAGCACCGTTGCGATGCCCTCGCCCTTGAACTTCGCGACGAGATCCCACACCGATTGCCGGCTGCGCGGATCGAGACCGGTGGTCGGCTCATCGAGGAAGACCACTTCCGGACGCACCACCAGGCCGCAGGCGATATCGATCCGGCGGCGCATACCTCCGGAGTATGTGCCCAACTGCCGACTGGCCGCGTAGTGCAGGTCGAATTGGTCGAGCAATTCTTCGGCCCGGGCTTTCGCCTCCGACTTACGTAGGCCCTGTAACCGGCCGAACATGACCAGATTCTCTCTGCCGGTGAGCATGTCATCGAGCGCGACCTGCTGTCCGGTGAGCATGATCGAACGCCGTACCGACGCCGGGTCGGCTGCCACGTCATGGCCGGCGACGCGCACCGTACCCGAATCCGGTTTGCTCAGCGTGCACAGGATCTCGACGGTCGTCGTCTTACCCGCACCGTTGGGGCCGAGCAGACCAAGAACCTCGCCGCGGCCGACGGTGAAACTGATCCCGCGTAACGCCTCGAAGTCACCGAAACGCTTGTGGAGTCCGTCGACAACCACGGCATAGTCGGAATCCTCCTGGCGCCGATGCCGTCCCGAGCGGGCACGGGCGGCGTCGGCTACCCGGTCACTGTCGCGCACTGGCCGCTCCCATATCGAAGTTTGAGGACAAGTCGATGAACTCGAGCTCGTCACTCGTCGCTTCTGCCTCATCTTCGATGATGGCTTCGCGCGACAAATCGACAAGCGCGTTGACCACTGCTCCGGCCAGCGACCCTACCTGTTGTGCGTCGATTCGCCGGGAATCGTGCCACCAGTCGAGGTGGAGCACCCCGCCCGCGCGATAGCAGCGGACCTCTATAGCGTGGCCGAATCCGGGAACCGCCTCGCCGATCGCCAGGGCGGCATCGGCGTCGAGCTGTACTGGTGCGTCCGTGGCCGCCGACAAATCGGGGATCGTCCCCGTGAAACTGAACAGGATATCCGGGGAGTCCGCCGCCGCCAGCCGTACCGCCGTGGGCGCGTACAGGTGCCGCAGAACTCCATAGCCGACACCCTCATGCGGCACCGCCGACAGTGCCGAACGCACCTCATCGAGTCGATCGGCCGCGGTGCGTCCCACCCCCTTATCGCAGCGCAGCGCGACGGGGTGAATCGACTCGAATGACCCGACGGTGCGTCGCGGATCGAGTTCGGGGCGTAGCACCGACCGGCCCGCGCCGACGAAGTCGACGTCGAGTACACCCTCGCCGATGGTTCCGGCGACGGCGCGGGTAAGCGCTGCCACCAGGAACTGATCGAGGGAGAAGGTCAGCCGTCGCCGGGCGTCGTCGAGTTCGGTGGTTTGCGGTTCGGTCAGCGATGTGGAGAACCGGCGTAGATCGGTGGTTGCCGGTCGGGTCACGGTAGTCAGTCCTGGAGTCCGCTCGATCAGGCGCAGCGTCGCGCGGCCGAGATTGCCGAGCCAATACTCGCGGGTCTCGAGCACCGATGGATGGCCGACGAGTTCCGCCGACAATTGCGACCACTGTGCCCATGTCGCCGCAACCGGTTGCAGCGAAATATCCTCCCCGGCCAGGACCTGACCGAATGCGGTGAACAGATCGGTGAGCAATATGCCTCGTGAATCGTGGTCGGCGACCACGCCGTGCACGCTCAACGCCAGATAGGAGGGGCCGTCCGGGGTACTGACCAATACGGCGACGATCGGTTCGATCGCATCACCGGCAGCAGCCACCCGACCGTTGAGGACGTCGAGGATTGCTGTCCGCTGCGCCGATTCGCCGGCTTCGAGTCCGGTAGTGATCTCCGCGGTGACCAGATCGACCGATTCGGCTGGAGCACCGATGTGTTGTTCATAGCCGTCGACGCGTTCGACGAAACGCGTCCGCAAGGCGTCGTGGTGGTTGATCACCGCGGTGAGTACCGTGCGGACCGTATCCGCCGGAATATCCCCGTGCAACCGGAGCAGCAGCGGTATCCGCCATCGTGCGGCGTCGGCCACACCCGTGGACAGGAATCCCATCAGATTCGGTGGTACCGGTAGATGCTGTGGGTCGGCGGCGACCTTGCGTCCCAGGCCGCCCGACTCATACCGGGCGGTGAGTTTCTTGGCCAGCGCGGCGATGGTCTGGTTCTCGTAGAGATCCTGTGGCGTCAGCTCAAGGCCCTCATTCGACGCGCTCATCGCGATGCTGATGGCGATCAGCGAATCGCCGCCGATCTCGAAGAAGTTGGCGTTGCGATCGATGCTGGTGACTCCGAGGCACTGCGCCCAGATGTGTTCAAGAGTCGCTTCCATCGTCGCGCGGCCACTGGCCGGCGTGCTGGTTGCCCGCGTCGGTTCGCCGGTCTGCGCACCATCGGTCGCCCCGGCGCTCACGAATCGGGCCGAAGAATTGTGCTCAATCCAATGTTTTTGTCGCGCAAAGGGATAGCCGGGTAATGTCACCCGGCGCCGGGGAGCCGCAGAATCGGTCCCAGCAGAATTGGTCACAGCAGAATCGGTGACCGGTACATCGACCCCGGCCGCCCACAGCTGGCCGATCGCGAGCAGGAACGTGGCCTCGTCGTCGCGGTTCTGCGCGGGATGGCGCATCAGCCGTACCGCGCGATGGTTCTCCGACCACTTCGGGTGACGCGCTGCGGCGCTGGTCAGAGTCCCGCCGGGGCCGACCTCGACGAGTACCCGGGCCGGATGGTCGAGCAATGTGGTGATCTCGTCGGCGAAGCGTACCGTCGCCCGGATCTGGCGAGCCCAGGTCGCCGCAGAGGTGGCCTCGGCCGCCGACATCCAGGTGCCGGTCACATTCGACAGGATCGGGATGTGCGGTTCGCGCAGCGTCAGCCGCGAAAGGAATGCGGTGAACTCGGCAACCACACCGTCCATCAGCCGGGAATGGAATGCGTGTGAGGTGCGTACCCGGCGGGCGACGATCCCTTCGGCGGACAGGCGTGCGGTGAACTCCGCGATCGCTTCCTGGGTGCCGCCGACCACACAGCTACCCGGATCATTGATCGTGGACACATCCACATCCCCGCCCAGGAAGCCGGCGATGTCGGCGACGGCGCGCGGCACCGCGACCATCACGCCGCGCGGCGCGGCGTTCATCAGTCGGGCACGCATCGCGACGGCCTTGACCGCTGTCGGCAGATCGAATACGCCGGCGAATGTGGCTGCCGCGTATTCGCCGATACTGTGCCCGGCCAACGCGGCCGGCACGATCCCGCGTGAGCGGGCTAATTCGGCGAGAGCGTATTCAACGGCGAATAACGCCGGCTGGGTGCGGTCGGTGCGTTCGAGGCTGCGGGCGGAACCGGTGAGGATCTCTGCGCGCAGGTCGAAGTCGAGTTCGGCGGAGAAGAGTTCGGCGGCGGCGGTGAAGTGTTCGGCGAAGACCGGTTGGGACTCGAACAGACCCGCGGCCATTCCGATGTGCTGGGCGCCCTGCCCCGGGAATACGAATGCCACGCGGTCACCGGAATCGGTCACTGCGGGGGCCTCGCCGATGAACACGTTGTCGTGCTCATCGGCACGCAACACCCTGACCGCATCGGCCGAATCGGCAACCACCGCGGCCAGCCGGTACCGTTCGGCCCGGCGGTGGGCCAATGTGTGTGCCACGTCGGCGATATCGAGGTCGGGGCGCACGTCGAGTTCGTCAGCCAGCTCGGTGCGGCCCAGCGTTACCGAATCCCGACTACGTGCCGACAGCGTGATCAATGCCGAACCGGAACTCGCCGGTACAGGCGTCGTGACGGGGGCCTCTTCGAGCACCATGTGGACATTGGTGCCGCCCATGCCGAACGCGCTGACCCCGGCGCGGCGCGGGCCGGTCGACGACCATTCGCTGTGTTGCCCGCGCACTTCGAACGGGCCACGTTCCAGATGCAGTTCAGGATTGGGCTGGGTGTAGTGCAAGGTCCCCGGCAGCGCCTTATTTTCCAGGCAGAGAACAGTTTTGATCAGTGCGGCGATACCCGCGGCGGTTTCCAAATGTCCGATATTGGATTTCACCGAGCCGAGTACGCATGGGGCCGAACGCTCCTGTTCGGCAAGTTCAAATGCCTGCCGGAGCCCCTCGATCTCGATGGGATCGCCCAGTGGTGTTGCGGTGCCGTGGGTTTCGACATAGCCGATCGAACTGGCATCGACCTCGGCCAGCGCGTGCGCCTCGGCGATCACTTCAGCCTGGCCGGTGGCGTTGGGTGCGGCGTAATTCATCTTGGTTGCACCGTCATTATTGATCGCCGAACCGCGTATCACCGCGTGAATGCGGTCGCCGTCAGCCAACGCATCCTCGAGCGGTTTGAGCAGTACCACCCCTACCCCACTGCCGAAGATGGTGCCGTCGGCCCGCACATCAAAGGGGCGGCAGTAGCCGGTCGGCGAGGCCATCGAGCCGGGTTCGTACCAGTAACCGACCCGATTGGGGATGCGGATGGATGAACCGCCCGCGAGCGCCATGTCGCATTCCCCGTTGAGAATGCTCTGACATGCCAGGTGCACCGCGAGCAGCGACGACGAGCACGCGGTCTGCACTGCAAGAGCCGGGCCGCGCAGATTGAACTGGTGGGCCACCCGGGTCGCCAGGTGATCCTTGTCATTTTCCAGCGACAGACTGACCATCTCGATGGTGGGGCCCTCGCCGATGACCTTATTCGGGTCAATATTCGACATCAGGTTGTGCAGGAGATATCCACTCATCGAACTCGTGCCGAAGACCCCGACGTTGACCTCGATGTCGGCCGGGTCGTATCCGCCGTCTTCCAGGGCATGCCAGGCGGTTTGCAGGAAGAGCCGGTGCTGCGGATCCATCTTTGCGGCCGTACGCGGGTTGAACCCGAAGAAGTCGGCGTCGAATTCCTCGATGCCATCCATTACGGGTGCGCGCCGCACATAGTGCGGGCTCGATAACGTGCTCTCACTGACTCCGTTGGCACGCAGGTCGTCCTCGGAAAGCGTTTCCATGCCTTCTTCGTCGGCACTGAGTTTGCGCCAGAATTCGCTGACCGATCGCGCCCCGGGGAATCGGCCAGCCATTCCGATGATGGCAATCGCACTGGGCGGAAACGCTGTTGGAGAAGTTGTCGTCATACTCGTTGTCCCGTCCTACGCCGCTGGGCCCGTTGCCGGGCGGCGGCACGCTGCTGGGCGCGATCGCGCAGCCCACCGGATGAATCGCTGTTCTCGTCCTGGGCTAGGCCGAGCTGTTTGATGAGGTCCACGGCCAGATCACGCGGGGTAGCCCCTTGTAACAGCAGAGCCACAGGCGGTTCGGCACCGAAATCGCCGCGCACGGTGTTACGGATGCGGACCGCCATCAGTGAATCCATACCGAGTTCGGTCAACGGCGTGCCCGGGTCCACGGCAGAGTTATCGGCATAGCCCATGATCGCGGCGATCCGTGAACGCAGCCGTTCGGTGACGGCGTCGAGTACGGCGGGGCCGTCAAGCTCGCGCAGCGGATCGACGCCGGTCCAATCGTCTGCCTCGGCGGAGAGATTGAGTTCGGCCATCAGCGCGGCGAAGTATCCGAGCTGACTCAGTTCGGGGAATGCCGCAGATACGCGGTCGAGTCGCAGCCGCACCACACCCGCCTGGGCGATGTCGTGCTGCAGCAGGGTCTCGAGCGCTTCGATACCCTCCTCCGGGGTGATCGGGTCGATCGCCGTCATCGACAGTGTCTGCGCGATACCGACCTGGGCCCACTGGCCCCAGTTGATCGACGTTGCGGGCAGACCCTCGGCGCGGCGCCATGCGACGAGCGCATCCACCCAGGCATTCGCCGCCGCGTAGGCGCCCTGGCCCGGTGATCCGAGCAGCGAGGCAACCGAGGAAAACACGATCCACCAGTCGAGATCGCGTTGTGCGGTGGCGGCATTGAGTTCCACCGCCCCCGACACCTTCGGTCCCCACACCCGGTCGAGGCTGTCTGCGGACATCGCACTGATCAGTGCGTCGTCGATCACCGCAGCCGAATGCAGAACGCCACGTAGGGTTTTGCCGGTCTGTTCGGCGTTGGTAATCAGTTCGGTGACGACCCCGGGGGTGGTGATGTCGCCACGAACGTAGACCACATCGCCCGCAGCCGCGAGTTCGGTGAGAGCAGCCTGTTGTGCATCATTCGGTGCACTTCGCCCGTTGAGAACCACCCGGCCGGCGCCCCCGGCCACGAGCCAGCGGGCCATCACCAGGCCGAGACCACCGAGACCACCGGTGAGAATGTAGGCGCCTTCGGCGGTGACCTTCGGGGTGTCGGAGGCGACGTCCAACGCGGTGCGGGTGAGTCGCTCGACGTAGCGTGTGCCATCTCGCCACGCCACGATGTCATCACGCGAACCGGCGCCGAGTTCACGCGCGAGTTCGGCCATCGTATCGCCGGCGTCGTCGAGATCGACCAGCGTCGCACGGAGGTCGGGATGCTCATATGCGAGCACCCGGACCAGACCTTTGAGCGCGCCGACGGCGGGATTACCGGGTTCGCGAGGATCGACGGACAGGCCGTCGCGGGCCACCAGCCACAATCGTGGCGGCGTGCCGTGCCAGCCACTCACCACGGTCCGCACAGTTGCCGACACCGACCAGACGAGGTCGCGGGCGGCCGTCGCGGTCGCCGAGCTGGCGTCGAAGCGCTGCTTATCGACCAGCACGATAACGCCCGCGGGCGGGTACGCCGGGTCCGAAGTCGCCTCGGCGAAGCCCGCGGAGAGCGCCGATTCGTCGGAAATGTCGGCGGTGATCACCCGACGTTGCCCACCGCCGAGTGCGGTGGCGAAGTCGGTGGCGAGAACATCGGTGGGTCGTCCGTCCGCGAAGGCGCCAAGCACCAGCCAACTACCCGCAGGGACAACCGCGTCTGGTTCGGCCCCCAGTGCGGACGTTACCCATTCGGTGGCGAAGAGCTTCTGCTCCAACGGGAGTGGCACGGTGTGGCTTTGTACGCGACGCAGATACACCTGCGATGCCACGACTATCGGTCGGCCATTGGGATCGGTGAGCACAAAGGAGCCGAGTTTGTCCGAACCGTTCTCGGCATCGATCACGCGCGCAAAGCAGGTCGCCGTGCGTCCCACCGGGCCGAGCACTCGTAACTGGTTGATCGCGACGGGCAAGTAGG
Source organism: Gordonia sp. (in: high G+C Gram-positive bacteria) (assembly GCA_047605305.1). Taxonomy (GTDB): domain Bacteria; phylum Actinomycetota; class Actinomycetes; order Mycobacteriales; family Mycobacteriaceae; genus Gordonia. The sequence goes on from JASGFW010000010.1 coordinate 15,626, forward strand.
TGGCCTCTGCGTCGTCGGCGAGCGCTGCGACGGGCATTGCCGCGGCCACACCCTGCAGCGCGGCATCCAGGAGCACCGGATGTAATCCGAAACTCCGGTTGGCAGTGGCTTCGTCGGGCAACACGATCTCGGCTTCGGACACCCCACCGTCGCCGCGCACGATGCGGGTGAGAGCGGCGAAGCTGCGTCCGTGGTGGGCACCGGTGCGCCGCAGCGCGCTGTAGAAATCGCCGGCGGGCAGGACCGCGCCGGACACCGGAATCGCCGGTGGCACCGGTTCATCAACGGCGGGAGCCACCCGGCCGACGGCGTGGCGGCGCCACACTCCGTCATCTGACCGTGAATGGATCTCGACGCGGGCGCCCCCCTCCTCGAGCACCGTCAGCTGGGTTGTCACGCGCACCGTCTGCTCGACCGGCAGCATCTGTTCGACCTCGACCTGCGTCAGCACAAGGCCTTCGATGCCTCTCGCCAACGCCTGGGCGCCGGCGGCCAGCACGATCTCCGCGAAACCAGCGGCAGGCAGAATCGCCTGACCGTGCACCTTGTGGTCAGCGAGCCACGGGAAGTCCTCGGCGCCGATATCGCTCTGCCAGATATGACCGGCACCGGCCGGCAACTCGACATGGGCACCCAGGAACGGATGCGTGCCTGCCACCTGAGTCTGCTTCTTGACCGTTGCCCAGTACCGCACGTGCTGCCACGACGTCGGGGGCAGGTCGATCAGCGCACCGCCCCGTGCGGCGACCGTGGTGTCCCGCGACGCCGACGCGGCCGCGAGATTGGCGTGGAAGACCAGAGTTTCGTCCTCATTACGAGTTCCGGTACCTAACACCGCGACATCCGCGCGGGGATGTGCGGCGGCGAGGGTGTCGCTGATCGAGTGGGTCAGCAACGGATGCGGACTGACCTCGATGAACGTCGAATAGGACTGTGCCGCCGCCGCGACCGTCTGCGTGAATCGCACCGGTTGGCGCAGATTGCGGACCCAGTAATCTGCGTTGACTTCGGTGGATTCCCCGTCACGGGCCACCGTGGAGAGCAACGAGATCGTCGGGGCGAGGGGCGCGAGATCGCTCAGCGCGGCGCGCAGGTCGTCCAGGATGGGATCGACGGTCCGGTGATGGGAGGCGACATCGACCTCGACGCGGCGCGCCAGGAGGTTGCGTGCGGTGACATCGGCGATAACCTTGTCGATCGCCTCCGGCGGGCCGGCAACCACGCTGTGCTTGGGCGAGGCATACACCGCCAGCGAGACATCGTCGTAGTTCCGGACGAGGGCTTCGGTTGTCGCCGCATCGGTCTCCAGCAGCGCCATCGCGCCCTGGCCGGAGAGCCGCTGCGCCATGAGTTTGGAACGTGTCGCGATGACCTTGAGTCCCTCGGCCTGGGTGAGTGCGCCGGAGACCACCGCCGCGGCGACCTCACCCATCGAGTGGCCGATCACCGCGTCGGGCTCAACGCCATAGGAACGCCACAGGGCGGTCAGCGCCAGCTGCACGCCGACCAGCACCGGTTGAATTCGGTCAATACCGGTGATCGGGTCACCGGAGGTGAGCGTGTCGCGGAGGGAGAAGCCCGCTTGCGCAACGAAATCCGGCTCAAGTGCGTCGATGGCCGCCGCGAAGGCCGGCTCCTCGGCGATGAGCCGACGACCCATACCGGCCCATTGCGAACCCTGACCCGAGTAGCAAAATACGACGCCCGAGCCACGGGTGCGACGGGCTGCGGGCAGCACCCCGACGGTGGGGGTCGTCGATGCGAGTGCGCGCAGTCCGGCCACCGCTTCGGCGCGGGTCCGCGCGGACACGCTCGCCACCAGGTCGGCGCGGCCGCGTTGGCGGTCGAGGGTGTGCGCCACATCGGTCAACGAGACGCCGGGTTCGGTGTCAAGCCATTGCGCGAGCACGCCGGCCCACGCACCGATCCGTTCGGCGCTCTTGCCGCTGAGGAATAGTGTCGTCACCCCCGCCGGATCGGCGGTCGCGGCGGTATCGGGGCCCTGCTCGATGACGATATGGGCATTAGTGCCGCCGAGCCCGAAGGAGGATACGGCGGCGCGCCGGGGAAGATCCGACACCGGCCAATCCGTCGCCTCGGTGGGCACGAAGAGTCGGGTGGGCTTGGGGTCGATCGCCGGATTCCATTGGGTGAAGTGCAGATTCGGGGGAATCTTGCCGTGTTGAACGGCGAGGACCGCCTTGATGAACCCGGCGATACCCGCGGCTGCCTCCAGGTGGCCGAAATTCGACTTAACCGCGCCAAGTGCACAGGGCGCATTACCCTTTCCGTACACCGATGCCAGTGCGTCGAATTCGATCGGATCACCCAATGCCGTTCCGGTGCCGTGTGTTTCGACGAAGTTGATCGACGAGGCGGGTACGTCACCGGCGGCCAGCGCCCGGGCGATGACGTCTTTTTGAGCGGGGGCATTAGGCGCGGTGAGACCGTTGGACCGGCCGTCCTGGTTGGTGGCCGAACCGCGGATCACCGCTACTACACGGTCACCGTCACGAACGGCGTCGGTGAGCCGCTTGAGGATGACCACGCCCGCGCCTTCGCCGCGGACGAATCCGTCGGCGGCGACATCGAATGCGTTGCAGTGCCCACGAGGCGAGAGCATTCCCCATTTGCCAAGCGCGAGTTGTGTTTCGGGACGCTGGATGAGATTCACACCGCCCGCGACACCGAGATCGGTCTCCCGCGAACGAAGACTCTGGCAGGCCAGATGCAGCGACACCAGCGACGACGAGCATGCCGTATCGACGGCCACCGCCGGGCCACGCAGGCCCAGCAGGTAGGCGATACGCCCCACCGTGACGCTGTGTGCGTTGCCGGTGGCTGAATAGGCGTCGATCGTCTCGCGATCGGCGACGGTGTTGTTTTGGTACTCGTTGTAATAGACGCCGATCATCACCGATGCGCGGACGCCGCTGAGGTTTTCCGGCGAGTAGCCAGCGTTGTGCAGACCCTCCCAGGCAACCTCAAGAAGTATCCGCTGCTGCGGGTCCATGGCCTGGGCCTCACGCGGGGTGATGCCGAAGAAGTCAGCGTCGAATCCGCTGATATCGGAGAGGAAACCACCCCATTTGGACGGCATCCGGCCGGGAGCCATCGGATCGGGATCGTAGTACTCCTCGGCGTCCCAGCGATCGGCCGGCACCTCGACCACCGCGTCGCGCCCGGATGTCAACAACGACCAGTAGTCCTGCGGCCCGTGTACGCCACCGGGCAGCCGGCAACCAATACCGATCACCGCGATCGGTTCGGCACCGGAAATCCGTGCCGCCTTGTCGAACTGTTCAGACAGCGCACCACGCTGGGTTGGATTCATCCCGGAGATCCGGTTATAGGTCGTCTTCATCGGTCACCACTCTCGCTAACCGCCGACACGGATTCCGCGTCGGCGAGGGGGTCGTCGGACAGCGATTCCACGCTGTCGAAGAGACTGTCGAGCACGCTCTCAACGCCGTCGGACTCATCAGATTCCGGCTCAGACTGTGCGGCCTCGCGTTGCGGGGCCAGTAACTCGGTGAGCAGGTCGCTCAGTGCCTCGACGGTGGGGTGGTTCCACAGCATCGTGGCCGAAAGGTCGATCCCGACGAGACGTCGGGCATCGCGCAGCACGGCCATCGCCATCATCGAATCGAGCCCTAGTTCGGGGAAGGACTGGTTGATCCGCAATGCCTCGGGCGGCATACCGATCTCCCGCGCCACGATCGCGCGGAGCCGCTCGCGCAGTTCGAGCCGGGTCGCCTCCGCGGACAGCTGCGCCCACGCCAGCACATCGGCGTCGGTGGTCGCGGCGTCGGGTGATTCGGGGAGTTGGGGTACTCCGGCCCGGGCGAATCGCAACCCCCGGATATCGAGTACACGATCCCCGTCCGGGCCGGCGATCACGACGTCGGAAGCGAATCCCGACGCGTCACTGCCGCGGTGGCGCAGCTCGATTACTCCTGCGCTGCTCGATGATGCTGCAGCGCCCGATGATCCTGCGTGAATCTGAATCGCACCGACTGCCGACGGGAACATCAGTCCGTCGTCGGCGCTGTCGAGCAGACGGGCGAGGTGGACCGCCGCGTCGATCCATCCCGCACTGCTCGGTGCGGTCAGATCGACGTCGGCCTGCAGCGCGCCCGGGGCGGTGCTGTGGGTACGAACGTCCCACGGGTAGGGCCGACCGTCGATTCCCCAGCGCCGCTGGAGATCCTCGGCGTCGGATGTCTCGAATCCGACGACTCCGTCGGTGGTGGCCGGGCCGGGTGCTGCTAACTCGGCGTCGGTGGCCGTCGCGGATACATGCTCGATCCAGCGTTCGGGTGGTGCGCTCGGTGAGGTTGCCGACGCAATCGTGATCGCACCATCACCAAAGACGCTGACGGCAATCACTCGTGGCCGGTCGACGACCACCGGGTACTGGAAGCTGATATCGCCGACGCCGCTCGCGCCGAATTCTCGGGCCACCTCCGCCACGGTGGACAGCAGCACCGAAGCCGGCACCACTTGCACGCCCTGCACGATATGCGGACCGGGATAGGGCAATTCGTCGGGCGCAATGCGGGCATGGAAGACCAGCCCGACTCCCCCGTCGATCTGATCGCCCAGCAGTGTGCCCGCTCGCGCCGCCGACACCCCGGCGGTGTCGTCAGTATCGGCCGCCCCGAGGAGCACATCGACAATCGTGAACGACGTCCGCATGCGGTAGGCCTGGGCGAGCTGCTCCCAATCGGCTCCGACCATGATCGCGCGAACACCGGCATCGGGGCTCAGGAGCGTCGGCAAGGTGGCGATCGCGACGTCGTTGGGCATCGGGGTGAGTCCGGCTGAGGCGGTGTCCGGCTGGGCGTCGGCCCATGATTTCCATAGGCCCCAGTCGATGACCGTCGCCGCCAACCCCATCGAACGCCGGGCGAAGGCCACGGCGTCGGCATAGGCGTTGGCCGCGGTGTAGTGACCCAGCCACCGCGAGCCCAAGAGCCCGGTGATCGAGGAGAACAACACGAACTGACGCACCGGTGTGGCCAGGGTGAGTCGGTGCGCGATCTCCACCGCATCGACCTTGGGCCGGAACATCACCTCCACGTCGTCGTCGGTCAGGTCGACCAGTTCGCCCGCGCCACCGGCCAGTGCGGCGACATACACGCCATCGAGACGGGGGAGGTCGGTGCCGAAACGGGCAAACAGCTCCGCCATCGCCGCGGGGTCGGCGGCGTCGGCGGCATATGTGACCAATGTCGTTCCCGTGGTGGCGAGTTCTGCGGTCAGCGACGCCAAGCCGTCGCCGCCGCGCCGCGACACCGCGACGATCGTGCCCGCCCCCATGGCCGCCAGTTGGCGGACGAGATCGGGCCCGACGTTGCCGGTGGCGCCGATAACCAGTTGTGCGCCGTCAGCGGGTAATCCGGTGAGCGGCTGGGGTGCGGGTGCGTGCCGAAGCCGTGGCACGAGCCGGCGGCCAGCCCGGTAGACCACCTGGTCGTCGGCATCGTCGGCTGCCGATTCGGCACGCACAATGCTGGCGAGTAGTTGCGCGGGCAGGGTGGCGTCGACGTCGACGATGCCACCCCATATTTCGGGCCGCTCGATGGCGAGGGTACGGCCGAACCCCCACAGCAGTGCCTGCGACGGGTCGGCGGCTTCTCCTTCGGAGACCGGTTGCGCGTTGCGCGTAGCGATGTGCAACCGTGGCGAACCGGAGGCAGCCACAAGAGCTTTTGCAAGACCGCGGGCAATGCGGAATATGCGACGCACCGTCTGCGCGGAGAATGCGGTCGCGGTGTTGTAGGCGGGTGCGTACAACACGTCGGTGGCACCCGCGAGTGCATCGCTGTGCGCACCGAGATCCTCGGCCACCACCACGGTGGTGCCACCGAGTGCCGATGCCAACTCGGCTGCGGCCGGATCGTCGGAGACCACCACCCACGTGCGCTCGGGCTGATCGGTCGCGGCGCCGGGCAATCCTCGCTCGCGCCAATCGAGTTCGAGTAACCAGTCATCGAGTACGCCGTGGCCGCCGCTGGCGACGGGAGCGCCGGTAGCCGGCGCAGCGGCGCTCACCGGTACGGGCGACTCCTCGGGCACCTTGACCCAGAACCGGGAGTGGTGCCACGGGGTATGCGGCAGTGCGACAAAGCCATCCGCCTTCGGTACGGTCGGCGGGCGGTTACCGCTCGCCGCAACAAGATTCGTGGTGAAGGTGACGAGATCATCGGTATCGCGGTAGAGCGTACCGAGGCTGTGATGGTGGACGTCGCTCAGTGTGTCATCAAGCGCGTAGGTCAGTACCGGATGCGGACTCATCTCGATGAAGGTTCCGTATTGCTCACCTGCGGCGGTGACTATCTGGCTGAACCGCACCGGATTACGCAGGTTGGCGCACCAGTACTGTGCGTCAACCACCGGTGACACTGTTCCGGCCGGGTCCGCGGTGGACAGCAGCGGGATCTGCGGGGTGCGCGGGCTCAGATCGGCCAATGCCTCGCGTAGAGCCGGCAGGACGGGATCGATGATGCGGTGATGGGAGGCGACATCCACATCGACCCGGCGAGCGAGCCGGTCGGTGGCCGCGACCCGCGCTATGGCCGCATCGACCTGATCGGGTGGGCCGGCGATCACTGTCTGGCGCGGTGAGGCATATACCGCGATCGTAAGGTCGTCGTAGTCGGCTATCAGTTCCTGCGCCGCGTCGGCGTCAAGTCCGAGCAGGGCCATCGCACCCTCGCCGGAGAGGGCGGCCATCAGCCGCGATCGCGTGGCGATGACCTTCAACCCATCGGCCACGCTCAGCGCACCCGCGACCACCGCGGCCGCGACCTCGCCCATGGAGTGACCGATCACCGCGGATGGAACCACGCCCCGTGACCGCCACAACGCAGTGAGGGCGAGCTGGATGCCGACCAGCACCGGCTGAATCCGGTCGATACCGGTAACGGTCTCGCCGGAGGCGATCGTGTCACGAAGCGAGAATCCTACCTGCGCAATGAAATCCGACTCCAATGCGGCCACAGCGGCGGCAAAGTCCGGCTCCTGCTCAAGTAGTCGGCGCCCCATACCGGCCCACTGTGATCCCTGGCCGGAGTACACGAAGACGGTGCCCGGTCGGCATGTCCCGTCGTGAACGGGGACAACTCCAGGCGCCCGATAACCGCCGGCGACCGCACGTAAACCGTCCACCGCCGCGCGATGATCGGTCGCGGTCACGGTCGCGAAAGTCGGGTAGCTGGCCCGGTGATGGGCCAAGGTCGCGGCCACGGACGCCAACGGCACGTTGGCGCCGACGGTCTCCAGCCATTCTGCGAGCACCGCGGCGAACGAGGCGACACGTTCGGGTGTCTTCGCGGAAATCACCAGCGTGCTGATTGCCGGGACGGCACGGTCGGGCGTGGCTTCGGTACTGACGTGAGGAGCTTGTTCAACGACGATGTGCGCGTTGGTGCCGCTGACGCCGAAGGAGGAGACTCCCGCGCGCCGCGGTTCACCCGTCGCCGGCCAGTCATGTGCCGTCGCGGCGACGGTGAATCGTGCCGCACCCGCACCCGCATGTGTGTTGAGCTTGTTGAAATGGAGTTGTCGCGGGATATGGGAGTTTTTGACGGCGAGCACTGTTTTGATGAAACCGGCAATACCCGAAGCGGATTCGAGATGTCCGAGGTTTGTTTTCACCGATCCGATGATGAGCGGGGAGCGATCGCCGCGATCGCCGAACACCGCATGCAGGGCATCGAGTTCGATGGGATCCCCGAGGGGGGTGCCGGTGCCATGTGCCTCGACGTAGTCGATCTGTGCCGGATTCAGCTTAGATGCGGTCAGTACCTGCCGGATCAGTGCTTGCTGCGCGGGACCATTGGGGACCGTCTGTCCGCTGCTCGCACCATCTTGGTTCACGCCGGTTCCGCGGATCACCGCCAGCACCCGATCGCCATCGCGAGTCGCGTCGGAGAGGCGTTTGAGCACGACGACCCCGCAGCCTTCGCTGCGGACGTAGCCGTTCGCAGCAGCGTCGAATGTCTTGCACACACCATCGGGTGCCAGCATTCCCCAGCGGGAGCAGGCGATGCTGTTTTCCGGCGAGAGATTGAGGTTGACGCCCGCCGCGAGAGCGCTGTCGGTTTCCCGGCGACGCAGACCCTGGCATGCGAGGTGGATCGCCACCAGGGACGACGAGCAGGCCGTGTCGGTGACGACGGCCGGCCCGTTGAGGCCAAGGAAGTATGACAATCGGCCGGCCGCGAAGTTAGCTGCGTTGCCGAACGGAATGTAGGGGTCTAGCTCTGCGAGCGGGAGTTTGCCGGCAAACGACAGCATGTAATCGTTCGTGGTGATGCCAACGTAGACGCCAGTCTGGCTGCCTCGCAAGGATTTCGGGGTGATACCGGCATCCTCGATGGCCTCCCATGCAACCTCCATGAGCAGGCGCTGCTGAGGATCCATTCCAGTGGCCTCGCGCGGGGTGATCCCGAAGAACTCGGCGTCGAATTCATCGGGATCCCAATGCGTGAGAAAACCGCCCTCACGGTTGACGATTGTGCCGGGAACAGTGTGATCCTCCGAGTAGAACTCGTCGGCATCCCAGCGATTGGCCGGTACTCGGACCACACCGCTGCGTCCCTGCGTGAGCAGATCCCAGTAGTCGTCGGGATTATTCACCTCGCCCGGCAACCGGCAGCCGACGCCGATTACCGCGATGGGTTCGGTGTCACTCGACTCGGCGACCTCCAGCTTCTTACTCAGGTCGTCGATCTTGCGCAGTGCCTCGGTGATGATCGCCCGGCGATCGGTAGCCTCGGGACTCATCGGGTTCAACCAAGCCTTTCGGAAAGTGCCTTCAGCAGTTCATCATCGGAGAGTTCATCGAAATCGTCGGACGGTTCCTCAACCCCGATATCCGCCGTCTCCGGCAGCGTCGAGACGAGGTAGGCGGTCAATGCTTCGACACTGGGGTAGTCGAAGATGACCGAGGTCGGCAGCGGCTCACCGAGCGATTGGCTCAGTGTCCGCTGCAGAGTCACGCTCATCAGCGAGTCCATACCGAACTGGAAAAAGCCTTCCGTCGGATCGAGTTGCTGCGCCGAAGACAGACCCATCACCTTCGCCACCAACGCGGCCACATGGTCGGCGAGTAGCTGTAGACGGTCCTCGGATGCCGCGGCGCCCAATGCCGTGCGGAATTCGGTATGCGCCCCAACCAGCTCCGAATCGTTGGCCGGCAACAGATCATCGACGATCCGGAGCACGGCGCGGGTGCGGTATGCCGCGGCGAGGGTCGGCCAATCGGCCGCCACCACGCTCACCTGCGTGGGGGTGTGCGGGGCACCCGCGGACGCCAGCGCAGCGATCGCGAGGGAATCTTCCATCGCCACCAGGCCCGACTCGCGCGTGACCTGGCGATCGGCCTCGGATTGGGTGTCGTCCAGCGACTTCCACAATCCCCAGTTCACGGTGGTCGCGGGCAAACCGGCGGCCCGGCGCGCATAGGCGAATGTGTCCTGGAAGGTGGTGGTGGCCGCGTAATGGGACAGCCACCGCGAACCGGTGAGACCCGAAATCGAGGAGAACAACACGAACCGGGACACCGGATGATGCAGCGTCAGCTCATGCAGTGTGGCCAGCGCATCGAGTTTGGGCCGAAACATGGCCTCGACATCGGCGTCGGACATATCGGCGAGTGTGACCGGACCGCCACCGAAGGCGGCGAGGTACACGCCGTCCAACCGCGGCAGATCTTTGCCGAATCGGTCGAACAGCGCAGCCATCGAAGTGCGATCGGCGCTATCGGCGGCGACCGGCACCACCCTCACCCCACGCGCCGCCAACTCGGCGATCAACTCATCCAGGCGTGATCCGGGGTTGCGGGAGACGGCCACCACCGTGGCGGCGCCCATGTCGGCCAGTTGCCGGATCACATGCGGGCCGATGTTTCCGGTCGCTCCGATCACCAGCTGTGCACCGTCGCCGGCCAATCCGGTATCGGCGGGTAACGGAAGCGGGGCCCGCTGGCGCAGCCGGGCGGCATGCCTGGCACCGGCCCGATAGACGACCTGATCCTCGTCGTCGGCGGACGCCTCGGCAAGCACATAGCCGGCGACGACAGCGGCGGGCACTGTGTCATCGACGTCGAGCATCCCACCCCAGATTTCGGGGTGTTCGAGGGCCAACGAGCGGCCAAGACCCCACAGCACGGCATGCGCGGCGACCGCGCGGTCGCCGTCGGCGACCGGCTGAGCATTGCGGGTCAGCAGATGTACTCGCGGACTGCCGGGGGCGTTGATCACCGCCGACACCAAACGTCTCGCGGTAGAGAAAATCTCGTAACCCGGCTCGGCGGCAAAGGCTTGATCGCCGGCGACGGTCGGCGGTGCGAACAGCACCCTGTCGACGCCGGCGACCGCGGCCGAAATACCTGCCGCGTCAAGAGCCGCGAACTCCTCGACCGACAGTGTCTTCACCTGGGCCTCGCCGAGTCGGGCGGCGATGGCCGCACCGTCGCGCTCGCCGACCACCAACCACGAGGTGTCTGCCTGTGCCGCAATCACATCCGCGGCAGTCGCAGCAACCGGGGTCAGCGTCGGCCAGGTCAGTTCGAGCCACCACCCGGCGGGGATACGGGTATCGACCGGACCGGCGGCACCGGCGGCACCGGCGGCGGCCACAGGTGTCGCGGTGGCTGACCGCACGGGCTCAGGTAGCCAATAATCGACGTGTTGCCACGGGGTGGGCGGTAGCACGGGATGCGGCTCGGGCAGGTGGGCGGTGGTCGGTGGCCGTGTACCCAGCGCAGCGATGCGCCCGGTGTGAAAGACCACCGTGTCATCGCGGTCGCGGGCCAGCGTCCCGATCACATTATGGTCGAGGTTGCTGGCCTCCAGGGTGTCGGCGATGGCCTGGGTCAGGATTGGATGCGGGCTGATCTCGATGAAGGTGCGGTGCTCGGTGGCCGCCGCGTTCACCGCATCGGCAAGCAATACCGGGCGGCGCACATTGGCGGCCCAATACTCTGCGTCGAATGTCGGCGGCACCGATACATCCACGGTGGAGAAGAATTCGACTCGCGGTGTACGCGCGGCGATATCTGTGAGCGCGGTCCGCAGTTCGTCAAGAATCGGATCCATCAGTGCGGTGTGCGAGGCCACCTCCATATTCACCCGTCGCGCGAAATGCCCGCGATCGGTAGCCGTGTCGATCACGGCGGCCACCGCCGCTACCGGACCGGCCACGACAGTCTGGCGGGGCGCGAGTATCCCGGAGATCTCGACCCCAGGATACTCGGTGATCAGCGCCTGCACATCTGACTCCGGCAGACGCAGCAGGGCCACGGCACCGGTTCCGCCCAGTCGAGACATCAGCGCCGATCGCACCGCAATGACCCGTAATCCCTCGGCCACGGTGAGTGCGCCGGCCACCACCGCCGCCGACACCTCCCCCATCGACTGGCCGATCACCGCGTCGGGATGAACCCCGTGGGCAGCCCACAGTTTCGTCAAGGCAAGCTGCACGCCCATCAACACCGGCTGCACCTGCGCGTCGCCGTGCAACTCACGGGAGTCACTGATCGCTTGCCGTAACGAGAAACCTAACTGTGCAACGAAATCCGGCTCGATCTCGGCTATCGCGGCGGCGAAGGCGGGTTCGTCGGCGAGCAGCCGCGCGGCCATACCCACCCAGTGGGAACCCTGGCCCGAGTACACGAATACCGTTCCCGACCCGACCGGTCGGGCAACCGGGAAGGTGACGCCGTCAACCTGTTCGCCCGCGGCAAGGCCCCGCAGACCCGCGATCGCGGCGTGGCGGTCCCGGGCGGTGACGGTACCGAACACCGGCAATACCGCCCGGTGATGGTTGAGCGTGTGCGCGATATCGGGCAGCGGCACGCCGGCGCCCTCGTGCTCCATCCACTCGGCGAGCGACTGGGCATACGCCGCGACGCGCTCTGGGCTCTTGGCTGACACCACGAGGGTGGTCACCGCCGGCGACGGAGTCTCCTCGGCGACCAGCGCACGACGCACGACGGGTGCCTGCTCGATCACGACATGCGCGTTGGTGCCGCCGAAACCGAAGGAGGAAATACCCGCCCGCCGGGGTCCCGACGACGCTGGCCAGCGCTGATGTGAATCGACGACACGCAACCGAAGTTGTTCGAAGGGTATGTGCGGGTTGGGATTGCGGTAGTGCAGGTTTCCCGGGATCGAGGCGCGTGAGACTGCGAGCACGCTCTTGATGAAACCGGCGATTCCGGCGGCGGCTTCGAGGTGACCGAGGTTGGTTTTCACGGCCCCCAACAGCAGCGGGGCGTCGGCGGCGCGGCCACGTCCGAGCACCGAACCAAGGGCACGCGCCTCGATCGGGTCGCCCAGCAATGTTCCGGTTCCATGGGTTTCGACATAGTCGACCTCGCGCGCGCTGATGCCCGCGCTCTGGTAGGCCGAACGCAACACCTCCATCTGCGCAGCCGGATTGGGCGCAAAAAGTCCGTTTGAGTGTCCGTCCTGGTTGACGGCCGAACCCCGGATGACCGCAAGCACCCGGTCGCCGTCACGCAATGCGTCGCCGAGGCGCTTGAGTACCACCACACCGCAACCCTCGCCGCGCACGAAGCCGTCAGCATCGGCATCGAAGGTATGGCAGGCCCCCGTTGGGGAGAGCGCCGCAGACTGATCGAATCCCTGAAAGATACCGGGGGACAACAACACATTGACTCCGCCGGCGAGCGCCACATTGCAGTCCTGCAGCCGCAGACTCTGGCAGGCCAGGTGGATCGCCACCAACGACGATGAGCAGGCGGTGTCAATGGTCAGTGACGGACCCCGCAAATCCAGGAAATACGACAACCGGTTGGCGATGATGCTCAGCGCGCCGCCGAGGTTGCTCCACGCGTCGACGTTGGGCAGATCCGTAGAACCGAGGTAGCCGTATTCTCCGGCGCACGCTCCCACGAAGACGCCCGTCGGTGAACGCTTGAGGGTGCCAGGTGCTATTCCAGCGTGTTCGAGTGCCTCCCAAGCGATCTCGAGCAGCAGTCGCTGCTGCGGATCCATCTTCGTGGCCTCACGGGCGGTGATTTCGAAGAATTCTGCGTCGAACCCCTCGATATTGTCGAGAAGCGCCGCGTGGCGGGTCGTCGCGGCCAACGTACTACGCACCTCAGGTGTGCCGTCGTCATAACTCGCCCACCGCTGCTGGGGTACCGTGCCGACCGCGTCGCGGCCTTCGACCAGGAATTGCCAGTAACTCTCGGCGCCGTTGATCCCGCCGGGGAAACGGCAACTCATGCCGATCACCGCGATCGGCTCGTCGGTGCGTACCTGTCCCGACTCGCCGGCCACGGGAACGTCAACCTGTTCGCCGTGGAGCAGGTAGTCAATCAGCGCGTTGATGGTCGGATGCTCCCAGAACTCGACCGGAGACACCTGCCGGCCAAGTAACTCCGAGAGCTCACCCGATAAGACGAGCGAATCTCGAGAGCCTACACCGAGATCGGACATCGACACTTCGGGATCGACCTCGTGACGTTCACATCCGAGCGTGGTGACCAGATAATCGATCAGCCACTGCCGGAGGGAATCATCGTCGAATTCACGTGCGGCCATCAGAATCCCTCCGCGCCAAGTGATGACGATTCGACATCGTCGAACAGGCTGTCCAGCAGACCTTCCGATTCTTCCGCCAGCAATTCGTCCGAATCATCTTCCGGCGCAATTTTATCCGCCAGATGTGCGGCGAGTGCCCCGATGGTCGGATGGTTCCAGAGCATCGTCGCTGAGAGTTCGAGACCGGTGAGCTTTTCAGCGTCGCGTCGAATCGACATCGCCATCACGGAGTTCAAGCCCAACTCGGCGAAGGGAATGTCGGATTCGAGCTGCGCCTCGGATACCCGTAGTTCATGCGCCAGAATGCCGCGCAACCCGCTCTCGAGGGTATCCAACATCTCCTCCCGACTCAGCTGCGACCACGCAGGTATTACCGCATTGTCGGTGTCGGTCGAGGCCACATCGCCGTCGATGGGCGGCAATACGACCGCCTGCGCGATGTCGTATCGGTCAATGTACTCCCAGGCCCTCAGCGCCTCTACCGGTCGGACCGGCCGCGACCCCCGCCGTGCTAATTCGTCGACGACGAGTGCCGCTTGCGTGGCGAATCCCAAATCTTGCCAGGCAACCCAGTCGATACTCAGCGTGCGGCGGTCGGTTCGGGGATTGTCGAATCGCGCCAACGCGTCGAGGTATGCGTTGGCCGCGGCGTAGCCGCCCTGCCCGGCGATTCCGTACAGTGCTCCGGCGCTGGCAGTGAAATGAAGGAAATCCAGTTCACCGGGTGCGAAGGCCTCCGCCAATGCCTGTGCGCCGGCGATCTTGGGCTGCATAACCTTCTCGAGCGCGTTCGTGTCGGTCTCGGTGAGCAGTCGATTCTCGGTGACGCCCGCGGCATGTACGACACCGCGGACAGCGGGTGCGCCGTCATCATCGCGTCGGGCGAGCAAAGCCCGCAGCGCCTCGGCCGAAGCAATGTCGAGCCGTACGGGCTCGACGGCAACCCCGCGTGATTCCAGCGCGCGCACGCCCGCTATCGCCGTAGCGACCGATGCATCCACACCCGGATCGTCCCAGGCGCGTCGTGGCGGCAACCCGGTGCGGCCGGCCAGAATAATTCGTCGCGCACCGCGATCGGCGAGCCACTGCGCGATCACCAGGCCGAGCGCGCCGAAACCACCCGTCACCAAATAGGCGGCATCGGGACGGCAGCGCAATTCTTCACGAACGGGTTCGCCGTCGATCGGTACCGCCACCGGGACGAGGAACTGTCCGTTTTCCAGTGCACAGGTGGTCCGAATGGGTGTGCTCAGGCGCGTAGCGAGAATGCCGGCGACGTCAGTGAACTCGACATCGGGAGGAAGATCGATCAACCCTCCCCAAAGGTCGGGTTGTTCCTCGGCAATGACCTGCGCCAGCCCCCACAGCGCGCTCTGCGCCAGTGCGTCGGACGACTCGGGCACCCGCACTCCGCGGGTGAGGATCCACAGAGTCTGCCCAGCGCCCCGGGAGGCGAGTTCGGTGACCAAGGTGGTGACATCGGTACTCATCCGGGCCGCGTGGGCGGCGTGATCCGACCCGGCGACCGCGCCGACATAAATAACGTGTGGCGTTAGACCGGCCCTGAGATCAGCTGCGCCGTCACCATCGGCAGCACCTCCAGCATCGGCAGTGGCATCGGCACCTGCTGTGCGTAAGGCATCAGCAAGTGCACGCGCCGTCACCTCGTCGCCGCGAACCGAGATCTTGCCGTCGACCACCGTCTGCACCGGAACGACAACCGGATCCGGCTGCCATTCGAGTCGGCGTGCGATGGTGCTCGGATCGGCATCGGGGGTGTGCTCGACACCGGTATTAAGCGGCGTGAAATGCAGTCCGCGGATGTCGGCGATCAGACCAGCGGGACTGCTGGCGTACACATCGACGACCAACGAACCATCATCGGTGGGCACCCGGCGGATATCGACGGTGACAACCGTATGGGGAGCAACAGTATCGCTCACGGCGTCGGTCAGCCATGCCGACGACAGTTTCGACGGAACCATCAAGTCACGTCGCGAATCGTCGACCAATCGCGCAACGTGGGCGGCGGCATCGAGTACCGCCTCCGGCGAGGGATTCGCCACAGTCACCTCGGCGACCAATCGGCTCGGTGACCGATGTAATGCCGATAGCGTCCAGTCGAATGGCCGGCCGTGCACTCCCCATTCACGGAGAATCTCTGCCGTGGAACGGTTCTCACCGTCAGCAATAAGTCCGGTATCGTCGCCGAGCGCAGCCGGTGCGGATACGGGTGAGCTCGCCGAACGTGCGGTCGCGTGCCGCACCCAGCGCCCCGTATCACGGCCGGTACGCGAAGAGATACTGAGCGTGTCACCCTCGGCGACAACATGAATCGTTCGGGGCCCGTCCACCGCGACCGGATAGTCGAAGGACACGTCGCCCAGCCGCTCGATACCGGCGTCGCGCGCCGCGCGCGTCAAGGTGCCGATCAACACAGACACCGGCACGACCTCAAGTCCGTTGAGCGCGTGCGATCCCGGGTACGGCTTTGCCTCGGGTGTCAGTCGGGCCCGCCACAGACGGGTGCCGCCGTTGCCCGCCACATCGATGTATTCGCCGAGCAGCGTACCCGCAGCCGGCGCCAGACCCGCAGCGGTCTCCCGCTCCGGCAATGAGATCCAGTGCTTGCTGCGATGCCATACGGTGACCGGCAGCGCCGGATGCAGCACGGCGCGATGTGACCCTGTCTGGTTCGACCCTGTCTGGTTCGATGTTGGCCGGTGTGCCGTGACCGGCGGGGTGTCGGTGCGCGCGGCGTTGAGATGCGTGTGGAAGGTGACGGTGTCGTGCTGGTGACGTTGCAGCGTCGGAATCGAGTGATGGTGCACCCCCGCGAGGGTGTCGTCGATGGCATAGGTGAGTACCGGATGCGGACTGACCTCGACGAAGACACCATGCTCGGCGCCGGCGGCGGCGACAGCCTCCGAAAACCGCACCGGATTACGCAGATTGGCGCACCAGTAGTCGGCGTCGAAGGTCGGCTCGCCGGATGCCAGCGTTGTCGTCAGTAGCGGAATGATCGGTCGGCGCGGGCTCAGATCGGCGAGTTCGGCCCGCAATGCGGGAAGCACCGGATCGATGATCGGGTGATGAGATGCGACATCGACCTCCACGCGGCGAGCCAGAAGGTCACGGGAGGCGACCTGTGCAACGGCGGCGTCGATCTGCTCGGGCGGGCCGGCGATCACCGTCTGCCGCGGTGACGCATGCACCGCGATGGTCACATCGGGGTAGGTCTGGATGAGCGCAGCCGCTCCATCCGTGTCGAGTTCGACCAACGCCATCGCACCCTGTCCCGACAGCGCTGACATCAGTCGCGACCGGGTCGCGATCACCTTGAGTCCGTCGGCGACGCTCAGCGCGCCGGCGACCACAGCAGCCGCAGTCTCCCCCATCGAGTGACCGATGACGGCGTCCGGCACGATCCCGTAGGAACGCCACAGCCGGGTAAGCGCCAGTTGTAGCCCGGTCAAGACCGGCTGAATACGTTCGATTCCGGTGACCTGCTCACCCGAACGGATGACGTCGATCAGCGAAAACCCTGCTGCGGCAACGAAATCCGGCTCTATATCGGCTAATGCCGTGGCGAACTCGGGTTCATCTGCGAGCAGGGTTTGCGCCATACCTGCCCACTGCGAACCCTGACCGGAATACACGAAGACCGTGCCGGGGCGGCATTTGCCCTCATGCACGCCCACGACGCCGGTGGCCTGTTCACCCTCGGCCAGTGCCCGCAGGCCGGTGACGGCGTCGGTGGTATCGGTGGCGACCACGGTGGCGAAGGCGGGGTGACGGGTGCGGTGATGATCGAGGGTGTAGGCCACGTCGGCCAGCGCGACGTCGGCTCCGTCGGTGGCCAACCAGTCCGCCAGCGAGCGGGCCGCTGAACGCACCCGGTCGGCCGACCTGCCCGTCACCGTCAACGTCGTGACCGCGGGAGCCTCAGCGCCCGCCGACACCGCCGACGCCTGCACCGGCGCCTGTTCGAGGACCACATGCGCGTTGGTGCCACCGAAGCCGAAGGCCGATACGCCGGCCCGGTTGACCCGGTCGCGCTGCGGCCAGCTGACATGCTGGGCAACCACCCGCAGGCGCAACTGGTCGAAGTTGATATGCGGATTGGGTTGGGAGTAACCCAGATTCGCCGGAATGAGGCCACGATCGAGCGCCAATACCGCCTTGATGAACCCCGCGACGCCCGCCGCGGCCTCCAAATGGCCGATATTGGACTTGACCGCCCCGATGAGTAGCGGATCATCGGCGCCGCGGCCGCGGCCAAGGACACTGCCGAGTGCGCGCGCCTCGATCGGATCGCCGAGCAGCGTTCCGGTGCCGTGCGCCTCCACATAGTCCACATCACGTGGGGTGAGGCCAGCTGCGGCATAGGCAGTGCGCAGCACTCCCATCTGTGCCGAAGGATTGGGGGCCATCAGTCCGTTGGAACGACCGTCCTGATTGACCGCGGAACCACGCACCACCGCGAGGATCCGATTGCCGTCCCGGATGGCCTCACTCAGGCGTTTGAGCACGACGACGCCGGCGCCCTCGCCGCGCACGTAGCCGTCGGCGGCGGCGTCAAAGGAGTGGCACTGTCCCGTCTGCGACATGGCGTCCGCGCTGTCGAAACTTCGCGTAATCGCCGGCGAGAGCAGCACATTGACCCCTGCGGCCAGCGCAAGCGACGACTCGCCCGAACGCAGACTCGCGCATGCGAGGTGAATAGCCACCAACGATGACGAGCACGCCGTGTCGATCGTCACCGAGGGACCGCGCAGATCGTAGTGATAGGAGAGCCGATTGGAAATGATCGACAGCGCCCCACCGGTCCCCGACCACGCATCCACCTGGGCGAGATCGCTGGTGGCAAGGAATCCGTATTCGCCTGCGCAGGATCCGGTGAAGACGCCGGTTTGCGAATGACGCAGGGCCGCGGCGGGGATACCCGCGTGATCGAGTGCTTCCTGCACTACCTCCAGCAGCAGCCGCTGCTGCGGATCCATCTTGTCGGCTTCGCTCGGTGAGATGTCGAAATATTCGGAATCGAATGCATCGACGTCAGCGAGGTAGCCGCCCCAACGGGTGGTCCGCCGCAACGCGGCCGCGGTTTCGGAGCGGCCATCATCGAATTGCGACCAACGGCCTTCGGGTACCTGGCTCACACCGGAGCCGGAGCGAAGCAAAAAATCCCAATACTCGTCCGGACCGTGTACCCCTCCGGGGAAGCGGCAGCCCAGGCCGATGACCGCGATAGCGTCGTCGTGGGCACGCTCGACGCTGACCTCCGCGTCGCTGGGCGAGGGCGGAGCGTCAGCGTCGACGAGGAAGCTGGTCAGCGTGGAGACAGTGGGATGCTCCCACAGGTCGACCGGCGAGACCGTCCGGCCAACAAACTCCGACAGTTCCCCGGCGAGCACGACCGAATCCCGAGAACCGAGACCAAGGTCGTTGAAAGCAGCATTGACATCCACATCGCCGGGATCACACCCGATCCGAACCAGATAGTCGGTCAGCCAGCCGCGTACCTCCGCCTCGTCACGAGGCAGCGTCACTGTGCGGCACCCAATCGCACGAACCCGGCGGCGCGATACTTATCGCCAGCAGCAGCTCGGCGGGTTTTGCCACTGGTCGTGACCGGAATGGAACCCGGCGCGACGAACAGAATGTCGGACGCACGCAGTCCATGCCTGGTCGAGATCACCGACGAGATCTGATTGCGGAGATCGTCGAACGCGATCGGCTCACCGCGGTCCTTGATCTCGGCGACCACGACAAGCTGCTCGGCTCCGTCGGTATCGATCGCCACCGCCGCAACCCGTCCGCGGGTGAATTCGGTGACAGAGCCCTCGATGTCGTCGGGGTAGTGATTGCGGCCGTCGATGATCAGCAGGTCCTTGATGCGCCCGGTGATGAACAGATCGCCTTCCGACAGCACCCCGAGATCACCGGTGCGCAGCCACGGGCCGGCGGGCGTGGACGGAGCGGGATTCTCGATCCAACCGCCGAACACCTTCTCGGTCTGTTCCGGATTGCGCCAGTAGCCGACCGGGATGCTATCGCCGTAGACCCATACCTCGCCCACTTTGTCGGCGGGATTTTCCTGATGGGTTTCGGGGTCGACGATCCGGAACGGCACCGACCGGATGGGACCGTGGCTCATCAGCTCCGAGCCGACCTCACTGCGACGTGCCCACCCCGATGCCAGCTTTTCGATGTCGAAGCTAACACCCACAGACTCCTTGCCGGGGGTTAACGACGCCACGTAGAGCGTCGCCTCGGCAAGTCCGTAGGCAGGCCGGACGATGTTCTCGGGCAGTTGGTCGGGGGTGAACCGCGTGACGAAACGTCGAATGGTGCTGGCGTGGACGCGTTCGGCACCGCAGAGGAACGAACTCACCTGGGACAGGTTCAGACCCTCAAGGTCAGCCTCGGTTGTCCGCCGCGCGGCAAGTTCATAGGCGAAGTTCGGTGCAGATGTGAAGGTCTTACCGTAGCTCGCCATCAGCTTGATCCACCGAGCGGGCTTCTGCAGGAACGCTATTGGGCTTATGTCAACGGTATGCCGCCCGAATGCGATGCAGCAGGAAATACCCAGCAGTAGACCCATGTCGTGATAGAAGGGCAGCCACGACACCAGGACCGTGTCGGGATCAGGCCAACCGCCGTGATGCGCGAACGCATCGGCCGCCACCTGCTCAAGATTAGCGACCAGATTCTTGTGCGACACCATCACACCGCGCGGGGCGCTCGTCGACCCGGAGGTGTACTGCAGCAGCGCGGTCTTGTTGCGTCCGACGTTATCCGGGTAATCGGCGACCGGAGAGTCAAAGTCGAGCGCGTCGACTTCCACCACCGCGGGTGAAATCCCCGGGACCTCCTGTGCGTACGGCAGAATGTCGTCGACGACCGACGTGGTTGCGAAGACCACCGCGGGCTCACAGTCAGCCAGAGCCGAACTGATTCGCTCGTCATGGTGCGAACCAAGCATCGGTACCGACAACGGGACTGCGATGAAACCCGCCTCAAGTGCGCCCAGATACGCCACGATGTAGTCCAGGCTCTGCGGCACGAGGATCGCCGCCCGATCTCCTGCCGAACCGTGACGCAGCAATTCCGCGGCGACGACCCGCACTCGGCCGTAGAGTTCCTTGAAAGTCAGGGTCTCGCTGAAACCCTCGGGGTCAACGTCGTAATCGATGAAGGTGAACGCCGGTTCATCGGCCTGAATTTCCGCACGCCAACGCAGGATGGCCGGAATTGTTGCGTGAACGCTAACTGACAAATCCCTGGTACTCATGCAGCTTTTTCACTTTCCCCCCGACAGAGAACAATGATCGATTGAGAATATGCATGGGGCACACGGACGTAGCCGTATGCCCGCCTTCATATGTCCGAGGATGGCCCCTGGCCCGGTCGCCGACTTTGCTGTACTCAACAACATCTACAGTGACGTACGTTGCGAGATTAACATCGGCTACTGGCCGTTGCCACCTGATGACCTCTTTTCTGGATTCCTGCGACACCGCTTTCTGGACGCCCGCTTCGGTAACAGCATGAGTATCCTGTGAGTAGCCTGGGGACTCCGTCGCACGTTCCGGCCGACGGTGAACAATTGTACTGCGATATCTCGACAATACTGCGACGGTATCCCGAATAGAATTCGACACCCCGGAGCGTCCCATCACGCTGATGCTCAGCTTCTGATCTCACCGGGGGTCGTTAGGTGTTCTTCGATATCGCCGACGAGCTCCGGAAGATGATCGGTGAGGTAGAAGTGATGCCCCGGGAATTCACGCGCACTAAATTCCCCGGTGGTCCGTTGCGCCCAGTGCGATACCTTCTCCGCAGTCGCCACCTCGTCATCGTCGGCGTAGAAGGCACGAATCGGGCATGAGACCTTAACCTCGGGCGGGCACTGGTAGGCGGTAATCGCCTTGAAACCGCGCAACGTTGGCAAGATTCTCGCCTGGAACTCCTCACTTTCGAGGAGAGCCGGATCTACCCCGGTCATCTCGGACACGGCATCGAGCAAACCCCGATCGGACTCGGGGATGTAATCGTAACCACTGCGCCCGGGCGCCGCACATGCTGAGACGAACAATGCCTCGACCCGGTGGCCGCGAGCCTCAAGCCGATGGGCGGTCTCGAAGGCGACGAGTGCACCCATGCTGTGGCCGAATAAGGCGATAGGGCTCTCCGCCGATGGGGTGGGTAATTTCTCGAGCACCGAATCAGCCAACTGCGGGATACCGCGGAAGGACGCAAGATCGTGCGTACCCTTCCGACCAGGGTATTGAGCCGCGACGATCCGCACTCCGCTCGTGAAGGTGCGGGCGAACGGCACATAGAAGCCGGCAGACCCTCCGGCGTGGGGGAAGACGTACAGCGTAGACGCACTCACGCGGGACACCTTAGCGCCGCCGCACCGGCCGCCGCGCAATGAGGGCCCGGACCAGACGATCGGCCCGGCGTTAGGCTGACACAACCATGGCCGAATACCTTCGCGACGGCGCCGCCATATATCGCCAGTCCTTTGCAACGATCCGCTCCGAGGCTGACCTGTCGGGACTCGCTCCCGACGTGGCCGACGTAGCGGTACGAATGATCCACGCGTGTGGTCAGACCGATCTCACCGATGACGTGGTAGCCACAGCAGGTGTGGTGCGCGCCGCGCGCACCGCGCTTGTGGCGGGTGCACCCATCCTCTGCGACGCCACGATGGTCGCCGCCGGTATCACCCGGCGTCGATTGCCCGCGGACAACGACGTGCTGTGCTTTCTGCACGATCCTGCGGTGGCCACTCTCGCCGAAGAACTGGGTACCACCAGGACCGCCGCGGCACTGCAACTGTGGCTCCCACGACTTTCCGGGGCGGTGGTGGCCATCGGTAACGCCCCTACCGCCCTATTTGCCCTGTTAGATCTGATCGATGAGGGTGCGCCCAGGCCCGCGGCGATCGTCGGCGCCCCGGTCGGATTCGTCGGAGCCGCCGAATCATGCGCGGCACTCGCGGAGCGTACCGATCTGGAATACATCACGGTTACCGGACGACGCGGCGGCTCGGCCATCACCGCCGCCGCGGTCAACGCGCTGGCCAATCCCCAGGAGTGAATTCGTGAGCGCTACAAGTAATCACACGTCGGGCCAGGTTACGACCGCAGGAACGCTATGGGGTGTTGGGCTCGGACCGGGCGATAGCGAATTAGTGACGGTGAAGGCCGCTCGGGTGATCAGTGCCGCACCGGTCATCGCATATCACTGTGCGCGGCACGGCAACAGCATCGCTCGTTCGGTTGCGGAACCGTATCTGCGCGCGGGTCAGACCGAGATTCGGCTGATGTACCCGGTGACCACCGAGACCACCGACCACCCGGGCGGATACCGCGGCGCCCTCGACGAGTTCTACGCACGAAGCGCAGAAGAACTGGCAACACATCTACGAGCGGGTCGCGACGTGTGCCTGCTCGCCGAGGGCGACCCCCTGTTCTTCAGTTCTTACATGCACATGCATAAGCGCCTCACCGATGAATTCACCACACACATCATTCCCGGCGTCACGTCGGTGAACGCGGCTTCCGCGTCGCTGGGGCTGCCGTTGGTGGAAGGTGAAGAAACGCTGACGGTGGTACCCGGCACGCTGCCCGTCGACGATCTCACCGCAATCATGCGCCAGGCGGAGGCGGTTGCAGTTCTCAAGCTGGGCCGCACTTTTGAGACAGTGCGCGAGGCATTGCGACGGGCCGGCCGACTCGACGAGGCATGGTACGTAGAACGGGCGTCGACCGCAGTTGAGCGTATCGCGGCGGTGACCGACGTCGATCCCGCGCAGGTGCCGTATTTCTCGATGATCGTGTTGCCGAGCCGACGCAACAACCCCCGCTACCTCGCCGGAATACCGACTGCCGGAATACCGACTGCCGGTGCGGCACCGGCCGGTGAGGTGGTCGTTGTCGGGCTCGGTCCTGGTGCGACGGAGCAGACCACCCCCCAGGTGCGTGCGGAGTTGGCTGCGGCCACCGACCTCGTCGGCTACACAACCTACCTGGCGCGGGTGACTCCACTGGCCGGTCAACGGGTGCATGCGAGTGACAACCGGGTCGAAGCACAGCGTGCCGAATTCGCACTGGACCTGGCCTCGCGCGGCGCCAGGGTGGCCGTGGTCTCCTCAGGTGATCCTGGCGTATTCGCGATGGCGTCGGCGGTGGCCGAGGTGGCAGCCGAACCGCGCTGGCATGGGGTCGGCGTCCGGGTGGTGCCCGGGGTGACCGCGGCGAACGCGGTGGCCGCGGCTGTCGGTGCCCCGCTCGGGCATGACTTCGCAGTGATCTCGTTGTCTGATCGACTCAAGCCATGGTCGGTCATCGAAGAACGCATTCGTCATGCGCTGGCCGCCGATCTGGTGATCGCGGTCTACAACCCCGGGTCGGGTAGCCGCACGTGGCAGGTGCCGCGCCTCAAAGAGATCCTGTTAGACATTGTGCACCCCGACAGAGTCGTTGTCGTAGGTCGCGACGTGGGCGGGCCGGAACAGAGCCTGCGCATCACCACAGCGGCCGAACTGGATCCGGCAACGGTGGACATGCGCACGATGTTGATCCTCGGCTCGTCGGCGACCCGCGTCGTCGATCGCGCGGCCGGGACGCTCGTCTTCACTCCGCGACACCACGACGCTTGACTACCGCCGCCCGACTTCCGACGCCTGTTGGCGCAGCAGATCGACCACCCATTCGGTTGCCGTCGCGGTGTCTGGCACCGTTGCGTCGCAGGACATTTCATCAGGACGGGCGATCATGATCACCGGGATCGCGAGTTCGCGTGCCGCGGTGAGTTTGCCGTGAGTCAGCGCGCCACCGCTGTTCTTGGTGACCAGAGTGTCAATCCGATGGCGGCGCATCAGGGTCAGTTCATCGGTGTGGCGATAAGGTCCGCGCGAGCGAAGCAATTCATGATGAGGTGGCAGTGGTGACTCCGGCGGGTCAACGACGCGGATAAGAAACCACGCCGAGGCGATCCCCGAAAACGCCGTCACGTCTTGGCGTCCGGTGGTGAGAAATACCCGTCGCGCGCCCTCCCCGACTGTGTTCGTGCCCAACCCGCCCTCGCCCACAGCGGCGGCGGCCGCGGAGATCGTGGGCACATGCACCCAGTTGTCGCCCGGTTGCGCCGTCCACGCCGGACGACACAGCCGCAACAGCGGAACGCCCGCCGCCCGCGCCGCGGTAACCGCATGTGCCGTGATAGTGGCGGCATAGGGGTGAGTCGCGTCGACAACAGCACTAATACCGTTACCGCGCAACCAGTCCCGTAATCCGTCTGCTCCCCCGAAACCGCCGATGCGCACCTCTCCTACCGGCAAACGGGGATTACTCACCCGCCCGGCAAGCGAACTGATCACCGCCACACCACGATCGCGCAGCGCCACGGCTAATTCGCGAGCCTCTCCCGTACCACCAAGTATGAGTACGCGATTCACCGCGGAAGTTCCGATGCCGGAGATCGCTGCCGCAGCTTAGTCATCCGGGCCTGCGAATATAGATAGCTATCGGTCGGCGCGCCGCTGGCGGCGGGATCGAGCACCCGGCCGACGAAGATGACCGCGGTGCGCGAAATTCCCGCCGCGGCAAGCGCATCGGGCAGCTCCAGTAACGGGCATCGAACGATCCGCTGATCAGGACGAGAGGCAAACGCCACTGTCGCGGTGGGGCATGTCGGACCATAATGCGGGATCAGCGTGGACGTGAGCTGCTCGGCGCGATGTGCGGCGAGGTGTAGTGCCAGGGTGACCCCGGTGGCCGCGAGTCGCGCAAGCTCCTCCCCCGGCGGCATATCAGTGGACAATGTTGACACCCGCGTGATCAGGATGCTCTGGCCTACGCCGGGAACGGTGAGTTCGGCATCAAGGGCGGCAGCCGCCGCGGCGAATGCGGGCACTCCCGGTATCACCTCTATCGGAATATGATGTGGTGCGAGCTCTCGGCGCTGCTCGGTGAGTGCGGAATAGATCGACACGTCACCGGAGTGCAGGCGGGCCACATCATGGCCGGCGCGGTGCGCCGCCACGATGTGACTGACGATGTCGGACAACAGCATCCGGGACGTATCGATTCGCACCGCATCCGCTGGGCACAATTGCAGCAGTTCATCGGGAACGAGCGAGCCTGCATACAGGCACACCTGACACTGCGCCAGCACCCGGGCACCACGCACCGTGATCAGATCGGCCGCACCCGGTCCGGCACCAATGACGTAGACGGTCATTCGGCTCCCCCTGCCCGCGTTGGCGTTGGTTTCTCCGTGACCCACTGAACGATGGGTAGCGCCGGACGCCAGGTGCTCATCGAACCGAGCGGTTCGACGGTTTCGGTGGCAATGCGCCGCAACGTCCCGCCGTGGGCGCGATGCCATTGAGTCAGCAGCAGTTGCGATTCAACGGTCACCGCGTTCACCACCATTGTCCCGCCGTCGAGCAGTGCCTCCCACGCGGCGGCAAGAGTGATCTCGTCAAGCCCGCCACCGATGAACACCGCATCGGGATCCGGTGCGTCGTCCAATGCTTGTGGCACCTCGCCGCGGATGGTGAGCGCCGCACCGACGCCGTGCCGATGTGCGTTCTGCGCGATCGCCGCTGCCCGCCGGTGATCGCGCTCGAAGGAAATGGCGAAACCAGCAGCGTCAAAGCGCAGCCACTCGATCGCAACACTGCCCGAACCCGACCCGATATCCCACAGCAACTGCGGACCGCCGGGCCGCAAGGCGGCCACCGTCAGCGTGCGCACCGGCGATTTCGTGATCTGGCCGTCGTTGATGAATTCGTCGTCAGATAGCCCCGGAACCCCCACGCCGCGACGCCCGACACAGTGCACCGCAACGATATTGAGCCGATTGCACTCCCCGTGACGCCAGCTATGTGCCACCCCCGAGATCACCTGCTCACCCGGGCCGCCGAGTTGTTCGAGAACGGTCACCGTCGACCAGCCAAACCCGCGCGCGGTCAATGTGGCGGCGATTCCGGCCGGATCGCGGCCGTCGCGGCTCAGTACAAGCAGCCGCCGCCCATCGGCAAGCGCGGGCACGATCACGTTGACATCGCTGCGCAAGGTACTGATGACGGTGACGTCACTGTGATCCCACCCCAGCCGTGCACATGCCAAGCTCACACTTGAGATCGCCGGAACGACCGTGACACGGCGAGAACCAACGGCCCGCACGATCGTGCTGCCCACGCCGTGGAACATCGGATCACCGCTGGCGAGGATATGGATCACCGGTAGCGTCGATTCGGCGAGCACCGCCCGGAGGTGTTCAGACATCGGCGAACCCCATTCGATCAGTTCCGCCGCAATTGATTCCGCATGGCCGGGCCCGAGTAGATCGAGTTGCCGTCGCGAACCGTAGACGACACGAGCACCGCGCAGATGCACCTGCGCCTGTGCGGATAACCCCGCCCATCCGTCGGCTCCGATTCCGACGACAACGAAATGCGTTGGTGCCTGCGGTAACCCGACCGTCATCGAGGTAGCCGCCGCCAGATCGCCCGGGGTAAGAGGCGCAGCCCGAAGAACACCGGGCGTAGCGTCCACGGTATCCATACCTCACCACGTCCCCGGTGATAGGCGCGCACCACCGCGTCGGCAACATCGTCGGCGGTCACCGACATGGGGGCAGGCGATGTGCCGGCGGCCATGAGATCGGCGGTCATCGCACCGATCACGAATCCCGGCCGGGCCAGCACAAGGCGAACCCCGCTGCCATGCAGTGCGTCGGCGAGACCGCTGGCAAATCCGTCGAGACCGGCCTTGGTCGAGCCGTAAACATAGTTGGCCCGCCGCACGCGCACACCGGCGACGGAGGAGAACACGACGATCGTCCCGCTACCTTGTTCACGCAAGGTAGTAGCGAGCGGGGTGAGCACGCTGATCTGCGCGAGATAATCGGTGTGCGCGATCTGCAATGCGTGTGCGACATCGTGTTCGGCGCGACGCTGATCGCCGAGAATTCCGAACGCCACCACGGCGATGTCGATCGGGCCGTAGCTATGTGCCAATCGCTCGATCAGCGCGGTATGAGATTGCGTGTCGTCCGCATCGAATCCAATGGTGACGACATCGGTGGCCCCCGCTGCCCTGAGTTCGGTGGCCTCCGCGGAGAGAGCGTACGGTCGCCGCGCCGCGAGCACCACCGTGCGCCCAGCGGCGAGCCGCTGGGCAACTGCTAGCCCGATCTCGCTGCGCCCCCCGAACACGACGAGAGAACCGAGCGGAACGCCGCGGCGGGAATCAGCCATGCCAAGAAGTATGGCATTGCGCCAGGGCGGCACTCATGCCGCCGGTAGGGCGTCTGGGGACATGCGACGCGATACCGTGGTGTCATGTCCGCCGATCACACCGCGCCCCGCGCCCCGCGCTCACGCCGAGACGCATCTGCCCTGGGTGACGCTGCCCGTGAATTCCTCACCGAACGGCATCTGGCCACACTGGCGACACTGCGGTCCGACGGTACCCCGCACGTCGTGGCGGTGGGCTTCACCTTTGATCCGCACGCCTCGCTCGTACGGATCATCACCACCGATGGCAATCAGAAGGTACGCAACGTCGAATCGGCACACTACGCCGCGGTTACCCACGTCGACGGCCCGCGCTGGATCACCCTCGAAGGCCCGGCGAGGGTGCGGCGCGAGCCTGAACGGATAGCCGAGGCCGAACGCCGGTATGCCGCACGGTATCGGGAACCGAAACCCAACGCACGTCGGGTGGTCATCGAGATCGACGTCGTCCGCGTGCTCGGCGCGCAGTCGTTATTCGGCTCGTAACCGCCGTTATTCGCCTCATAACTGGATTCGTCTCGTAACGGGGGGCCTAGAGAACGATCAGTTCATGCGGGCGGTTATTGAGCGTCTCACATCCGTCGGCGGTGACGACGACGATGTCTTCGATCCGCGCGCCCCATCGCCCGGGAAAATACACACCGGGTTCGATGCTGAATGCCATCCCGGGCACCAGTTGCAACGAGTTACCACTGACGATATAGGGCTCCTCATGTACCGATAGGCCTATCCCGTGGCCGGTGCGATGGATGAAGTTATCGCCGAAACCTGCCTGGACCAACACATCCCGCGCCGCCGCGTCGACCTGCGCCGCAGTCACACCGGGCCGCACGGCGGCCACCGCCGTTTTCTGGGCGAGTTCGAGTGCCGCGTACGCGTCGGCGATCTCCGCATTCGGCGGGGTGAAACAGTAGGTGCGGGTCGTGTCGGAGTTGTAGCCCGGCTCCACCGGCCCGCCGATGTCGATGACGACGATATCGGCGGCATCGACGATGCGATCGGAGAACTCGTGATGCGGGTCGGCACCGTTGGGTCCGGATCCGACGATGATGAATTCTGCTGCGGTATGCCCCTCCTCGACGATCGCCGCACCGATATCGGCGGCGATCTCCCGCTCGGTACGCCCGGGCCGCAGCCATTCCCCCATCCGTGCCTGCACCCGGTCGATAGCCGCACCCGCTCGCCGTAACGCGGCGATCTCGGTGTCGTCCTTGATCATTCGCAACTCGCGCAACACCGATGTGGCCAGCTGTGGGGTCGCACCGACCCGGTCGGCAAGCGGTAGAACGTGTAACGCCGGCATCGCCTCAGACACCGCGATACGCGATGTCCGCGGCAAACCAGCGAGCACAAGCGAATGCGGATCTTCGCCGTCGACCCAGTCGGTGACCTCGATACCGAGTTCCTCGATCGCCGAATCACGCACCGAGGCACGTTCGAGCCGCGCCACGACCAGCCGGGCGGGAGCATCGGCAGAGATCACCAACGCCGTCAGCCGTTCAAAAGTGTCGGCCCGGGAACCCGTCAGATACCGCAGGTCGGGGCCCGGTGAGACGATCACCGCATCCAGACCCGCCTGCGCGGTGAGTTCGGCAGCCCGCGAGATGCGTCGTCCGTACACCGCTGATTCACAACGCTCATAGCCGGTGGCGCTCATGGACGCAGCCTACGCGGATGGCACAGTTGTGGCATGGCCGGATCTATCATGCTCCTCGATGGGGCGAGCCTATGGTTTCGCTCCTTTCACGCCCTGCCCGAAAAGATCACCTCCCCCGACGGTCGGCCGGTGAACGCGGTACGCGGCTTTCTCGACACGATCGCGGCGCTGGTCACCGCGCACCGCCCCACCCGCCTGGTCGTATGCCTGGATCTCGATTGGCGACCGGCGTTCCGCACCGAACTGATCCCTTCGTATAAGGCACATCGCGTCGCCGGGGAGAGCGGCATTGAGGAAATTCCCGACACACTCGGGCCCCAGGTGCAGATGATCCTCGAACTGTTGGCGGCGGCAGGCATCGCCACCGCGGGTGCGCCCGGATGTGAGGCCGACG
The DNA here is from genome assembly GCA_047605305.1 of Gordonia sp. (in: high G+C Gram-positive bacteria). Classification (GTDB taxonomy): domain Bacteria; phylum Actinomycetota; class Actinomycetes; order Mycobacteriales; family Mycobacteriaceae; genus Gordonia. Next base: position 45,583 of record JASGFW010000010.1, read on the forward strand.
ATGTCATCGGCACGCTGGCAGCCGGTGAGCGCACCGACCAGGTACTCGTCGTCAGCGGTGATCGCGACCTGCTGCAGGTGGTGGCCGATCACCCGGTGCTCGTCCGGGTCCTCTACGTGGGACGCGGACTGGCTAAAGCCGAATTGATGGGGCCAACGGAGGTGGCACAGCGATATCTGCTTCCCGCCGGTAACGCGGGCACCGCGTACGCCGAGATGTCGATGTTGCGCGGCGATCCCTCCGACGGGCTACCCGGCGTCAGCGGGATCGGCGAGAAGACCGCCGCCAAGCTACTCACCGAGTATGGCAGCCTTCACGCACTCGGTCTCGCTGCGGCCGATCCGGCGGCAGGGCTCACCGCGCGTCAACGAGCGGCGCTCACCGACGCCGCGGACTACTTGCAGAGGGCCCGCACGGTGGTGCTGGTCCGCACCGACGCGCCGACGCACATATCCGGTGATGACTACCTGCCCACGGCACCGGCCGAGCCGGTCCGACTTGCCGAACTGACTGCCGAACTCGGTATCGCCAACTCGGTCAACCGACTGGCCGGCGCGCTCGACTGGCAGCACCTGGCCACGTGAGGGAGCCCTCAGCTGGTGGGCCGGCCGACCTCGTACTTACCGTCGTCATCGAGAAAGGTGATCTTGACCGTTTGCTTCTGCCCGCCAACCGTCACCGAGCAGCTAAACGAATTACCCTTCTTCACCCGCTGACCGGACGGGCACTGCACGTCGGAAACCTCGGTGGCCTGATAGTCATCGGTCAGCACCTTTTTCACGCCGTTCTGCGCAGCGGTCTGATCGAGACTCTTCGGCGCCCATCCGGGCCACGCGAATGCCGTCACCACGACGAGGATTGCCACCAGCACAAGCCCCGTCCCGCCGGCAATCAGCAGGGTACGCAGGCCCTTACGTGAACTCCCCGTCGCCATCGCGGCAAACTGATCACCAACGCCGAATTGGCCGTGCGGCCCGGTAGGTGATCCGTAGGCGGGTGGACCGAATTGCCCGCCATACTGCCCATAACCGGGTTGCCCCCCATATCCGGGTTGGCTATAGCCGGGTTGACTGAACTGTCCAGTGGGCTGGCCATAATCGGGCTGGCCAGGCTGGGGAGACTGCGCGTAGCCGGGCTGGCCGTACTGGGGTGTCTGGCCATACTGGGGAAATTGGCCATACCCGGGCTGCTGCCCGTATGGCGCGAGGAACGCTTGCTGGTCAGCCGTCGGATATGCCTCCTGCTGGTAGGCCTGCGCGGGATAACCCCCGATCTGCTCCGCTTGCCCGTATCCCGCCTGCCCGTAGCTTGGCTGGCCGTAGCTTGGCTGCTCGTATCCCGATTGGGGAAAATTCGGCGTGGGGTAGCCGGCCTGTGCATAACCGGGCTGACCATAGCCCGCCTGCCCGAAGGGCTGTGCCGACTGCTGCGGCTGGTAGGCGGCGTCATCGCTCGGTGGGGTGGTTCCGCCGGAGCTGGTGGGCTCATCGGAATGGGTCATCGTCTGTCTCCCGCTCTCACCTTCGACGCTGTCTCTGGTCGGGTACTGTCTCTGGTCGCGCATTGTGCCTGGTGGCTTACTGTCTCGTGACTCATGAGATGTGTACGTACGTTACCTCAGCGCCGGGCCACGATCACCAACTCGTCACCACCCCACCCTGGACCGCCCGCGACCGCGCTAGCCACTCAACCTAATTCAGCGGCCACCACACCGCGGCGGATCGCGACCGATGCCGCCCGAGCCGATGCGGCAAGCGGGGCGTCGGCTCCGACGCCGAGTCGAATCTGTTCGAGTAGGTCGACCACCTGACGATTCCAGCGGACAAAGTCACCGGGCGAGAGCAGTTGACCGCGTTCACCCGCCGCCGCCAGCGACTCCGTCAGGGAACGCCCCGATACCCACAGCGACACGGCAACAGAGAATCCGGTGTCGGGCTCCCTGGTGGGGGCGATCGCGTATGAGTTCTCCAACGCCGTCACCGACCGCCAGATCTCCACCGTCTGCGCGACGGCCGTCCGCAACCCGATATTGCCCGGCATCGCATCCGCGCCCGCGAAACTCTCCCGGCGCGATTCGAACACCATCGACGCCACCACCGCGGCCAAGTCCGCCGCACCGAGTCGATCCCAGATGCCGGCCCGGATACATTCGGTCACCAGCAAATCGCTTTCGCTATAAATCCGGCTGAGCAGATGCCCCGTGGGCGTCACCGACACCTCGCCAGCCGACCGCTCCAGATATCCCAGTTCGTTCAGCAGACCGACGATCCGGTCGAAGGTGACCGACAACGTCGATGTGCGTTCGCCGATGGACCGTTCCGCCGACACGATGTCCCGAATAATCCGGTTGCGTTGTTCGGCTAGGCGGAAGAGGTCGTCGGCTCCTTCGGCGCGATGCGCCGGATGCGCCCGCAGCCGATGACGGAGCCGCAACAGTTCTGCGTCGTCGGCGGCTGGCGCCCGCTTGCGCGGTCGGCCGCGTGGAACTTCGATCCCCGTGGAACGCAACGCCGACGCAAGATCGCGGCGTCCCCGGCCCGTACGCCGGTCGGGATTCTTGGGTAGCCGCATGTTGCCGAGCACCGCGGGTGGATTGACGAAGTCGCGGGTACCGACCCGGCCACACCACGCATCCTCACTGAGCACGAGAGGTTTCGGGTCGGCCGAATACACGGCCGGCTCAAGTACCACGGCCAGGCCGCGGTGGCGGCCGCTGTCGAGCCCGATCACATGGCCGCGTTTGAGGGCGGCGAGATCGGCGATCGTGGACTCCTGAGTCGATACGCGTCGCTCGAACTTGAGGTCGCGTTCGCGCTGCCGGATCTCCTCGCGCAGAGTCATGTACCCGAGGAAACCGGCGAACCGATCCTCCGTTCGGGTAACGGACTTGGACTCGGT